>JBCKPH010000034.1:0-24252 GCA_038901755.1 Burkholderiaceae bacterium | reverse complement strand
AGCAGCACGGGCGAAGCCGCCGGGACTGCGTAGCGGCGCCAGGTATTCAGAATGCCGGCTGAGAACGCGACCAGCGACATGAATCCGATGTAGGGAAACATCCAGCGCGCCATCAACACCGCTGCGTCGTAGGCTTTTGCGTCCTGTTGCAGGCCGCTGGCCAGCAGCCAGACCAGAACCGGCGCGCCGGCCACACCCAGGACGCAGGTGAGAAGAAGCACCGCAATCAGCAAGGAGGCCACGCGATCGATCAGCAATCGGGTCACTTCGTCGCCCTGCTGCGATCGCGTCGTCGCCAGCACCGGGACAAATGCCGCGCTGAAAGCCCCTTCAGCGAACAGGCGGCGAAACAGATTCGGTATGCGAAACGCGACGTTGAAAGCATCGGTCATCGCGCTCGCGCCAAAGGTGCTGGCCATCAGCACTTCACGCATCAAGCCGGTGATGCGCGAAACCAGCGTCAGCAGCGATACGGTCGAAGCGGCCTTGAACAGGGTCACGCGGCCGAGTGTATTCGCTGGCAACGGGTCAGCCAGACCCGCTCCGTTAGAATCGAGGGTTTCGCTGGCAACATCGTCCAACCTTAAGGAATTTCCGTCATGGCAACCAAGCCCAAGAAGAAGAACCCGCGCCTGGCGTCGGGCCGAAAACGCGTCCGACAGGACAGCAAACTCAACGCTGCGAACACTTCGCTGCGCTCCAAATACCGCACTGCCGTCAAAAGCATTGAAAAGGCCGTGGTCTCCGGCGACAAGGCCAAGGCCACCAAACTGTTCGGCAAGATGCAGTCGGTGGTCGACATCGTCGCCGACAAGGGCGTGTTTCACAAGAACAAGGCCGCGCGTGACAAGAGCCGCCTATCGGCCAAGTTGAAAGCCCTGGCCACCCCTGCCACCCCTGCCGCCCCAGCCGCCCCAGCCGCCCCAGCCGCCTGAAAGCGGCCCGCCCGAACCGGTCCGCTGCGATCGGTTTGCCGTTTGTGATCGGTGCGCTGCCAGCGAAAATGAAGGAACCGCCCTTGGGCGGTTTTTTCATGGCCAAACGATTACCGGCCCTCAATCTGATCGCCGTCGACCAGATGCAGGCCGTTGTCTCGCGCGAACGCGAGCAGAAAATCCCAGGCCATGGGTTCGTGCTCGTGCAGTTCCTTGGTTGCCAGGACACAGTTGATCCCTGCGCGCGAACTCGGCGAGCACCATGGTGAGTAGCCGATGTGGCGACCCGGCACCGCGCCGCCGGGTCGAAACTGGCTCATCACTCCGGCCAGTCGCTCGGCCCAGTCGCTGGGTCGAAAATTCTTACCATCAACGGTGCGCCCCAGGATCAGGATTTGTCTGGGTCCAGGGGGTGGGACGCTGTCTGGCATGGGCGCTCTGGTAGGGCAACGACCGATCCGATCCTGGCCACCTGGCCGCCGGGGGTTGCGTCGCCGGCAAATTCTATCGTCACCATGCGCCGACATGAGACGATCAAGGCCCAGGCGGTTGCTGAAGAGGCGATTGCGAGCAGGAGGGCTTACCCTAAAATCCGAAGCTAGGGAAGCTCTGCATCCCTCAAGGCCCAACTTTGTTGGGCCCGTTTGTTTGAATGGGAATTCGACGGACGCCGCCGACGCTGAAGCGACCCCGCAACTGGAAAAGATACATGTCCGATTCCATGGCCACGGCTTCAACTCACCTGATGAACACCTACGCCCGGATGCCCATCGCGCTGTCGCACGGCCAGGGGTGTTACCTGTGGGACGTAGCGGGCAAGCGCTACCTTGACGCCTTGGGTGGCATCGCGGTGAACACACTGGGTCACAACCACCCGAGACTGGTCCCGGCTCTGCAAGACCAGTTAAGCAAGCTGATTCACACCTCCAACTATTACCACGTCCCTGATCAGGAGCGGCTTGCAGTGAAGCTGGTGGAATTGTCCGGAATGACCAACGTGTTCTTCTGCTCGAGCGGCCTGGAGGCGAACGAAGCGGCGCTGAAACTGGCACGAAAGTTCGGCCACGACAAGGGCATTGAGCGGCCCGAGATCGTCGTTTACGAAAACGCTTTCCACGGTCGCAGCATCGCCACGCTTTCAGCGACCGGAAACCCCAAGGTCCAGGCCGGCTTCGGACCGCTGGTCGAGGGTTTCATCAGGGTTCCCTTGAACGACATCGCTGCGCTGGAACGGGCCACCGCCGGCAACCCGAACGTGGTTGCCGTGTTCTTCGAAACCATTCAGGGTGAAGGTGGTGTCAATCCGATGCGGATTGAATACCTGAAAGCGGTTCGGGCGCTTTGCGACGAGAGGGACTGGCTGCTGATGATCGACGAGATTCAATGTGGTATCGGCCGAACCGGAAAATGGTTCGCCCACCAGTGGGCCGGAATTATTCCCGACGTGATGCCATTGGCCAAGGGACTCGGCTCGGGCGTGCCGATTGGCGCTGTCGTGGCGGGACCGAAGGCGGCAGACATTTTTCAACCGGGCAATCATGGAACCACCTTTGGCGGCAATCCGCTGGCGATGCGTGCCGGCTTGGAAACGCTGCGCATCCTCGAGGAAGACAACCTGCTGGAAAACGCCAGCCGGGTCGGCGCGCATCTTCGCTCGGCCCTGCAACGCGCGCTCGAGGGTCAAGCCGGACTGGTCGAGATTCGCGGTCAGGGACTGATGATAGGGATCGAACTGGCCAAGCCCTGCGTCGAGTTGGTCAAGCGTTGTGCCGAGGACGGGCTCCTGATCAGCGTCACAGCCGAGAATGTCATCCGCCTGTTGCCGCCAATGATCATGACCGAGGCGCAGGCGGACCAGGTGGCCGCCATCCTGTGCCCGCTCATTCTTGAGTTCTTGCAGAGTTCGGCATGAAGCACTACCTGCAGTTCCGCGACCTCGGCGCCGACGACTACGCCTACCTGTTCCAGCGCGCGGCGCTGATCAAGAAGAAGTTCCGGGCCTACCAGAAACATCACACGCTGGTCGACCGCACGCTGGCGATGATCTTCGAGAAGGCATCGACCCGGACCCGGGTCAGCTTCGAGGCCGGCATGTACCAGATGGGCGGCAGCGTGGTGCATCTCACCACCGGCGACACGCACCTGGGGCGGGCTGAGCCGATTGAGGACACGGCCAGGGTGATTAGCCGCATGGTCGATCTGGTCATGATCCGCACTTTCGGTCAGGACAATATCGAGCGCTTTGCGGCCCATTCACGGGTGCCGGTCATCAACGGGCTGACCAACGAGTTCCATCCCTGCCAGATCCTGGCCGACATCTTTACCTTCATCGAGTGCCGGGGACCGATCCGCGGCAAGACGGTGGCCTGGGTCGGTGACGGCAACAACATGGCCAATAGCTGGCTGCAGGCCAGCGAGATCCTCGACTTCCGGGTTCATCTGAGCACCCCCAGCGGCTACGAGGTCGATCAGTCGGTCGCCGGACTGCGCTCGGGCGACAGCTACCGGGTCTTCAAGTCACCGCTGCAGGCATGCAAGGACGCCGATCTGGTCACCACCGATGTCTGGACCAGCATGGGTTATGAGGCGGAAAACGAAATTCGCGCCAGGGCATTTGCCGACTGGCAGGTGAACAGCGAAATGATGGCGGTCGCGCGACCGGACGCATTGTTCATGCACTGCCTGCCGGCGCACCGTGGCGAGGAAGTCTCGGCCGAGGTGATCGACGGGGTGCAGTCGGTGGTCTGGGAGGAGGCTGAAAACCGCATGCATGCGCAGAAGGCGTTGATGGAGTTCTTGTTGCTCGGCAAGCAATCGGACCAGGCGTAGTTTGCCAATGGCCGCCCGACCATGAAAAGGATTTGGGACATTTCTCCACCGGTCGACGCGCATTCAGCGGTCTTTCCCGGCGACACCGGCTATTCTCAGCAGCCCCGTTTCGTGCTCGATGCCGACTGCCCGGTGAACGTCGCATCGATCACTCTCTCGGCCCATACCGGCGCCCATGCCGATGCCCCATTGCACTACGACCGTCATGGAGCTGCGGTGGGTGAGCTCGACCTTGCCCCCTACCTTGGTCCCTGCCGGGTGATTCATTGCGTCGATCAGGGCCCGCTGATCCTGCCCGGCCATCTCGAACATGCGCTGCAAGACCTGCCGCCGCGCGTGCTGGTGCGCACCAGCCTGAAGGCGAGCCAGGAGTGGAACGATTTCACCGCGTACGCGCCGGAGTCAGTGGCCCTGTTGGCCCGCCATGGCGTATTGTTGATAGGGATCGACACGCCGAGCGTTGATCCCGCCAGCAGCAAGGGCCTGCACGCCCACCAGCAACTGCTGCAATGTGGCTTGCGTGTACTGGAAAACCTGGTGCTCGACGAGGTCGAAGCGGGTGACTATGAACTGATTGCCCTGCCACTGAAATGGATGACTGCCGACGCTTCGCCGGTTCGCGCCGTTCTGCGCCAGCTCGAATGAGCCTACTTGCCCAACATGACCGCATTGACCGCCTGTCCTGCTGAGCTGCGTCGACTCGACGCGGAAGACCCGCTTCGATCCCTGCGCGAGCTGTTTGAACTGCCCCAGGGCGTGATCTACCTCGACGGCAACTCGCTCGGGCCCTTGCCCCGCGCGGCGCCGCAGCGGGTCGCCGACGCGGTGTCGCGGCAGTGGGGACAGGGCCTGATTCGCAGCTGGAACAGCGCGGGCTGGTTCGACATGCCGCAGCGCCTGGGCGACAAGATCGCGACGTTGGTGGGCGCCGATCCAGGCGAAGTCGTGGCGACGGATTCAACGTCGATCAATCTGTACAAGGTGCTGAGCGCCGCGCTGCATGGCGCCGAGCGGGATCATCCAGGCAGGAAGATCTTGCTCAGCGAACGCAGCAATTTTCCAACCGATCTGTACATCGCGCAGTCACTGTGCGCGCAGCGTGGCTTGACACTCAAGCTGATCGAGCCCGAAGAGATCGATGGCGCGCTGAACGTCGAGGTCGCCGTGCTGATGCTGACTCATGTCAACTACCGCACCGGCGCCATGCACGACATGGCGGAGGTCAATCGAAAAGCGCGCCTGGCCGGCGCCCTCACCGTCTGGGACCTGGCGCACAGCGCGGGCGCGGTGCCGCTGGAACTTAAGGCCAGTGGAGCCGATTTCGCCGTCGGTTGCGGCTACAAGTTTCTCAATGGCGGACCCGGCGCCCCGGCCTTTGTCTGGATCCATCCACGTCACAGCGAGCAGCTCTCGCAGCCGCTGTCCGGTTGGTGGAGCCACGCCGCCCCGTTCGCCTTCACGCCTGAGTATCAGCCAGCCAAGGGCATTACCCGTTACCTCTGCGGCACGCAGCCAATCCTGTCAATGGTGGCGCTCGACGCCGGCCTGGACACCCTGTTGGCGGCGCGCGACCTGGCCCCGGCAGGACAACCGATGGTCGCCCTGCGCGCCAAGTCGCTGGCCCTGAGCGACTGTTTCATCCAACTGGTTGAACAACACTGCCAGGGCCTCGGGCTGCGGCTCATCACGCCGCGAAACCACAAGCAGCGCGGCAGCGAAGTTAGCTGGGCGCTGGATGTCCCGGCCGCAGTGCCAAGCGGATCGAGTGCCTATGCGGTGATGCAGGCGCTGATCGCGCGCGGCGTCATCGGCGACTTTCGCGCCGGCGACGGGGACGCGCAGCCCGACATCCTGCGCTTTGGCATCACGCCGATGTACCTGCGTTTTGCCGACATCTGGAACGCGGTCGAACACCTGCGACAGGTCCTGCAGGGTGGCGAGTGGCAGCGGCCGGAGTTTGCACGGAAGCAGGCGGTGACATGACGAAGGACAAGTCCGAGCCGAGCGTGATGCAAGAGGGCGCGAAGCTCAACTTCAGCCAGACCATGAATTATGGCGACTACCTGCAGCTCGACGCCATCTTGAACGCCCAGCACCCGCGCTCGCCGGACCACAACGAGATGCTGTTCATCATCCAGCATCAGACCAGCGAACTCTGGATGAAGCTGATGCTGCATGAACTGCGCGCCGCGATTCAGGGCGTGGCCAAGGACCAGCTCCGCTCGACTTTCAAGATGCTGGCTCGGGTCAGCCGCATCATGGAGCAGCTGGTTCACGCCTGGGACGTGCTGGCGACCATGACCCCGCCCGAGTACAGCGCGATCCGGCCCTATTTGGGCGAGGCCAGCGGTCTCCAGAGCATGCAGTACCGCTGCGTCGAGTTCGCGCTGGGCAACAAGAATCCGGCGATGCTGCAAGCCCATGCGCACCGACCCGACCTGCTGCGACAGGTGAGTGACGCGCTTGCGCAACCTTCGCTGTACGACGAGGCTTTGCGCCTGCTTGCGCGACGCGGTCTGGCGATACCGGCGACCCATCTGGAACGCGACTGGAGCCAGCCCTACATCAGCAACGACGAAGTGGAACAAGCCTGGCTGCAGGTGTACCGCAGCCCCGAGCGCTACTGGGATCTGTACCAGCTTGGGGAGGAGCTGACCGATCTGGAAGACGCGTTTCGCCTTTGGCGTTTTCGCCATGTGACGACGGTCGAGCGCATCATCGGCTTCAAGCGCGGCACCGGTGGCACCAGTGGCGTCGGCTATCTGCGCAAGATGCTTGACGTCGTGCTGTTCCCGGAAATCTGGAAGCTGCGTACCGACTTGTGAATGCCCTCAGGGCGGCTCACATGCTCCCGAGGTAGCCAGGGCCCGCTTGGACAGCTCCTGCCGATAACCATACAGCCAGGGCGAGTCCAGCAGGCGCGCGCCGGCGAGTCGCATGGCCAGGTTGCGCATCTGCCGCAATGGGGCTCCGGCATGAAAGATCACTCCATTGCGGCGCGAGACTCGTTGCACCCTGGCGTTGCGGCGCCAGCGACGCTGGGCGTAGCGCTCGAAAGCGAGCGCCAGATCGTCCGGGCTTTCACTCACCTGAGCGGCAAGTTCCCGAGCGTCCTCGATCGCCATCGCTGCGCCTTGTGCCAGGTAGGGACGCATCGGGTGCGCGGCGTCGCCCAGCAGCGCAACCCGGCCTCTGGCCATCTGCTGCGGCCCGGACAGTGGCGGCCGGTCAAACAGCGGCCAAACGCTCCAGGACTGTGCCGCGCCAGTCAGGTCGAGCAAGCTTCGATGCAGATGTTGCCAACTGCGGAGCCAGTCGTTGCCGCCGTCGCGGTCCCAGCGCCGTTCGCTGGCCGGAACCGATAACGATGCCAGCGAAGCAGCCTCCGGTTCGACAATGACCACCAGGTTCAGCAACGCGCCAGCACGCGCCGGATAGGCCACCGCATGCAAGCGCGGGCCAAGCCAGACCGTCACCAGGCGCAGCAGGCCCGCCGGCAAGTCCCTGGCATCCAGCATGGCGCGGTAGGCCAGATGCCCGGTCGCCCGCGCCGCGGGGGCGCCGAGCAACTGTTCACGCACCTGGCTCCAGACCCCGTCACAGGCAAGCAGGCCTCGCCCTCGAAAGTGTTCGCCAGTGCCAGCCAAAACCTTTACCGAAGCGAGCCCGGTTGAAAACGACTCCACCCTGGTCGAGGCCAGCAACTGAACCGACCAGGAATCGAGCGCACGCAACAGGGTCTGATGCAGATCGGCGCGATGCATGGTCAGATAGTCCGCGCCATAGCGCTGGCGAAACTCGGCGCCCAGCCGCATGGCGCCAAGCTTGCGGCCATTCTTCGCATCCAGTATTTGCACCGCTTCCGGTCGCACCGCGCAGCGCTCCAGTGCCGGTCCAAGCCCCCAATCGAACAGTAGCCGTGAGGCATTGGGACCCAGTTGCAGACCGGCGCCAACCTCGGCCAATGCCGCAGCCTGATCGAGCAGCAGAATCGACCAGGGTTGTCGCTCTGCGCGCGCCCGCTGCCGCGGCGCGCGGCTCAGTGCCAGCGCTGCGGCAAGGCCGCCGATGCCGGCACCCACAATCAGGACATCGGACTCCATGGAAGCCGATTCTCGCTGCTGGAAAAGCTCGGCGCGACCGGCGACTTGATCCCGGTCAATCGGGCGTCGCTGATTTCGCGTAGAGTGAAGCGCAGTCGTGCCATTGCCGTGGAACAGCCTTCGCTTTCTCCTTCACCCAACCTGCTGCGACTGTTGTCGCAACAGTTCAAGCGGCATCCGCCATTTGATGCCATGGATAACGGGCACCTTGAGCAACTGCTGCGCTCGGCGAGCGAGGTCTACTACGCGCCCGGAGAGACCGTTTGTGCTCCCCAGAACGGGGTACCCAGGCACCTGAATCTGATTCGACAGGGCGAGGTCAGCGCGCGCCGGGGCGAGGCAGCGCTGGACACATCGGGTCGCCACTTCGAAGCGGGCGACTTTTTTCCGCTGGCCGCCGTGCTCGGACGGCGCGCCACCAGCTCCACCTACCAGGCGGCCAGCGACCTGTTTTGCCTGCAGATTCCGCTCGAAACGCTGGAGGAAGTGGCGCGCCACAGTCCTCCCCTGGCTGATTTCCTGGCCGGCCAGACCATGCATCTGCTGGAACTGTCGCGTCGCGCGTTGCAGTCTTCCCAAGCGTCGCAGGCCCTGCAGGAACAGTCGTTGGAACGCCCGCTAGGAGAAATTCGGTGCGGACCACCCGTCACCTGCTCCTCGCAGACGTCCATCAAGGAGGTTCTGCAGATCATGTCGGAGCGGCGCATCGGATCGATGCTGGTGGTTGACGCGCAGCAACGGCTGCTCGGCATCTTCACGCGCCAGGACGCCCTCGACCGGGTGGCCCTGGCTGAAACGCCGCTGAACCAGGCGATCGCCGGCGTCATGACCCGCAACGTTCACACCTTGACCGTCGAGCATCACGTCGAGGATGCGGCATTGCTGATGTCGCGCCATGGCTGCACCCATGTGCCGCTGCTCGAGGCAGGGCGACTGGTCGGCATTGTCTCGGAGCGTGATCTGTTTGCCATGCAAAGGCTGTCGCTCAAACGCGTCAGTTCAAGTCTGCGCAAAGCCGGTTCGGTCGCCGAATTGATCGAGGCTGCCGCATCGATCAGGAACCTGGCGCGTTCGCTGGTGAGCCAGGGCATGCAGGCGAAGTCACTGACCGAGCTGATCAGCCACCTGAATGACCTGCTGACGCAACGACTGCTGCAGATCATCGCCGAGGAACGGGGCATCGACATGAACGCGATGTGCTGGCTGAGTTTCGGCTCCGAAGGTCGCTCCGAGCAAACGATCGCGACCGATCAGGACAATGGGCTGGTCTTTCACAGCGTTCAAGCGGAACAGGATCGACCGAGCTGGCTCGCCTTTGCGGACCAAGTCTGCCATGCCCTGGACCGCTGCGGCTACCCGCTATGCAAAGGCAACATCATGGCCAGCAACCCGGCCTGCTGCCTGACCCTTGAGGAGTGGCGGCAACGCTTTTCGCGCTGGATCGAGCAGGGTTCGCCTGAGGACCTGCTCAAGGCCAGCATCTTCTTTGACCTGCGGCCCCTGGCCGGTCGTGTCGAATGGGGCGAGACCCTGCAACAACACATAGCCAGCCGCGCCCAGCCGCTGCCCAGGTTCCAGAAAATGCTCGCGGCTGAGTTGTTGCAGCGGCAGGTTCCGCTGACCTGGTTGGGTGGCATTGAAACGCAGAACGTCGAGGGCCGGCGGTTGGTCGATCTGAAGTTGCACGGCACGGCCATTTTTGTTGACGCCGCGCGCCTGCAAAGCCTTGCCCTTGGCAGCACCGAAACCAACACTCGCAGGCGCTTTGAGGCGGTCGCGCGCTCTCGCGGCGACGATCCGCGCCAGGTCCAGGCCTGGTGCTATGCCTTTGAGTACCTGCAGATGTTGCGCCTGCAGGCCCAGCTCGAACCCGACGCCCGCCCGCCAGCGCTCGAACGCCTGCCCAACGCGGTAGAGCCGGAACTGCTGAACGACATCGACCGCCGGCTGCTGAAGGAATCACTGCGCATCGCGCGCGAACTGCAGCAACGGGTGCAAATGGACTACGGCCTGTGAGGGCATCAAACGCTCGGATGAAATCGCATGGGACTCTGGCACAGGCTGTTCCCGCCGCGTCAGCACTTTAGTATCGACCCACAGCGCTGGGTTGTACTGGATGTGGAGGCCAGCGGTCTTGACCCCGGTCGGGATCGGCTGCTGTCGCTCGCGGCGCTTGGGCTGCATGTTGTACCGAGCTCGCGCGCGCCGGTCATCCCAATCTCTGACAGCTTTGAGGTGGTGCTGCGCCAGCCTGCCGAGGCACCGGTGCCTGCTGTACGCGCGAACATCCTTATCCATGGCATCGGCCTGGGCGCGCAGGCCAGCGGCTTGGCGCCCGAGCAGGCGCTGTCGGCGCTGGCCCGCTATGTGGCGCGCTCGCCCTTGATTGCCTTTCACAGCTCATTTGACAAGACACTGATTGACCGCCATATGCGCTCGACGCTTGGCTACCAGCTCGCCAATCCCTGGATCGATCTCGAGCATGTCGCTGCCGTGTTGTGCAAGCAGGCACGCCGGTTGTCGCTGGATGACTGGATGAAACGTCTTGACGTTCGCTGCGATGCGCGCCATCAGGCCGCTGCCGACACGCTGGCGACGACCGAACTCCTGCTCAAACTCTGGCCCCTGCTGAAAAGCCGGGGACTGGCGAACTGGGAGGGAATTTCCAGGGTGGCCGGGGAGGTGGACTTGCTGCCGGGCCGTTATTGAAGTTTCGATTTGCGAGCCGTACCGGCTTGCGGTGTCCGATCCGGCGCACAAGAAAAAGCCCGGCAACTTGCGTTGCCGGGCTTGAAATCCGACCCGCAGACGGGTCAGATCACCTGACGGGCTCAGGTCGCCTGCGTGTCGATGTCGCCCCTAAGGTGGGGGTAACGCACATGGTCGATCAGCTCCTGGACCTTCTGGCTCGGCGCCGGGGTCACCAGGCTGACCAGGATAATCACGGCAAACCCCATCGGAACGCCAAACAGCCCGGCAGAGATCGGCTGGATATCCCACCACAGCTCGATCGGCGATGTCACGCCAAAGACGCTGCGCATCCAGGGCTGTGTCGTCGCCATGTAGTAGAAGGTCGTGCCCAATCCGGCCAGCATACCCAACGAGGCTGCAATGCCGGTCGCCCGCTTCCAGAAGATGCCAAGCACCAGCGCCGGGAAGAAGGAAGCCGCGGCAAAGGAGAACGCGGCAGAGACCAGGAACAGGATGTCGGCCGGTTTCTGCGCCGCCACGTAGGCAGCGGCCAGGGCCACCACCAACAGCAGCGCCTTGGAAATCGAGACACGCCGTGCCGTCGAGGCGTTCGGGTCAATCATCTTGTAGTACAGGTCGTGGCTCAGCGCGTTGGCGATCGTCAGCAGCAGGCCGTCCGCGGTGGACAGCGCGGCAGCCAGGCCGCCGGCCGCCACCAGGCCCGAGATGACATAGGGCAGGCCACCGATTTCCGGCGTCGCCAGCACAATGATGTCACCGCCAATCCTCATCTCCCCGAGCTGGAAGATGCCGTCCTTGTTGACGTCCACCACCGAGAGCAGCGACGCATCGACCTTCTGCCAGTTGGCGATCCAGGCTGGAAGCTGATCAAACGGCGTCCCAACAAGAACGTTGAACACCTCGTACTTCACCAGCACGGCCAGCGCCGGCGCCGTGAAATAAAGCAGGAAGATGAAGAACAGCGACCAGGTCACCGACTCGCGCGCCTGCTTCACACTGGGCGTCGTGTAATAGCGCATCAGGATGTGCGGCAGTGCAGCGGTTCCCACCATCAGGCAGAAGATCAACGCCAGGAAGTTGCGTCGCGAAACATCAAACGCCTTCTTCTCAGCGTCCGTGCCGTCAGGGTTTCCGGCATAGATCTGCGCATGGTTGGGCATGCCGGCGAGCGGCCTGGCGCGCGCGTCGTTCCCGGCCTTGGCTCGGGTCCAGTCCGCCTTCGCCGTCGCGTCGTCCTTGGGTACTGCAGCCAGCGCCCTCTCAGCTGCGGTCACATCAGCAGCAGCACCGTTGCTCGCCTTCAGGTCGGCCACTTTCTTCGCGGCTGCCGCCTTGTCGGCAACCAAAGCAGTCGGAACGTCCTTTAGCTTGGCTGCGAGCTCGTCGGAACGGGCCTTGAAGATGGCAATCACCTCAAGCTCCTTCGGGTCCTTGCGCAGTTCTTCCCCACGCTTGGCGACCTTGTCGAGCTGCATGCCATAGATCGCCTGCGGAATCGGCACGCCAGTCTGCTTGACCGACAGCCATACCACCGGGATCATGTAGGCCACGATCAGGATGATGTACTGCGCCACCTGGGTCCAGGTTACGGCCCGCATTCCGCCGAGGAAGGAGCAGACCAGGATACCGCCGAGGCCCAGGAAAATCCCGAGCTCGAACGCGACACCGGTCAAACGCGAGGTGATCAGACCGACACCGTAAATCTGCGCTACCACGTAAGTGAAGGAACACAGGATGGCCGCGCCAATGCCGATAAAGCGAGCCACATTGCCGCCGTAGCGTTCACCCAGAAAGTCCGGCACCGTGAACTGGCCGAACTTGCGCATGTACGGCGCCAGGAACAGCGCCACCAGAACGTAACCGCCGGTCCAGCCCATGATGAAGGCCAGACCGCTGTAGCCGGTCAGGTACAGGGTCCCGGCCATGCCGATAAAGGACGCCGCTGACATCCAGTCGGCCCCAGTCGCCATGCCGTTGTAAACCGCCGGAACACGGCGACCCGCCACGTAGTACTCGGCGGCGTCGCTGGTGCGGCTTGCGATGCCGATCCCCGCGTACAGGCCGATGGTAGCGAGCAGGAAGGTAATGCCGATGGCTTGCTTGGGCAATCCCATCTGCTCCGCGATGCCAAGCACGAGCACAAAGGCGAGGAATCCACCCGTGTACCAGGTGTAGACCTTGTTCAGATTGCTCTTGAACGCCAGGCCCGCGGCACGGTTGCTCAAGCCCTTTTCAGTTTCAAACATTCCAGCCATGGTTCAATCCTCGCTTTCTTCGACACCGTGCTCGATGTCGAGTTTGTTCATGTACCTGGCGTAGTACCAGATGATCACGCAGTAGACAATCAGGGCGCCCTGTCCTCCGACCCAGAAGCTGAACGGCCAGCCGAAGAAATTGAAGTTCAGGTCGCGGGCGAAAAAGCCCACGCCAAACGTCACCAGGAACCAGATCGCCATCAGGATGGCCGTGATATTCAGGTTCTTTCGCCAGTACTGGCGATGGCTCTCGGTCATTTCCATATTTACTACCTCGTTGAACAACGCCCTTGCGGGCCCATTGCGATCACCAGGGCTTCAAGACCCTGGCCTGCAGACCAGATCGCACCCTATTCGGTCGTCCCCCAACGACGCTCATATGCCAGCTCCATTGCCTCAGGTCACCCGCGCCGTTTTCAGGCTGGTTTCCCGCTCCAATTGAGCTGCCACTTTGGGCTCGAACTCCTTCAGATGGCGAATGATCTTCGCCGCCTCGTCGGGTTCTTGCCGGTCCACATGAACCCGCGCCAGCTGGTACCAGCCGTATGGGCTCATGGGTTGCAGTTCGGTATTTTTCTTCAGCGCCTGCACCGCTTCGTCAAAGCGACGCTCATGAATCAGGATCAGAGCCAGGCCGTACCAGGCGCGATCCATCTTGGGATCGACGCCCAGGGCGCGACGAAACGCTGCCTCGGCGGCATCGTGCCGGCCCATGTCTTCCAGCAGGTAGCCAAGATTGAACCAGGCCGCGGCGTTCTGCGGCCAGGCCGCGCTCAGTCGCCCCAGGGCCTCGACGGCAGCATGTTTGTCACCAAGCTGCGCCTGCACATGGGCCAGGCTTGCCAGGGCGTAACGATCGTTCGGCCGCAGTGCCAGCATCTGCTGAAACCTCTGACCTGCCGGCCGACGCTGCCCGATCAGCAGCAGCAGGATGGCCTGGACCTTCAGTCCCCAATAATTGAGTAGTTCGCCTACTTGCATTGCGCCACCCCGATCTGGATGCAGAGCTGAATCTTCAGCAGCACCGCGGCAAACCAGACCATCAGCAGCAACAGGAAGGCGACCAGCGGCAGATGCCGCTCCAGCACAAACTTTGGCGTGACCCAGCTGGCAACCTTCACGAACGGTCGCCCGAGGATGGCCAGCAACTGATAGAAGATGTTCTGTTCCTTCTTCGCACCGGCCAACAGCCCGACAATCCATTGGCCAAGCAGCGCCATGCCGGCAATTTCGGCGATAAGTTTGACGGCGGTGACGAGGAGCAACATTGCGGGGAAGAGGATGCCTGCATTCTTCCCATATCACTTACCGTCCGCTTACAAATCGGTCGGCCAAGCCCCTCCGGACGCAAGTTTGGGCCTAGGGATTACCCTTGCACCAACGGCTGCGCGGGCCAGACCGTCAGTCGCTCAGCAGCTGGCGCAATACAAAGGGCAGGATTCCGCCGTGCCGGAAATAGTCGATTTCGATCGGCGTGTCGATCCGCAGCACCAGCTCAACCAGGCGCGGCGCGGCGCCGCCAAAGTCAATTCGCAACACCGCCTTGCCCTGCGGTTGCAGCGCCCCGTCGAGCAGCAGGTCCACGGTTTCTTCGCCGGTCAGCCCGAGCGACTGCCAGGATTCGCCGGCCTTGAACTGCAGTGGCAACACACCCATGCCAACCAGGTTGGCACGATGGATGCGCTCAAAGCTGCGCGCGACCACCACCTTGACGCCCAGCAGTTGGGTCCCCTTGGCGGCCCAATCGCGGCTGGAGCCCGTGCCGTACTCTTCACCGGCAAAAATGATGGTCGGCACGCCCGCCTGCAGGTACTTCATCGCCGCGTCATAGATCGGCAGCTTCGCGCCCGCGTCGGCACCGAGCTGATAGCGCGTGAACCCGCCCTCCTCGCGGCTGCCGTCGGCCAGCGCCGGCAGCATCAGGTTCTTGATGCGCACGTTGGCGAAGGTGCCGCGCATCATGACCTCGTGGTGTCCGCGCCGCGAACCATAGGAATTGAAGTCGGCCTTTTGCACGCCACGCGAGTTCAGATAGATGCCGGCAGGCGTGCTTTCGCGAAAAGACCCGGCCGGCGAAATATGGTCGGTGGTGATCGAGTCGCCAAACAGGGCCATGACACGCATGCCCAGGATTGACGCCGTCGAGCCGTTACCCCGCGCCTCGGGCAACAGGCTGAAATCCTTGAAGTAGGGTGGCTCGGCGATGTAGGTGCTGGCCGGCCACGGGTAAACCGCGCCGGTGGCACCCGGCACCTTCTCCCACAGCTCGCCCGGCGCTGACTTGACCCGCGCGTAGTTCCTGCGAAACGCCGGTCCATCCATCGCATACTTCATCAGACTGTTCACCTCCTCGCCAGAGGGCCAGATGTCGCCCAGGTAGACGTCCCGTCCGCCCTTGCCTTGCCCGAGCGGCTCGGTCATCAGGTCGCGCAGCACGTTGCCGGCGATGGCATAGGCCACCACCAGCGGTGGCGAAGCGAGAAAGTTCGCCTTCAGGTTCGGGTGGATGCGCGCTTCGAAATTGCGGTTGCCCGAGAGCACCGCGGCGCACACCAGATCGTCGCGATTGATGGCTTCGTTCAGTGCCGGTCTCAGGTCGCCAGAGTTGCCAATGCAGGTGGTGCAGCCATAGGCGGCAACACTGAATCCGAGCTGCTCCAGGTAGGGCAGCAGGCCTGACTTGCTCAGGTACTCGGTCACCATGCGTGAGCCCGGCGCCAGCGAGGTCTTGACCCGCGGGTTGATTTTCAGGCCCGCCGCCACCGCCTTTTTCGCCAGCAGGCCGGCCGCCAGCATGACGCTCGGGTTCGAGGTATTGGTGCAGGAGGTGATGGCCGCGATCAGCACGTCGCCGTGATGCAGGTCGGCGCCATCACTGGTCTTGGATACCTTGTGCAGCCTGTCAGCCTTCTGGTTGAACCCGTTGTCGGCGGACGGCGCGGAGAACAGGCGGGTGAAGGTCGCCTTGACCTGGCCCAGTTCGATGCGGTCCTGCGGCCGCTTCGGTCCGGATAGACTCGGCGCCACCGTACCCAGGTCGAGCTTGACCAGCTGCGAGTAGTCAATCTCACCCGGCACCGGAACACCGAACAACCCCTGGGCCCTGAAGTAAGCTTCGAACGCGGCCAGTTCCGCGCTGGTTCGGCCCGTGCCCTGCAGGTACTCGATGGTCTTTTCGTCGACCGGGAAAAAGCCCATGGTGGCGCCATACTCCGGCGCCATGTTGGCAATCGTCGCCCGGTCCGGCAGAGCCAGGGTGCGGGTGCCTTCACCGAAAAACTCGACAAACTTTCCAACCACCTTCTCGCGCCGCAGCATTTCCGTCACCGTCAGCACCAGGTCAGTCGCGGTGACGCCCTCGCGCATGCTCCCGCTGAACTCGAACCCGACCACATCGGGCGTCAGCAGGTAGACCGGCTGCCCGAGCATCGCCGACTCGGCTTCGATGCCGCCGACGCCCCAGCCGACCACGCCAATGCCGTTGATCATGGTGGTGTGGCTGTCGGTGCCGACCAGCGTGTCGGGGTAATAGACGTTCGCGGCGCTGCGGTGCACACCGCGCGCCAGGTACTCAAGATTCACTTGGTGCACGATACCGAATCCGGGCGGCACGACACCGAAGGTCTGGAACGCCTGCATGCCCCATTTCATGAATTCATAGCGCTCGCGATTGCGCTGAAACTCCAGTTTCATGTTGAGATCGAGCGACTCGCGGCGGCCGAAGTCATCAACCATGATTGAATGGTCGACCACCAGATCGACCGGCACCAGGGGTTCGATTCGGCCCGGATCCTTGCCCAGACGCTCAGCGACATTGCGCATCGCCGCCAGGTCGACCAGCAAGGGCACGCCGGTCAGATCCTGCAGCACGACGCGCGCCACGACAAAGGGAATTTCCGCGCTGCGCGGCGCCTTGGCCTGCCAGTTCGCCAGCTGCCGCACATGCTCGGCGGTCACCTTGCGGCCGTCGCAGTTGCGCAGCACCGACTCGAGCACGATGCGCAGCGACACCGGCAAGCGGCTGACACCGGGATAGGTCCGCGCCAGCTCGGGCAGCGAATAGAACGATCCGCGCCGCCTGGCCCCGGCATTGAACGGCTTCAGGGTGGATGAAAACGGGTGGCTTTTGGCTTGACTCATGACGGGTTCCTTGTCTCTGGGATCGGCCTCTTCAACCATGTTGCGCCGCAAACTCTTTCATGTAGCCAATCAGCGCCATGACGCCTTGCAGCGGCATCGCGTTGTAGATCGACGCGCGCATGCTGCCGACCAGCCTGAGCCCCTTGAGCTGCACCAATCCGCGCTCGGCAGCGCCCTGCAGGAACGCCTGGTCCAAGGCCGGACTTCCAAGCTGGAACGGAACGTTCATGAGCGAGCGGTCCGGGACCGCCACCGAATTGCAATAGAAGCCGCTGGCGTCAATGTAATCGTAAAGCAGTTCGGCCTTGGCGCGATTCCGGGCCGCCATTGCCGACAGTCCACCCAAGGTTTTGATCCATTGAAAGACCAGACCCGCGATGTAGATGGCATAGGTTGGTGGCGTATTCAGCATCGAATCGTGTTCGGCCTGCTGGCGGAAGCTAAAGGCCGAGGGCGTGATCGGCAGGGCCCGGTCCAGCAGATCCTCGCGCACGATGACGACGGTCAGGCCCACCGCCTCCATGTTCTTTTGCGCGCCGGCATAGATCACGCCGTAGCGCTGCACGTCGATCGGTCGCGACAAAATGTTGGACGACATGTCGGCGACCAGCGGCAGCTCGCCCGTGTCGGGCGTCCAGTGGTACTCGACCCCGCCGATGGTCTCGTTCGAGCAGATATGCAGGTAGGCTGCATTGGCATCGAGCCGCCACTCCTGCTGCGGTGGCACCCGCGTGAGGTGACTGGCCTCGGCGCTGGCCGCAAGCAGGGCCGTGCAGTAACGCCCCGCCTCGGCGATCGAGCGCTTGGACCACTCGCCGGTGTTGACGTAGCAGGCGCTGCTCTTGCCGCGCAGCAGGTTCATCGGGATGATGGCGTTTTAGGCGATGGCCCCGCCCTGCATGAACAACAGCTTGTAGTTCATCGGCAGCGCCAGCAGCTCGCGCAGATCGGCCTGAGCTTGCGCGTGGATTACCATGAACTCCTTGCCCCGATGGCTCATTTCCATCACCGACATGCCGCTGCCGCGCCAGTCCAGCATCTCCTGCGCGGCCTGTTGCAGCACCGGTTCGGGCAGAACGGCCGGTCCGGCGCTGAAATTGAATACTCGGGTCATCAGGAAACATCGATGGAAAGAACTGGTAGTCGCACCCGTATCGGCATGCGGGGAGCATACCTGAGGCCTGCGCACGCGCCGCCGCTTCGCAGCACGGGCCGCGCTGCAGTTCAGGGTGCCGCGCCGGCGTTTCCCGCCACGCCCACCAGCGTCGGCGTATTGAGTTTTCGCCTTGACACGCGGCGCTTCGATTTGAGCCAGGTCTCGACCAGTTCCCAGACCGGCGGCGCGCCGGCATCTCGTGCCTCTTCGCTGACCGGGGCCCAGCCAGCAACCTTGTAGATGCGGTCGGCGTCAATCGGTTTGCCGCCCAGCCGCATGTTGTCAATGCGCTGTCCCATTGGCGCCGTCGGCCGGCAACTGTATTGCAGGCCACCGACCCGTACCATGTCACCGCCCTGCTGGTAGTAGGGGTCCGGATTGAACAGGTTGTCGCAGACATCCTCCAGCACGGTCTTGAGCGTGGCGCCGCTCATGTCGGTCAAGCTGGTGTAGGAATAGGTGGTGGCGGTCATGTCCATCAGCCACTCCCGGCTGATCGCCTGGCCCGCCAGCAGCGAAGTGCCCCAGCGGAACCCGGGAGAAAAGGCGATCTCGGCGCCACGCACTTCCATCAGCGCGTCAAGCAGCAGCTGATCCCCGGTGCCGTTGAAATTGCCGCGCCGGTACAGCGTGCCTTCGGTCACCGCAAGAGTTTCCGACAGTTGCTTCTCAAAGGGAGCGCGAACCTTCGTGATCAGCGCCTCCATCTCCGGATCAGCCGGCAACATGTTGGCAAACACCGGCAGCAGCCGGTACCTGAAGTCGGACACTCTGCGCTCCTTGACTTCGACGTCCAGCACCCCGAGAAACTTGCCGTTCGAGCCCGAATTGGTGACGATGGTCTTGCCGCCCCGGTTCGACACGATGCTCGCCAGCGGCATGCCATCGTGGGTGTGTCCGCCCATGATGGCGTCAATGCCCGTGACGCGACTGGCCATTTTCAGGTCCACGTCGACGCCGTTGTGGCTCAGCAGCAGCACCAGTTGCGCCCCCTTGGCGCGCACTTCGTCCACCACCTTCTGCATGTTCTCTTCCTGGATGCCAAAGGTCCAGTCGGCCACAAAGTAGCGCGGGTTGGCGATCGGCGTGTAGGGAAAGGCCTGACCAATGATGGCGCAGGGAACCTGGTTGATTTCGCGCAGCAGGTAGGGCTTGAAAACCGGGTCGCCAAAATCGCTGGTCTTGATGTTCTGCGCGAGAAACTCCACCTTGCCGGCGAACTCCCTGTCGATGATTTGCTTCACCCGCTCCATGCCAAGCGTGAACTCCCAATGACCGGTCATCACGTCCACGCCCAGCAGCTTCGCCGCCTCGACCATGTCTTGCCCCTTGGTCCAGAGCGCGGTCGCCGAGCCCTGCCAGGTGTCGCCGCCGTCAAGCAGCAGGGCCCCGGGCCGGCTCGCCTTCAGCCGCTTGACCAGCGTCGCCAGATGGGCGAAGCCACCAAGCTTGCCGTAACGCCGCGCCGCGCGGTCAAAGTCAAGGTGAGTGAAGGCGTGCGCCAGCACAGTGCCGGCTGGAACGCCAGCGGCCTTGAGCATCTGTTCACCGACCAGATGCGGCGGCCTGCCATTCATGGCGCCGACGCCAAGATTGACGTTGGGCTCGCGAAAATGGATCGGCTTGAGCTGGGCATGGCAGTCCGTCATGTGCAGGAAGGACAGGTTGCCAAACTTCGGCAGGTCGTACAGACCCCGGGTCGCGCTTGCGGCTTCGGCGTCTTCGTAGCGGGACAAGGCCATGCCGCCCACGGCCGCAGCAGCAAGAACCTGCAGGAACTCGCGCGTAGTCAGGTTCATGAACTCGCAGGGATGGAAGGGCTTGAAAATGAAAGACCCGGCTGCACCGGGTCTTCCGCGCACTGTTCCTGGCTGGACCTCAGGAAAGCGGTCGCAGGACGCTCACTCGTTAACCGGTGACTTGGGGTCCAGCAGCAGCGCCATCACATCCCTGATCTGAGCCTCGTTCAGGATGCCCGCATGGCCGGCGCGCGGCATGTTGGAGCAGGCGCTGTAGGCCTTGCTGTTCCAGAGCTTGCCCCAGGTGTATTCCACAATCGGCTTGGCCGCTGCGCTGTTGGGGTCGGTGACGCCGCGCAACTTGCCGTAGTTGTACAGGCTCGGCCCGAGGGTGCCGAAGGAAAGTTCTTTTTTGTCGATCCCGTGGCAGTTGTAGCAGTTGCCGCCGCTGGGGGTTGTCGCGCTGTCCGTCCAGGTGAGGCCGCGGCCGCTTTGCGCGATTTTCTCCCCCTCTTTCCAGTCGCCGAGGAACTTGCCGCTGGCTGGCCATTTCACGGTCCTGAGGTTGACTGCCTCGATCGCCTTGGCAGTCTTTTCGTCCAGCGGCTTGCCCGCCACATCCGCCGCGCTACAGGCGCGGTTGGTCTCATCGATATCGAGGCGGGACACCGTGGCGATGCCCTCGTCACGGAAGGACGCCTTGACGATGCTGGCGGTCAGTTTGTCCAGATCGGCCGAGCTCGGACCGGTTGCACAGCCGACTACCAGGGCTGCAGCGGCCAGCACGGAAAGCGTGATCTTGAAATGTATTTTCATGAAGTTTCTCCGCTTGCTTAACGCTTGAGGGCTGGCGCAATGGACACCGACCCTTTGCTGGTGACGCCGAGGTAAACACCGAGCGCGACGGTGGCGTCGCTGGCGAACCCGGGGTAGGGAAAGCGCATCTGGCGATAGCAGTCGTTGAGGCGGAATTGCATGGTCCACATCTGTCCGGGGGTGATACGGTAGGCCGGCCAGGCGGCGAACCCGACGCCGTCGCCGGGGTTGCGGGTCATCACGGGCAACTCCTGCAGGCGGATACGGGTATTTTCTTGCGCGTGGCAGGTGGCGCATGAGAAGTCGTGGGTTCCCGCGCGTTGGAAAAAGAGCCGCTTGCCGACCTCGTAGAAGGTCTTTTCTTCCTGGTGGGCCTGGGGCAGGTTGAACTTCATACCCTTGGACTCGGCCGAAACATAGGTGGCCAGCGCCGTCACGTTGTTCTGCTCACCCCTGCCAAACGGCGTCTTGGCAATCTCGGCCGCGTTGAGGCCTTGCAGGGTCTCCATGCAGGTCAGCAGGCGCGACTCCAGGTCCTGCACCTTCTTGGTATCGGCAAAGTAGCGCGGCAACTCGACAAAAACACCTTTTAGCACGCCGGGGCCCTTGCCCAGATCGCATTGTTCGAGCGATGCGTTCTTGGGGCCACGCTTTTGCTTCCAGAGGCCTTCGCCCCTGGCTTCGAACAGATCGGCAGGATTGCCGTCCGCGACCATGGCGCGGTACTCTTGAATTGCCTGCTCCGTCGACTTCTGAGCCCAGGCGCTGCCTGCCAATGCCGCCGCCGCGGCGGCCATCACCACGACCGCCAATTTTCTTGTCATCCTCATATTCACCTCTTCGGGTTGTTGCGCCGCGGCGCGCGGTAGCTTGGGCAGCAGTTGCGCTGCCACACCACTTTGATCAGGTAACAACGGCCTCGTCGGTGCGGGTCTCGCCCTTGTTATCTTTCCAGGTGACGCTGATCTTGTCCCCGGCCTTGGCGCCCTTCACGATGAACTGCAGAAACGGATTCTTCGCCACTGCCGGGCCCCACTCGGCGCTGAACACCTGTTTGCCGTTGTGGCTGGCCGTGACGTCGGTGATGTGCCAGGCCGGAATAATCTTGCCGGCCGCGTCCCTGCGTTGGCCGGTTTCCATTTCGTGCGCCATCAAGACGCGTACGGTGGCGTTGCCGCCGGATGCTTGAGCGCGAATGCGCATCGGGTCTGCCATGATTGATTCTCCTGTGGAAGTGTGAGTGGCTGTTCGGTCTTGTCAGGGACTGGCCTCAGCCGCCGCAACCGCCCAACGTAACCTTGATCTCTTTCTTCGAGAACAGGGCCCTGCCGTCGTTAGTGATCGCCACGGCGTAGACATCGGAGGACTGGCCCATCTTGGCGCGGGTCAGGAAGTTGGCTTCGGTACCCTCGCTGACATTGAACATAGCGACCAGGGCGTTCGGGTTCTTCTCGACAAGAATGAGCAGGTGCTTGACGCCTGCCAAGGTGGAGGAAACACCCATGGGAACGACGGCGCCGTTTTCAGCGATGTCGGGTCCGGTGATGACGACATCCTTGCTTTCCACCGGCGCGCTGGCGCCAAAGGCTTTGACCACATCCTGTACCGATTTCCCGCTAAAGGCAGCGGCGTTGTAGGCATGGGCGGACTGCGGAAACAGCCCACTGGAAGCCAGCATGCCGGCCACCACGGCGCTGCGCCTGATTGTTTCGCGACGAGTCAACATGAAGATTCTCCTATGAATAAGCCGATACTAATGAATACAACCCCTCCCCGCATTGGGGAAATCCCTGCATCGAGATTTGTCACGGGCCGGCGCCCGCAGCCAGCCAGGCCGCTATCGCCCACGTATCCCCGTCGCTTAGGGACTGGGCGGGCATGGGAATCGGGCCCCATGCGCCGGAACTTCCAGCCTTGATTTTGCCAGCTAGGTAATCCCCCTTGCCGGGATGTCTCTTTGCGATGTCGGTCCAACTCGGTCCAATCAATTTGCGCTCGGCAGCGTGGCAGGCGGTGCAGGCAAACTTCTGCGTTAACGCCCGCGCCGCCTTGCCGTCCACGCCATCGGCCGCAGCCTTGACCGGAGCCTTCGGCGCCAGGACAGGGGCCGCAGCGCCTGTCGCCACCGTCACCGCGGAATTCGCCGCGACAGTGGCCTCGGGCCGGGTCGTGTCAGCGCCACGCTGCGGACCCACGATCCGGTTTTGTTCGGCCAGATTGCCATGGGCGTTTCGGGCAAATACCGGCAGCAGGGAAGCCAGCTTGGGCTCCGCTACGCAATCCTTCATGCAGGCCGATCCGCTCACGTCCGGTTTTTGGTTTCCCCCAAGGGTAGCGCCTGGCCACAAAGCGTGCGCCGTGCTCATCCCGTTGCGATTGGGTAGCCGCGCCTGCACCTCGCGCACATTGCCGTCTGACAGGGTGAAATCTTCGGGCACGATGCCGCCCAGATGGAGCATGAACGCGCTGACGGCGTAAACCTCTTCCACGCTCAGCGATTTGGGCTGGGTCCAGGGCATGGCGCGGTTGATGTAGTCCCACAGGACCGAAAGGCTGGAGAGTTTCATCAAAGTCGTGCGTCCCGGGTAGGACGGATCGGTCAAGCGCGCGACCCGTCCCGTTTTCAGGTCTTCCACCGTGGTCCCACCGACCAGCGGGTTGAAGACCTGATTCGATTCACCAAACACCCCGTGACAAGAGGCGCACTTGGCCTCCCAGACGTCCTGACCTTTCTTCACGCTGCCCGATCCAGGCGGCAGGCCCTTGAAATCGGGACGCACGTCGATGTCCCAGGCCCGCACCTCGGCCGCCGTGGCAGCACGCCCGATCCCCGGAAAACTCGCGCCGCCAGCCTGGGCCAGGGCCGTGCCCGTCGCGACCGCGATCAACAGGGCGATCGATGACCTAAGACAACTGAACATTCCTGACCTCGCCGTTTTCCTGCACCAGCCAGGACTGCACCGCGTTATTGTGGTAAATCGAACGCGTGCCACGCACGGCGCGCAGCTGTTTGTAGCTTGGTTGAACATGGCCGGTTTCGTCGATGGCGCGGCTTTGGATGATGGCCGGCTTGCCGTCCCAAACCCAGTCGATGCTGAACCGGGTCAGGCACTTGCTGAGAACCGGCGTTTCCAGGCGCGCGCTGCGCCAATTGCGCCCACCGTCCACCGAGACGTCGACTCGCTTGATCTTGCCGCGCCCGGACCAGGCCAGTCCGCTCACGTTGTAGAAGCCGCGGTCCAGCAGGACCTGTCCCCCTGAAGGCGCGGTCACCACGCTCTTGCATTCCTGGATGCTGGTGTACTGCCGGTGCAGCCCGTCGGGCATCAGGTCGATGTAGTGCACGGTCTCGTCCTTGGTTCCGAACGGCTGGTCCCCGACTTCGATCCGGCGCAGGTACTTGACCCAACTCACGCCCTGAATCCCCGGCGCCACCAAACGCAAGGGGTAGCCGTTCTCGGGTCGCAGCATTTCACCGTTTTGCGCATAGGCAAGCAGCACCTCGCCCGAGACAATCGCCTCCATCGGCAGGGTGCGGGTTAACGACGAGCCGTCGGCGCCCTCGGC
>JBCKPH010000033.1:0-24332 GCA_038901755.1 Burkholderiaceae bacterium | reverse complement strand
TTCGGCGTCGCTACGATCGTCGACCTCAAACTGAGACTCGCTCAAAGCGCAATGCCGCTTGGTGAAATGAAGGGGCCGAGGATGGACGCGGCGATCGCCGCCATCAGGGGCGCCAAACAGTTGGCAAAATCGTTCTTCTCAGGTGTCTCGGCCATTGATGAGTGGGCGCTACTCGCGGTGCCCGCGCTTGTCCGAAAAAAGTTCATCGTCTTGGACGATATTGAACGCAAGCACGCGAAGCTCGCAATCGATGAGGTGCTTGGTTTTATCGACGACTTTACCCAGACCTATGAGTGCAGGATCCTCTTGATCCTCAACATAGACCAACTATCGGACAAAGGCGAATGGGAGAAGTTTAGGGAGAAGGTAATTGATCAGGAGCTGCGCCTCGAGACGAGCGTGGCGGAGGCTTTCGACATTGCAATCCGGCTTTCTCCTTCCGAGCTCTCTCAGCGGATTCAACCTGCTGTACAGGCGTGCGGACTCACCAACATTCGCATCATTCGAAAGGTGATTCGGGCGGTGAACCGGATATTGGCTAGCCGACTGCCGCTCCCAATCGAAGTACTCGATCGGCTGATTCCTTCATCCGTGCTACTGGCGGCCATTCACTACAGGGGGATAGAGAGGGGTCCTTCGGTGGAGTTCGTGCTGACACTTGAGTCTTCATTCGCCGCCAGTTTTGCGTTGCAAGAGCGCAAGAAGCGGGGCCAGGAAGAGAGCGAGGAAGACAAGCTGCATGCTCGTTGGAGTCTCTTGATGCAAAAGCTAGGGATTCTCGGAACAGACGACTACGAAAAGCTCGTCGCCGACTATCTGAATTCAGGGCTCTTCGACCGCTCAAAGGTAGATCTGATCATCGACCGTTACCTTAAAGAGGCGCGGTTCGCTGGCGCTCAGGCGCGCGTTCGCGCGTTCTTTCAGACCAGCATTTGGCATCCCGACAAGACCGAACAACAGGTGGTGGAGTCGGCCAGAGATCTGCTGCCGGACATCGGGTTTCTCGACCCATACACTGTGACCTCGCTGCACGACGACGTTCATGCCGTGGAAGGTGGACAAGCACTTGCGCAAGAAATGATCGATATTTGGATCGGCAGGTTGCGTGAGAGGTCGTCGCAACCTGGCGCCGACCCGCAGCAACTTGTCCTCGACAACTTCTTTAATCGCCCCATTCATCCAGAGATAGCTGGCGCTTTTGAACAGGCCCGCTTGCGTATTGTCAAGCCGCGATCGCTTCTTGATGTCTGCCTTTATCTGGCTACCAGCGGTGGCTGGAACCCTTCAGAAGAAGCCGTGATGCAGGCGGCCAGCGTCGATGATTTCATTCACACAATCTTGGGTAATAGCGGAGATACCCTCAAGACGTTCATGCTCAAGAACATGGACATTTATGCAAATCGTGGGACCTATGCCAGGCACTTCGGGTCAGCACCGGCAAACTTCCTTGAGGCATGCAAGCGGATCAGAGCGGACCGTCCAAACACTCGCTGGGTACGCTTGATCAAGAGCTTATTTGACGATTCGAGGCTTGGGCTGGATCTTGAGCCCACCCCTCCAGAGGCCGCGGTCGAGCAGACAGCCTGAACTTGAACGGGGCGAGGTATCTCCCAGAGCCGAACGCCCGCAACGCGTCGATGGCGCCCCCCACCCTGTATGCTGCGCGATTTCGCAAAGCCATTCACCAAGGATTCTTGATGCGCATCGCCATCGGCGGCTTCCAGCACGAAACCAACACCTTTGCGCCGTCCAAGGCGACCTACGAACATTTCGAGCGCGAGGGCGGTTGGCCCGGGCTGCGCCGTGGCGGTGAAATTCTGGACACGATGGTGGCGCGCAATGTGCCGATTGCCGGCTTCATCGAGCAGATGAAGGGGACACGCCATCAACTGCTGCCGACCGCCTGGGCCGCCGCCGAACCCTCGGCCCATGTGACGCAGGATGCGTTCGAGCGCATCGCGGCCATGATCGTCAATGGGGTGCGCGAGGCGCGGCCCGATGCGGTCTACCTGGATCTGCACGGCGCCATGGTGGCCGAGCATCTGGACGATGGGGAAGGCGAGTTGCTGGCCCGCGTGCGTGCGCTGGTGGGTCCGGGCGTCCCTGTTGTGGCCAGCCTGGACCTGCACGCCAACGTCACGCAGCGCATGCTGGACTGCGCCGACCTGCTGCTGGCGTATCGCACCTACCCGCATGTGGACATGGCAGAAACCGGCGCGCGAACCGCCTTTGCACTGACGCAACTCCTGAACGGCATGGCGCGGCCGCATTGCGCATCGCGGCGCATCCCGTTCCTGATTCCGCTGTCGGCGCAGTCGACCGACCTGCAACCCTGCCAGGCAATCTACCAGGCGCTGGCGAAACTTGAATCGCGCCAGCTGCCGACGCTGTCTTTCGCCACAGGTTTTCCGGCGGCCGACTTCGCCGAATGCGGGCCGGTGGTGTTCGCTTATGGCCTCACCGCGCCGGCGGCAGAAGCTGCGGCGGCCGAGCTAGCGCGCCTGGTCGAGTCGCATGAGAGCCATTTCGACGCGCCGGTGTACCCGGCCGACGAGGCGGTGAAGCGCGCAATCACCCTGGCCGCCAAGGCGACCCGGCCCGTGGTGATTGCCGACACCCAGGACAATCCCGGCGCCGGCGGCGACTCCGACACCACCGGCATGTTGCGCGCATTGCTGGCCCATGGGGCCGGGCGGCTGGCGCGCGGCGCAGCGCTCGGGCTGATGGCCGACCCGGCAGCGGCGCAGGCCGCGCATCTGGCCGGCCCGGGGCGCGAGATTGAGATCGCGCTCGGTGGCCGCTCCGGCATCGTCGGCGACGCGCCGCTGCGCGGGCGTTTTCGCATCGAGGCTCTGTCCGACGGCAAGGTCCTGTGCAAGGGACCGTTTGCCCGTGGCGCGCGCATGAACCTGGGCCCTTCCGCCTGCCTTGCCATCGACGGCGTGCGCGTGGTGGTGGTGAGCCGCAAGACCCAATTGGCCGATCAGGAGCTGTACCGTTTTGTCGGCATCGAGCCGACCGAACAGGCGATCCTGGTGAACAAGAGCTCGGTCCATTTCCGTGCCGACTTCGCGCCGATCGCGCATGAGATTCTGGTGGCGAGTTCGCCCGGGCCGATGATTGCCGATCCGAGCGAGTTTGCCTGGACACGTTTGACACCAGGCATCCGGCTCAAGCCCAATGGTCGCGCTTTTACCGGGAACGGGGCGCCCTTTCGCACCGGTTCTTGAATTGGGCGTTACCGATGGTTGCAATTGATGCAGGAGGGCTACCATCGACTGCCCAGGTGGAGCGCAACCCAGTCAACGTTGAACCCGCCCGGCCCGTTGGACCATCATGAACAAACTACCCTGCCCATCGCGCCAGTTCGGCGCCACGCTGATTTCTCTTTTCCTGTGCTTTGGCAGCGCCCTGGCGCAGCAGGCCCCTGGCAAACAGGGCGCGGCGCAAACCGTGCCGGCTGCCATGGTGGTCCGACCGGGCGAGTACTTTACCGAGGCGCAGCGCCGGGCGATTCAGGACTATTACGCCGGGCATCGCAGCCGCACCGGCCGCTGCCCGCCCGGGTTGGCGAAGAAGAACAACGGTTGCCTGCCGCCGGGTCAGGCAAAGAAATGGGCCATGGGCCGGCCCCTGCCAAGCGGGGTCATCTACCAATCGCTGCCGGAGGAGATTTTTTGCAGGATCGGCCTGCCACCCAGGGAGCTGGAGATCGTCCGCATCCTGAACGACATTCTGGTCCTGCACAGGGGCAACCGCCTGGTGCTGGACGCGGTGGAAATCCTGGGTCAGCCTTAGCGAGGCTTTGCATCGCCCGCGACGGCGCCCAGTCTTCTTCAAAGGCGCATCACCTGGCCCGAGGCCCAGGACTCGCTGGCCGCATCGGCCAGCGCCTGCGCCGCGACGCCATCGTCAATGGTGGTGCGAAACGGCTTGCCCGACTGCAGGCATTCGAAGAAGTGCGCCATCTCCAGCCGATAGGCCTCGCGGTAACGCTGCAGGAAAAAATGCTCGGGCTTGTCGCTGTGCACGCCGCTGGCGTCGGACTGGATGACTTCGCTCGGGCGGTGGTTGCCGCATTGCAGCATGCCCGCTGAACCGAGCACCTCGAAGCGCTGGTCGTAGCCGTAGGCGGCGCGGCGCGAGGTGTTGATCTGCGCCAGCCGCCCCTTGGCGGTGCGAATCGTCACCACCGAGGAATCGATGTCTCCCAAGTTGGCGATCTGCGAATCCACCAGGCAGGAGCCGGTGGCGTAGAGCGACTCGGCGGCATCGTCGTCGCCGCTGCAGAGAATCCAGCGAAAGATGTCGAAGTCGTGAATCAGCATGTCGCGAAAAATCCCGCCGGAGGCCTTCAGGTAGGCTGGCGGCGGCGCGCCCGGGTCACGGCTGGTGATCACCAACATCTCCGGCTCCCCGATGTCGCCTCGCGCCAGCCGCTCCTTGGCCGCGTTAAAGGTCGGGTCGAAGCGGCGCTGGAACCCGATCATGCAGGCCACGCCGGCGGCCTTCACCGCGTGGGCGCAGTCCCTGGCGCGCGGCAACGACAGATCGACCGGTTTCTCGCAGAAGATGTGCTTGCGCGCAGCCGCCGAACGGTTGATCAGCTCGCTGTGGGTGTCGGTCGAGGAAGCAATCACCACCACATCGATGGCCGGGTCGGCCAGCACCGCGTCCACCGTGGCAACCTGCGCGCCCAGTCGCGCCGCGAGCTGCGTGGCGCTGTCACCCAGCGGGTCGCAGACATACTTGAGATCAACCCCCGGCAACGCAGCAATGTTGCTGGCATGGATCTGGCCGATGCGTCCGGCTCCGAAAATGGCAACGCTTTTCATGATTTCTCCAGATGGATGGGCCGCGACGGCGCGGACCGGCGCTGACAGCCGGCCGTTGACAGCATTCACGCGAGCCGGCGCAGCAGCTTCGAACTATACGGGCGCAGCTGCTGGACGACCATGGGCTGATCGGCCTGCTTGACCAAAAGACGCAATGCGCTCTAAGTGTTTCCCCCTAGTGCATATTCGTTCCTTCCGGCCACTATTCCCCTAGCCGGGCGAGCGCCGATCCCAGGAGAAGACCAACGCCAGCGACTGGGCGCAGGCAAGACGCTGCGCGCGGACCGGGCTGATGATCGCAAGAATGCAGACAGACCCCATCATTTCCCTGCGTGGACTGCGTGTGGCCTATGGCGCCAACGAGGTCCTCAAGGGCATCGACCTGGCCATTGCGCCCGGCAGCTTTGTCGCGCTCCTCGGCGCCTCGGGCTGCGGCAAGACCACCCTGCTGCGCGCCCTGTCGGGCTTCACCCCGGCCAGCGCCGGCTCGATCAGCGTCAAGGGCCGCGACATCTCGGGTGAGCCGCCGGAGCGGCGCGGCATGGCCATGGTGTTCCAGTCCTATGCCCTCTGGTCCCATATGAACGTGGCGCAGAACATTGGCTATGGCCTTAGGCTCAGGCGGGTAGCGCGCGACGAGATCAAACAACGTGTCGGCAACCTGCTGAATATGCTCGGTTTGGACGGCTTTGGTGAGCGCTCGGTGAACGAACTCTCGGGCGGACAGCGCCAGCGCGTCGCTCTGGGACGGGCGCTGGCGGTCGAGCCACAAATTCTGCTGCTCGATGAGCCGCTGTCGAACCTGGACGCACGGGTCCGCGTGCAAATGCGCCATGAGATCCGTTCCATCCAGCGCCAGCTCGGCGTCACCGCGATCCTGGTCACGCATGACCGCGAGGAGGCGATGGTGATGGCCGACCAGATGGTGATCCTGGACCAGGGCCGGATTGCCCAGGCCGGCACTCCGGAAGACGTCTATCAGCGGCCGCAAACGCCCCATGTGGCTTCCTTCATGGGGGCCGAGAACATCATCGACTGCGAGGCTGCGCCCGATGGCGACGCGGCGCGCCTGAGCATCCCGAACCTGCCGCAGGCCGGCGCGCGCTGCGCTGCGAATCTTCATGGCCAGGTGCAGGTGCACTTCCGCAGCGAACTGGCCAGCCTCAGATTGAACGGCGCCTCGGCCGAGAACGAATTGCGGGTGCCGGGCCGGATCAGCCAGGTAAGTTACCTGGGCGCCGGGTACCGCTGCGAGATCAAGACCGCCTGCGGCGCCTTCCTGATCGACCACCCGGGCTCGATGACGCTGGGCGACAACGTCACCGTCTGCATCCCCGCCAACGCCTTGCATGTTTACCCGCGCGACCCGGCCCGACGCAACCGGGTGGCCCAGTGACCTCGCGTCTTTCGTCCATCCCACTACCAAGGAGTCAAGCATGAAGACATTTCATCGAACCCTCGCGCTGTCAGTCGCCATCGCGTTGGGTTCATTCTCGGCAGCCACGCAGGCGCAGGTCACGCTGAACGTGATCAGCGGCGGCTCGCAGAACATGGTCGACTACATCACCGACTACCTTGGGCCGCTGTTCGAAAAACAGAACCCGGGCGTCAAGGTCAGTGTCGTGGGTACCGGACCTGACGATGCCGGCTCGCAAAAGATGATGGAGAAACTGCAGGCGCAGAGAAACGCCGGCGTCGCCGCCTGGGACACCGACGTGATCGTGCCGAACCAGCAGAAGACCGGCGAAATGGTGCGCGACGGCCTGTTGCTGAAGTACCGCGACAGCATTGCTACGGGCAAGTTCGCCGTCAGCCAGTCGGCGCGCCTGGCGCTTGGCGTCAACGTCGACGGCTACGTCATGCCGATGTTCGAAAGCCAGACCGCGCTGGCCTACAACCCGGCGCTGATCAAGGATCCGCCGTCGTCCTACGACGAACTGCGCGCCTTCGTTGCCAAGAATCCGAAGGCGTTCGGCTACAACGGGCTGAAGGGCGGCATGTCAGGCGTGGCCTTTATCGTCGGCTGGATGTATGCCTACGGTGGCAACGCTGAAACGATCCAGCAGGGCCCCTACGACCCGAGCAAGACGGCCGGCTGGAACAAGGCCTTTGCCGACTTGAAGAGCTTCAACCAGAACGTGGTGTTCACCCCAGGCAACGCCGGCACGCTGGACATGCTGAACCGCGGCGAGATCGCCATGGGGCCGGTCTGGGTCGACATGTTCCAGACCTGGAAAGCCGAGGGCCGCCTGCCGCCGAACATGAAGCTCAAGATCCTCTCGCCCGGCATGCCTGGACAGCCCTACTACTACGCGATCCCGGTGAAGGCCAAGAACATTGAACTGGCGAAGAAATTTGTGACGCTGGCGACCAGCCCGGAAGTGCAGGCCGAGGGCATCGTCAAGCGTTTCAACTGGTATCCCGGCATCGATGCCAATGTGGTCAAACCGAAACTGGAGCAAAAGGTCTGGGACGGCCTGTTCATCGATGTGACGCCGGCTGACCTGGCCAAGAACGGCCGGCCGTTCCCGCTCGCGCCCTATTTCAAGGACCTGCGTGAACAGTATGAGGCCAAGGTGCAGAACTAGGCCGCCTGCAGGCTGCTGACCGTCTCCGCCCAGGCCAGCGTCGAAATGCGCCGCTTCACCGCGCTCGTTCCGGCGCTGGCCCTGCTGCTGCCGGCCGTGTTGATGGTCGGGTTTCTGTTCGTCTATCCGCTGCTGTTTTCGCTCACCTACGCCTTTCGCAACGAAAAAAGCGGCGCCTGGGACCTGAGCAATTTCACCAAGGCCTGGTCGCTCTACAGCACCGACATTGCGCTGACAGCGCTGGTGACCGTCCTCTCCACCGTTCTGGTCGGCGTTCTTGCCATCGCTGTTGCCGGTTACCTGACCCTGGGCGAAAACCCGCGCGCGGTGGCGGCGCTGCGCTGGATTTACCGCTGGCCGCTGTTCATTCCCTTTGTCGTCGCCGCGCAGTTGATGCGCACCTTTCTGGCCAAAAACGGCATGCTCAACAACGCCCTGATGTCGATGGGCCTGCTGGAACCCTTGAGCGCGATCAGCCTGCTCGACTGGCGCGGCGCGGTGATCACCTTCGTCTGGAAGCAACTGCCCTTTGCCGCCCTGCTGATCAGCGGCGCCATGGCCTCGATGGATCGCTCGATGATTGAATCGGCGCGGGGCCTGGGCGCGGGCCGCCTGCGCATCCTGCTCGAGATCGTGCTGCCGCAGGTGCAGGGCACGGTCTGGGTCAGCCTGGTCCTGACCTTCGTCACCATGCTGTCGGTGCTGTCGGTGCCGATGATGATCATTGCCGGCACGCCGACGCTGATCACCGTGGACATGGCCTGGCGCGTCAACTCCTACGGCGACTATGGCGTGGCCAATGCGCTGGGCTTCTTTTCCTTTGCCATGTGCGGGGTCGCCGCCTGGTTCTACCTGCGCCAGGGAATTCGTGAAGGCGGGCAGCCCAAATGATATTGACGCACTGGCGCATCCCCGGCTTCGTCGGAACGCTGTTTTCCGGCCTGCTGATCGCCCTGCTGGCGCTGGCGATTTTTGGCCCGCTGCTCAACATGCTGATCTGGACCGTGACCGAGGCCTGGTACTTTCCGGCCAAGCTGCCGGTGCGCTGGGGTTTCGGCTTCTGGACCAAAGTGTTCCGCCCCGAGGCGGGCGCCATGCGCGCGCTCTCGACCAGCGTCGTGATTGCCGTACTGACTGTGGTCTTCAGCCTGATCGTGGCGATTCCGGCCGGCTACGCGCTGTCGAAGCGCAACCTTCCCATGCGCAGCCTGTTCCTGCTGTTTTTCCTGCTGCCGCAGGCTTTTCCGACAGTCGCCGTGCATCTGAACATCGCCCGCATCTTCTACGAGTACGGCCTGACCGGAACCATTTGGGGCGTGATGCTGGTGCATGCGATCCAGGGCATGGTGTTCGCGGTCTGGATCGCCTCGGCCTCCTTTGCCGCCATCGGCCCGGAGCAGGTGGAGGCGGCGCGAAACCTGGGCGCCTCGCCGCTGCGCGCCTTTATGACCGTGTCGCTGCCGCTGGCCGCGCCGGGCCTGCTGGCCAGCGCCATCTTTGTTTTCCTGATTTCGCTCGACGAGTTCACCGGAACCTTCTTCGTCGGCGTGCCCAATGTCATGACCCTGCCGCTGACCATGGTGAATGCGGCGATTGAAGGAAACTACCAGATCGCCTCGATCACGGCATTGCTGCTGCTGGTACCCTCGGTCCTGTTCATGCTGTTCGTGGAACGCTTCCTCAAGGCCGATGTCCTTGCCAGCGTAGGAAAATAGGCGTCACGGTGCGGCGCAAAATAGGCGGTGGGCTCCGGCCCGATTGCCCTGGATCGAAACGATGTCCCAATACTCCATCTGGCTGCTGCCAGCCGCAGCGCATGAAATCGAGCTGCTGCAAACCATGGCGCAACTGCGCGTCACGCTCGGCGGCGACAGCTTCGCGCCCCATGTCACGATCCAGGGCGACCTGTCGCTGCCATTGGAAAAACTCAACGCGTCGCTGCCCCGCTTGACCGCGAGTCTGCCGCCGCAACGCTGGCGCGTGCAAGGGGTGGAAATCAGCGAGCATTTCTTTCGCAGCCTGGTGCTGCGCTTCGGCGACGAGCCGGTTTTTGCGACGCTGCAGTCGGCGACCCAGGCCCTGTCCGGCAGCTCCGAGGGGCTGTCGCCCTACCCGCACCTGAGTCTGAGCTACGGGCCGGCGCACCCCGAGAAGGCGAGGCTGCGCCAACAGCTCTCGCAGCAGTTCGTCGGGCAGGAAATCCTTTTTGATCGCCTTGCCGTGACCCGGTCTTCCAGCGTAGTGGCTATTTCCCAGTGGGAATCGCTGTCCCAGCAGCCGCTCGGCACGGCCTGAGACCGATGCCGCGATTGAACATTCCGGAAGGCCGCCGCTTCGACCTGGCCTGCCTGGGCCGGCTTGCCGTCGACCTTTACGCCGAGCAGGTCGGTTGCGCGCTGGAAGACGCCAGCAGTTTTGCCAAGTACCTCGGGGGCAGCTCGGCCAACATCGCCTTTGGGGCCGCGCGTCTCGGACTGAAGAGCGCGATGATCTCGCGCGTCGGCGACGAACAGATGGGCCGCTTCCTGCTGCAAACCCTGCAGCGCGAGGGCTGCGACACCTCGATGGTGCAAACCGACCCGCAGCGCCTGACCGCGCTGGTGCTGCTCGGCCTGAAGGACCGGGATCATTTTCCGCTGCTGTTCTACCGCGAGAACTGCGCCGACATGGCGATTGACGCCTCGCTGATCCGCGAGGACTTCATCGCCCAATGCCGTGCCCTGCTGATCACCGGCACCCATCTGTCGCAGCCGGTGGTGCGCTCCGCCTCCAGCAGGGCGCTGGAGCACGCCGCGCGGCACGGCCTGCTGCGCGTGCTTGACATCGATTACCGACCGGTCCTCTGGGGCCTGACCAAGCGTGGCGAGGGCGCGAACCGCTATGTCCCCAATGCGAAGGTGACGGCAGAACTGCAGCAGATGCTGCCGCGCTTTGACCTTCTGATCGGCACCGAGGAAGAGTTTCTCATCGCCGGCGGCGTTCCTGGCGACTTGATGGCCTCGCTGCGCGCCGTGCGCAAGGTGACCCCGGCCGCACTGGTGATCAAGCTCGGGGCTCAGGGCTGCGCTTTCATTGAAAACGAGGTGCCCGCCTCCATGGTCGACGCGCCTACTGTGCTGGGTGAACGGGTCGACGTGTTCAACGTGCTCGGCGCGGGAGACGCCTTTGCCGCCGGACTGATGACGGGTTTTCTCACCGGCAAGGATTTCGCCGGCGCGGCGCGACTCGCCAATGCCTGCGGCGCCATCGTCGTGTCCCGGCATGGCTGCGCGCCGGCCATGCCGACGCCGCAGGAGTTGGACCACTGGTTCAGCGGAAGGCCCGGATCGAATGGGAACCCGAAGGTCGACGCCGACGCGCAACTGGCGCATCTGCACCGGGTCACGCCGGCGCGACCGGTCTGGGGCGAACTCAACGTTCTGGCGTTCGACCACCGCAGTCAGTTCCTCGATCTGGCGCGCCAGGGCGGCGCCGCTGAGTCGCGCATTGCGCCGCTCAAGCGCCTGCTGCTCGAGGCCGCCGCCAGGGTCGAGCACTCGCGTGCATTGCGGGGCCGCATCGGGGTGCTGATCGACGGCGGCGCCTATGGCGAATCTGCGCTGCACGACGCCACCGGGCGCGGCTGGTGGGTGGGTCGCCCCGTAGAGAGACCAGGATCCCGGCCCCTGTGTTTTGACGGCACGGTGTCGCTCGGTTCACAGATGAATCACTGGCCGCGCGAGCAGGTGATCAAGTGCCTGGTGCATTACCACCCGGATGACCCTTTCGAGTTGCGGCTGGAGCAGGAGGCGCGTCTGGCCGAGTTGTGGGAAGCGACGCGGGAAACCGGGCACGAGTTGCTGCTTGAGGTGATTCCACCGAGCGCCTCCACAGCGCAAGGCAGCCATGACGCGGCACTGCTGCGCAGCCTGACGCGGCTGTATAACCTGGGTTTCAAACCCGAGTGGTGGAAGCTGCCGCCGATGGAACATTCCGCTTCCTGGCAGCCGCTGGCAGACTTGATCAACGCGCACGACCCGCTTTGCCGCGGCGTCATGCTGCTCGGCTTGAACGCGCCGCTCGAGCAGATGGCAGGCAAGCTGGTCGGCGCGACACATCCACTGATCAAGGGCTTCATGGTCGGGCGCACCCTTTGGGCCGAACCGGCACTGGCCTGGTTCAAGGGCGAAATCACGGACGAGCAGTTGGTGCGGATGGTGGCCGACAACTTCGCTGTACTGGTGGACGCCTGGCGCAGCCGAGGTAGCAGCCCAGCGCCGGCAGTTCGCGGCGCTGCGAAGGAGACAACAGCATGACAAAGACGGTTCGCTTGACCATGGCGCAGGCGCTGGCCCAATATCTGGCAGCCCTGCAAGTGCGGATGGGCGATGGCAGCCTGATGCCCTACCTCGGTGGCGTGTTCGCCATCTTCGGCCACGGCAATGTGGCCGGACTCGGCGAAGCCCTGTACGGCGTGCGCAGTCGTCTGCCGACGCTGCGCGCGCACAACGAGCAGGGCATGGCGCTGGCGGCAATAGCCTACACCAAGGCCAACATGCGGCAACGCATCATGGCAGCAACTACGTCGATCGGCCCCGGCGCCACCAACATGGTGACGGCCGCGGCGCTGGCCCACGTGAATCGCTTGCCGGTTCTGCTGCTGCCGGGCGATGTGTTCGCCAGCCGCACGCCGGACCCGGTGCTGCAGCAGGTGGAAGACTGGCAGCATGGTGACGTCAGCGCCAACGATTGTTTCAGGCCCGTCACCCGCTACTTCGACCGCATCAGCCGCCCTGAGCAGATCCTCGCCGCATTGCCCCATGCCATTCAGGTCATGACCGACCCGGCGTTATGCGGCCCGGTCTGCCTGGCGCTGCCGCAGGATGTGCAGGCGATGGCGTTCGATTGTCCCGAGAGTTTTCTCGCGCCGGCGCCGATTCACATTCGTCGAGCGGCGCCCGACGCGCTCGAACTGCAGGCGGCGGCCGCAGCCTTGCGCAGCGCCAGGCGACCACTGGTGATTGCCGGCGGCGGCGTGCTGTACAGCAGGGCAAGTGCAGTATTGAAGGCGTTCAGCGAACGCTTCGGCGTCCCGGTGGTCGAGACCCAGGCCGGAAAAAGCAGCCTGCCCTGGGACCACCCGCTGAACCTGGGCGCCATTGGTGTCTGTGGCGCGCCCTCGGCGAACGCTGCCGCAGCCGAAGCCGACCTGGTGCTGGCGGTCGGCACCCGGCTGCAGGACTTCACCACCGGCTCGCACACGATCTACCCGAACGCCCGGCTAATCGGCCTTAATGTGGTGGCCTTCGACGCGGCAAAGTGGGGCGCTCAAGCGCTGGTCTGCGACGCGCAGGTCGGCCTGACCCAAGTGACCCAGGCACTCTCGGGCTGGCAGGCCGATCCCGCCTGGACCGAGCAGGCACACCTGCGCTCGCGCCAGTGGCGTGAGCGGGTCGACCAGCTCACCACCCAAGCGCCAAAGGACCAGTTGCCGTACGACGCCGAGGTGATCGGCGCGGTGCGCGATTCCTGCGCCGATTCGCCGCGGCATGACGTGGTGGTCTGCGCCGCCGGCACCCTGCCGGCCGAGCTGCTGAAACTCTGGCGCGCCGACGGTCCGGGCAACTACCACGTCGAATACGGCTACTCCTGCATGGGCTACGAAATCGCAGGCGGGTTGGGCGTCAAGCTGGCCAGGCCGGAGCAGGAAGTCATCGTGCTGCTCGGTGACGGCTCCTACCTGATGATGAATTCGGAGATCGCCACCTCGGTCATGCTGGGGCTGAAACTCATCATCGTCGTGCTGGACAACCAGGGCTATGGCTGCATCTCCCGGCTGCAGGTGGCGTCCGGCGGCGCGCCCTTCAACAACATGCTCGGGGACTGCGTCATGCCCGGTGGTGAACTGCCGGCCATCAATTTCGCCATGCACGCGCGCAGCCTGGGCGCGCTGGCCGAACAGGTTGCCGACGTTACCGAGCTGAAAGCCGCCATGGTGCGGGCGCGCGCGGCCAGCAAGACCACGGTGCTGGTTATCAACACCAGCCATGAGCGAACCACGGAAGACGGCGGCTGCTGGTGGGAGGTGGCTATTCCGGAAGTCTCCGTTCGCACCGAGGTCAACGAGGCACACCGGCGCTACCTCGAAGCCAAACAATCACAGCGCCTCTGACCACAGGTCTGCCAACGCGCTTGAACCCGGGAAGAGCTTCGACATGAGCTGGAACGTCCGCATTGGCGTCAACCCCTTGAGCTGGATGAACGACGATATGCCGTCGCTAGGCGCAGAGACAACGCTGGAGACCGCGTTGCGTGAGGGCAAGGAGATCGGCTACCAGGGCTTCGAGCTTGGTCACCGGTTCCCGAGCGACGGCCCGGGATTGAAAGCCAAGCTGGACGAGTTTGGCCTGGCCTGCGTGTCAGGCTGGTATTCGGGCTTCCTGGCCGAGCTGGCGCAGGGGCAGTCCGACGCAGATGCGCTCGCTGCTGAAGCGCAGCGTTGCAAGGCGCACATGAGCAAACTGCAGTACAACGGCGTCAAGGTCGTCGTGTACGGCGAATGCGCGGGCACCATCCAGGGCCAGATCGGAACCCCCGTGTCACGCCGGCCGCGTTTTGCCAGCGACGCGCTGTGGCAGGCCTATGCGGCGCGGCTGAACGCCTTTGGCGGGCATTTGCTGAAAACCTACGACATCAAGCTGGCCTACCACCACCACATGGGCGCCTACGTCGAAGCGCCGGATGACGTGGACCGTTTGCTGGAGCTGACCGATCCGGCCAAGGTATTCCTGTTGTTCGACACTGGGCATGCGTACTACGGCGGCGCGACCGACCCGGTGGCACTGCTGAAGCGGCATGTGCAGCGCGTGGTGCATGTGCATTGCAAGGACGTACGGCCCAGCGTGATCGCCCGCGCGCGCAACGAAGGCTGGAGCTTTTTGACCGGCGTGCTCAACGGCATCTTCACGGTGCCGGGCGACGGCGTCATCGATTACGCGGCCGTGCTGAAAACGCTACGTGATGCCGGCTACCAGGGCTGGCTGGTGGTGGAGGCCGAGCAGGACCCGGCGGTGGCGCCGAGCTACATTTACGCGAAGAAGGGCTACGACACGCTGCACCGCCTGGTCGATCAACTGAGCTCCCCTAATTAGCGACAACGCTCAGCATGGCCGACCATCGCCCCCTCACCCCAACCCTCTCCCCCGCATACGGTGGAGAGGGAGAGCAGCATTCCTCCCTCTCCAACTTGCGACAGGGGGAGCGGCATACCTCCCTCTCCCGCTTGCGGGAGAGGGTTGGGGTGAGGGCCGATGCAGACCGCCACCTCACATTGAGCTTGCGTTCGACGCTAATCACGTCAGCTGAAAAGAGGAACACATCATGACCAGCCCCTTGCTTGCCAAGGCGAATCGGCGGGGACGCGAAATCGTCAACGTGACGCCCGACCAGATGCCCGAGCTCTGTGCCGGCTGGAAGCATGTGGGATTTCGCGCCCTGCGGCTGGCGCCGGGCGAGACCGAAACGCTGGACACCGGGACGCGCGAACTCTGTCTGGTGGTATTGAGCGGCTGCGTCGACGTGACGGTGGAAGGCCAGTGCCACGCAGGGCTGGGTACACGCAACAGCGTGTTCGATCAAGTGTCCCCAGCCGCCGTCTATGTGCCCGCGGGCAAGACCATCGCAATACGCGTCGCGCCAGGCTCCACGCAGGGAGCCGAACTGGCCCTGTGCAGCGCCCCGTCGGACGACAAGCCGCGCGCGGTGCGGGTCATCGAATCGGCCTCAATGCGCCGCAGCGTGCGCGGGCAGGGCAGCAACACCCGCTATATCTGCGACATCCTGCCGCACGACGACCCGACAGCGGCGCACCTGCTGGTGGTGGAAGTCATCACCCCGGCCGGCCATTCGTCGAGCTACCCGCCGCACAAGCACGACATGGAAACACCGCCGCTGGAGACGCAGTTGGAGGAGACCTACTACCACCGCCTGAACCCGCCGCAGGGCTTTGCCTTCCAGCGCGTTTACACCGACGACCGCAGCCTGGACGAAACCTGCGCGGTGGAGGACCACGATGTTGTGATGGTGCCGCGTGGCTACCACCCGGTGGTGGCGCCGCATGGCTACGACCTGTACTACCTGAACGTGATGGCCGGCCCGAACCGCTTCTGGGTCTTTCGCAACGACCCGGTGCATGAGTGGATGCTTGAGCCGGGGGAGAAGAGGCCGGGAATCGGCGCTCCGGTTGCGGCGGCGACCCTGTCGGCTTGGAGGAAGGGCAGCCCCGCTGCGTGACCCACTACTCCTTCTCGAACCCCTGGCTCGTGAACTTCAGCGTGCGGCTGTTCTCGGTGACCGTCCGTACCACTTGATCCGGCGCGCCCAAGGGAATCTCGGCTTCGATCTCGAGCGTCACCCGCACCTTGGCACCCACGAGTCCCGTGAGATGGGCGATCACCTCCTCGGCGACGCGGCTTGCGTCACGACCGACCCGCGCCGAGTCGAGGGTCACGGTGCCGTGAAAGCGGTGGGGTAGCGCCGCAGCCGCAGCCGAGGTCGCATTGACACCTGACCCCGTGGCACCGGCAGGTGCCGCCGATCCAGCCTCAGCGGCGCCGGCGTCAGCCGCACCTGGCACGACTGCCAGCGGCACCTCGGCATCCAATTGCCGCCGGGCAACATCCGGCTTCACCAGCAGACCGGCGCTCTCCGGCGAGACGTTGACCACCTGCCCGGCCCGCAGCCCGCGGTACCTTCCCGCGGCTTCGTCGTGGCTCTCGGCATAGGCGAAGGTGTCCGTCTGCCAGGTAAGCAACGCCAGCCCATCACGAATCGCCTGCGCCAGCACCTCCGGCCCAGCCAGCCGTGGCAAATACAGGTACCGCGCGAAATGTTCCACCAACTGCTTCACGGCGACCTGCTCGCCGCTCCAGAGCGGCACTTCCTCCAGATGCTTGCGCAAGATGGTCGATCCAAGAATTGCCACCAACAGCTCATCGCTGCGCATCTTCTTGCTCGCGCGCACGGCCAGCGCATCGCTGCCAGACAACTTCACGGCGGCCCAGGTCACCGCAGACTGCGGCTTCTTCTGCTCCGGCACCAGCACCCACTGGTAGGTTTCCGGCAGCCGCGCCGTCACCATGCCATCCGCAGCCTGTTTCTGCGTCTCGGCCTGGCGCGCCTGATGCGGATCGAGATTCAAGGCCTCCTTCTCCGCCAGGATCGACGACCAGGCCAGGTACTTGCGCAGCGCCTCGTCCAGGTCCTGCAGCCGCACCTTGTCGGCAGCGAGGAACACCAGCGTGTTGCGGTACAGGCGCGGCGTGTTACCGCGCGACTCGAGCATCGCCTTGGCAGCGGTCTCGGCGGCGTTCCCGGCGTCTTTGCTGTACGGGTGCTCCGCCGCCAGCACCACTAGGCGCGCATCACGATCATCCGGCACGTCCGCACTCGAGCGCGGCAGCGGGTGGATGCGAGAGAAGTCGCCGGTCTTCTGCAGGTTGGCTCGCAGCCGCGCATCCAACTCGCCCGCCACCTTGTCGGGATCGCGCTTGAGTTGCTCGGCGCGGTCATCCGCGAGCTTGGTCACCGTGGGTTGAGTCGCGTACCAGACGCGCGGGCCGTCCTGGTAAAGGTAGGTTGCCGCCGCAGCCAGCCTACGCAGTGCGTCGCCGAATACCGCCGGCGACTCGCCGGGCATCACGCAGCCGAGTTTCACGCGCCGGTCTTCGATGCCGCGATGCGCCGCGCTGGCCGTGGGCGCCGAGCCGAGGTAGATGGTGCGTGCCACGCGCCGCGTTGCATGCAGTTTGCCCAGGTTGGGCTGTTCGCTGTCGATCTTGAGTGGCAGCGAGTTCGGGCCATCCACATCTTTTTCGATGATCGGCGCCCAGTTGTCGGAGAGATAGCGCGTCAGCTCCGACTGCACGCGCCCGTCGTCGATGGGAATGGTCGACGGCAGGATGAGCGGGTTGCGGTCGCCCTTCTCCCACAGGCTATGGATCACCGCGGCCATCAGCCGCAGCACACCGCGCGTGCGCTGGAACTTCACCAGCGTGGACCAGTCGGTGTAGAGCCGGTCGAAAATTTCGGGGTGGATCGGGTACGCGGCCTGGATGCGCTTCTCGTAGTCGGCGCCCCGGCACTCGGGTGGAAACTCCGCCGCCTGCGAGTGATACAGGTCGGCGAAGGCGCGCGCCGTCACGTCGCGCTGCTTGAACTGCTCGCCTGCGATGGGTTCAAACAACCGCCGCCGCACGATCTCGAAACCTTCTTCGGCGGTGGCTGGCCGCCATGACGACTCGACCCGGCCCACCACATTGCGCAGACGTTCCAGCGCCTCGCGCCCGCGGATGCCGCCCACCTCGACGTCTTCGGCCTGCGTGTGCGGCGAGCCCGAGATGTCCGAGGCCGGCAGCGAAATTACCAGCAGGCAATTCTTCGCCAGCTTGGCCGACTCGGTCAGCGCCTGCGCGAAGGAGAACATGGTCTCGAAGCTGCCGGCAGGCAGGTCGCCCTGGTCGTGGAGCTGACGATAGTAGGACACCCATTCGTCGATCAGCACCAGGCAGGGGCCGTATTCGACGAACAACTCACGCAGCACGTCCCCAGGGTTGGTTCCGTGCTCGTCGTCCTTGGCGATGCGGGCGAATGCTGGTCTGCCGCCGAGTTGGTACGCCAGCTCGCCCCAGAAGGTGCGGACCACCGTGCCGTCGGCCTTGGTGACGGGGTTGCCGGGTGAGATTTTGTTGCCCACCAGCACCACGCGCTTGGCGCGCGGCAGACTCTTGACCCCGGCCTGGGCCAGCACCGCGTCCACGCCGGCCAGCTCGCTCGGCGTCGCGCCCGAGAACAGATGGTAGAGCGCCAGCATCGAGTGGGTCTTGCCGCCGCCGAAGTTGGTCTGCAGTTGCACCACCGGGTCGCCGCCCTTGCCGGCGATGCGCTGCACGCCGCCCACCAGCAGGCGCTTCAAACTCTCGGTAAGGAAGGTGCGGCGAAAGAACTCGACAGGCTTGCGGTACTCGTCGCTGCCTTCGCCCAGGTGCACCTGCCACAGGTCGGCGGCGAACTCGGCCTGCTGGTAGCGGCCGCTGGCCACGTCGGCGTGCGGCGTGACCACCTCGCGCCAAGGCTTGAGCGTGCCCGTCGCGCTCGTCTCGATCAGCGAGCCGCCGGCCTTGCGTTTCTCGCCACGCACCTGCTCGTCGAAGGTGAGGCGGCGCAGCTCCATCTTCATCTTTCCGACTTCGTCTGCTTGCGAGGCCGAAATGGCTGTGAGCAGCCGCGCCATCGAGTCGAGCGCGCGGTCGGTGTCGTCGCTCGTAAACGGCTCCTGGTGCGCCCACTTGTTGCGCCAGTCGCGCAGCTCCTGCACCAGGGATCTCTCGGCGCGGCCGAGCGTTTTGGCGAAAACGTCGTTCCACGCCTCCCACATCAGCTTGAGCAGCGCCGCCACATCCCATTCAGCCATTGGCTTCTTGGCAAGCTGGCGGTCGTCGCCCACGTAGCGCAGCGCTTCCGATGCGGCCTGCGCCTTGTGCAGGCTCTTGAACTCGCGTTCGGCAAACGGCGCCAGCCCCTGGCGCAGCAGTTCCATCGCCTTGCCGACGCGCTCCTGGTTGGTGATGGCCATGTCCTTGGATCCGCCCTATCTTTTCTTTTTCACGCCGCCCTTACGCTTGAGTCCCAATCCGGCCAAGTACAAGTCAGGGGCATCCAGACGGCGGTCCGGGCGGCGGCGAAGGATGCCCAACTCCAGCAAGTAGTCAAGCAACTCGCGGCCTTCGAATGGCGGCTGCATCGAAGGCTGTGGATCTGAGAGCACGTCCAGTAGCTTGACGACCTCTTTCTCGGTATACGGCACCAGTGGGTCACCGCGCAACTTTGCCTTGATCGCATCCAGCCAAGGCCATTCATCGCGCGATTGCGCAACGTGATCATCTGACACACGGTCGAGTGCACGCCGAAGCGATGCGGGTTCCAACAATCGCGGAGCCTTCAAAGCACGGAAGTTCTGCAATTCCTGGCCCGCGGCCTCTTCCATCAACCTCACGAACGGGCGCGGATAGCCGCGACCCAGCCCATCGCGCACATGGTCGAGCAGCCAGCGATAGACCAAACCCTTTTTCTGGTTCGCCCCCATATAGATGCCGATCATGCGCTCGACCACCGGACGGGCGTCCTGCCATGTACGCAACGCCGGAATCCTGCCCAGCGAAGGATCGTCGCTCCAGGATACGCCTTTGACGGCCTGCAAATAACCCGCCAAATCAGCGTCTACATTGGCCATGCGCTTGAGCAACTGGCCATAGAGATCGCGGTCGCTCCACACCAGCTCGACGCGGCCGGCAGCGAGCTTCGCCAAATCCGCACCGCCCGCTCCGGCGTGCCGCTCGTAGAGGTCGGTGCGCAGAAACAGCTTGGCGCGAATGCGTCGCCAACGACGTGCATAGGCGGCCCACAGCGCCACCAGGCCACGCACGCCGGCCTCGACAAGCTTCCAGTCTCCATTGCCGAGCGTGTCGAGCTCGTCGTAGGTGGCGAACAGATAACGCCCTTCATTTTCCAGTTGCGTGTCGAGTCGGTCCAGCACGACGACCGGTTTGGTTCCCAGATCGCGAAAGGCTCGGTAAATCGCTTCGGCATCTGCTGCCGGCGGCGCAAGCAATGGCAGCAGATCGGATCGACTTTGGTCGTCCAACTGATTAGCGAGCGCGCGTACCAAATAGGCAAACCACAACTCGCGCAAGACCTCAGTGCTTTCGCCTGCCGCCTGCATGAAGGTTCGCAGGCCAATGCCTTCGAAGCCCTGGCTCCCTTCGCCGTACACGCGCAGCCATTCCGCGCGCCCTATTGGCAGACGCACGGCCGGCGCGTAAACCTTCACTGCATTGAACAATGCAGCGTCGGCCAACACACGTGCGATCTGTGTCTTGCCTGAGCCGCGCGGGCCGACCACCAGCACGACGTCCGGATCGAGCAGACGCAAGTGCTCCGCAACAGGAAAGTAGCCAGGCCCGATGCTATCAACGGAGGCTCCTTCGGCCCTGCCCGCGTTGCCAATGTTCCGCAGCGCAAGTAGCAGCGACCGTCGCTCGTCGTTCCAGGCGCTACTCATGCTTCCGGCTCCCCGAGAAACCGGCTGGCAATGCGCTCAGCGATCGCCGGATACGGCCCGCCGCACAGTGCTTCGGCGATCTCGGCAATATCACCGAAGCTCGCCAGCTGGCTGTCGTAATCAACGGGCATCGACGCATGCGGTGCGTCCTGGCTGCCTTTGTCGCCGAGGGTCCAGGAACTATCCTGTTCGGCCTCCTCATCCGCCGCGTAATAGCGCGCATCGAACTCGTTTTCGGCGCGGGCGGAAAAGGCAGCCTTGGCGGTCTTGCCCGGTTCGCCTGAAGGCACCATCGCCTGCACCAGCGACACCTCCGCTTGAGCAAGGTCGGCCAGCAGCCTGCGCTTGCCCAAGCGATCAAGCACCAGGTTCAGGCCCTGCCAGCTTTGATCGTGGGTCGTGCCCAGCAGCACATGCAGATGCGCAATGCCGGACAGCAATTGCCCGGCCGGTTCCGAAATGCCGGTGCGTGCGTCGAGCAGAATCCACTTCGGCTTCAGCTCGTTACGCACACGGGCAAGCAGTTGCCAAAGGCCGCCATCGTGGGCATCCGGCGCCTCTTCGAGATCGATTCGCGCCAGCTTGTCGGCGTATTCCTCATCCATTTTTCCCGCCGGAAAGACGACGATCTCACCGGCCCCTGCTGCCCGGTCACAGCGGTGAAAGTAGTCGGCGAGCGGTGCGTCGGAAAGCGAACGTTCCAACAAGAAATCAACCACTCCCCAGCGTGCGGTCAGACCAGACGCGTCGGCGGAAAGCAGCCGACCCGCCCCTGGCGAATCCAGGTCGAAGTCCAGCACACACACCCGTTCGCCCATCCGCGCCCGCTGGATAGCGAACGAGGCCAGCAGCGTGCTGCGACCGAGCCCACCCTTGAACGAATAAAAGACAATCACAGGTGGTCCATCTTCGGGCGCACCCCAGGGAGGTTCGACCGGTTTTGAGAACCATGCCGTTCGGCTGCGATGACGGTCATGTACGCGCAACCGCGTTTCGTCCACGTCTATCCGTGCCGTGTCCCATGCCGAGTCATATACCGAGTCATATACCCGGCCAGTGACCTTGTCGAGCACCGTGACGAGCAGCAACTCCCCCGTCCACCACGCGCCGCATTGAGCGGCGAGGTCTTGTTCCAGGCCAGCTGTATCTGGCTCGCCGGTGGCCCACAGTACCAACCTCAGTTTCCCGAACAAATCCACAATGAGCAGCGCGCGCACGTCTGGCTGCTGGGCACCAGTCCAGATTCTGGCTTTATCAATTGCGGCCTGCTTGGCTTCGTCGAAATGGATGAATGGCATCAGAGCACCCCGTCAAGTCGCATCTGTGCGACCGTTTCTTCAAATACGGCGCCAGCAATATTGCACCACGCCTGCGCATTGCCAGCCGACATTGTTGGCGACTGGTAGCGCATTTCAGGTTTCCATGCGGCGATGGCGGATGAGGATACGCCGCTCGTCGCCGTCTTGAAGTACTTCGCCGTCTTTGCCCCGGCCACGGTGGCCAAAGCAGTGACTCGGCTGGCGAGATGGTTCAAGTCGTGTCCTTTTTTGCCCCAAGGCATTGCGCTTCCTGTGGGCGCCTTCGTTTCATACAGCCACAAACTCTTGAGCGCGCATTCGACCACATAGCCACTCAAGTACGCAGCGCCATCGGTACGCTGCTGTGCGAGCAGGGTCTGGGCATCGAGAAGATGTTTCAGCGCGGCGTCGGGATGATCGTCGCCGGTCAGTGTTCTCAGCTTCGACATCGCTTAGTTCTCCCCTCTGTCGAACAGGTCGTCCGTGCCCTGGGCGGCGGCACTCGGGCTTTCGCGCGACAGCCGGGTGATCTCGGGCCAACTTTGCACCAGGCCGTTGTAGGAAAGCGCCTCCGCCGGGCGCTTCTTGCGTTCGCAGATAGTGTAGAGGCGGTAACAGAGTTCGCGGGCGGTTTCGGCCTTGCTACCCAGCTTGGCGACCAGCACCGCCGCGGCGCCCTCGCCGCCGGCTTCGAGCACGCGGATCAGTTGGTGCACCACCTCCCATGCGGTGAGGCGCGGGTCGGTGGCCGGGTCCCAGTCGGCGGGCAGCTCGGCGGGCGCGAGCAGCCGCACCCTGCCGCGGCTGGACTTGAGGATGCCGGCCTCGACGAGGCCCTGCACGCTGGTGTTCTTGGCGCGGGCCAGCACATCGGCCACGCCGAACTCGCCCTCGGCAAAGCCTGACTGCTCAAACCACGCCAGCGCCCAGCGGGTATCGGCATCGAAGTCGCCCTCCTGCTCGGCCAGCGCCTCGTCCAGGGTCTGGTTGATCAGCGCCAGCGCTGCCCGCACAGAGATCGGTTTGCCCTCGGCATCGAGTACCTTGGCGTAACGGGTATAGACCGCCATGCCCGGGCCGATGGCGGCCTGCGCCAGGTCCACCGGTGCAATGTTGCCGGCTTGCAGGTGGGCGAGCGCGGTGGGGAGTTCGGTTTTGAGGGCAGTGAGGAATTCGCGGCGGGTGGCGGTGGGGGCGTTGGCGGGGCGCTTGCGGCAAACCAGGACGATGCTGGAGGCGAGGGCGTTGGAGGCCATGCCTCGCATGCGGTTGGCAAGCTCAGTGCGCATCGGCCAAGTCCCACTCGTGGCGAACCCGGCGCGGATCACCGCATCGAGGAAGGTCTCCCAACCGGTGCTGGCCGTGCCGTCAATCGCGTCGCCCTCGGATTGCTTGAAGGCGTAGTAGATCGTGACTGGGAAGGCCGGGTGCGCCTGCTCGGCGAGTCGGTGCATCGCCTGTGTCATGCCGTCGAGGAAGAAGGCTTCTGCACCCGCCTTGCCGTCATGGCGACCTGGCGTGGCGACCAGTTCCTCGGCCTTGGGCACGGCGAGGGTGGCGAAAAGTTCGGGGAAAACCGGCTTCAGCGAACGGCGCAACCAGACGTAGAAAAAATCGGAGAGGTCGGCGTAGCCGATGTTGTCGTAGTAGGGCGGATCAGTGGAGACAAGTTTGTCCGCGCTTACTGACTGAGTCGCGGCATCCTGCTGGGAGGACTCTCCCATTTCAGATGGGCAAGGTGATGCAGAGAGCGACTCATTTACCCCTTCTAGGAGCGAGTAGAAATTTCCTGTTGAATCGGAAAAGGGATTTCCCTCTGCATAGTCCCACATCATGGGAATAGCCTGCCGTCCAAATGTGTGCTGGATTTTCTGGTATCCGGCCTCCCAAGCGCAAATCGTTGTCTGCCTCGCCGCAAGCTTATCTCCAGCAAACGCCAAATAAACCCCCACCGCATCCGCATATGCAGCCGCACCGGTACCGCCGTCGCGCAGGGGTTTGGGGTCGTCGGGCAGGCCGGCGGCGAGGGCATCGCACTTAACCCGCTCGCGCGCCTCGGTCACCAGATCGGAGAAGGTCGTCAGCGCCACGAGTTGGCGGGGGGTGAAGAGGTCACTCCACTTCGTCATGCCGTAGTTACCGACACGGAAGCCGAGCGCCTGTTGAAAGAACTCGACATCCGGCTTCCACTCCGGCTTCGCCTTGCGCGCCGCCGCCTCGTGCTCCGGTGCGGGCGCGAGATAGACCCGTCCGCGATCCCCCTCCGCGACGATGGCCATGAGACGAGCGCCCATGCGGCCAGCCTTGCCCTCCGCTTTGATGTAGTCACCAGAGATGGGGGTGCCGGACATTAGACAAGCAAAGTTTGCTCGCGCAAGCTTGGTGCCGTTCTTCGCCCCTTCCGCATCCACCGGCTTGCCCACCTTCACCGTGAAGCGGTAACCCACCCCGCCCTCACCCCGGCCCTCTCCCTGAGGTAGAGAGGGAAGAATGATGGGCTCGACATAGGCCTCCT
>JBCKPH010000032.1:0-25193 GCA_038901755.1 Burkholderiaceae bacterium | reverse complement strand
TGTGATCTACACCGGCTTCCCGTTCCCGCCGGTACCTTATGCGTTGCTGGCCAATCAGGCCAAGTGGAAGGGCTTGCCCGATGACCTGAAGGGCGTACTGCGCGGAGCTGCGGCCGAGGTCGAAAAGAACTCGTTCGACAACAGCAAAGACATTGCCGGCTGGGACCAGGCGCGCGACAAACTGCGGGCTCAGGGCGTGACCTTTTACGCCGACTTTTCCAAGGCCGATCAGGACGCTTTGCGTGCTGCCGCGTTGAAGTCCTGGGAGACGCTGGCGGTTTCGGGTGGTGCTGGCGCGGTCCAGGTACGCACCCGCGTCGCCAGGGCCCTGGGCTACTAGAGCGCCAACGTGGGCGTTCCATCGCGGGCAGCGGCCATGCCCGGTGGCTAGCTGTCTGCTTGCCGACATTGCGGCGGCCTGATTCACCGGCGCCCTTGTCCAGAACATTGACGCTCTCGTGAAAATCCTGCGGCAGACCCTCCAGTTGACCCAGCGTGGATTGCTGGGCCTGGCGGCATGGGCGCTGGCCTTGATGCTGGTCCTGGTGTTTTCCGGGGTGGTCATGCGTTACCTGGCGGGTTCACCCCTGGCCTTCACCGAAGAACTGGCCGGGCTGCTGTTGGTCATCTGTTTTTTCTTTTCCATGGCAACGACCATCGAGCAGCGCGGCGACATCCGCATCACCCTGCTCAGCGGCATGCTTCGTGGCCGTGCCAGGAAGTGGCTCTGGCGCATCGCTGAAGGCATCTTGCTCGCCTACCTCATCGTGTTCGCGTGGCAGGCGTGGAAGTTCATGCAGATTGCGGTGAAGTTCAACGAGCGCTCGGAGCAGGCTTCGCTGCTGCAGTGGCCCTGGAAGGCGGCGGTATTGTTGGGCCTGTTGCTGGCCGCCATGGCCGCCGTGCGCAGCATGTTCAGCGATCCGCCGCCGCCCGAGGCACGCAACGAGGCGGGCGCCGCGCCTGGGCCGAGGTGATACCCGGCGTCGCCTGGGTCGGGTTCCTGGGGCTAAGCCTGCTGAGTGGCGCCGTCATGGGCGCCGCGCTCGGTTTGACCGGATTCATGATCCTGCATTTCTCCGGCGAGGGCGCCATGCAGCGCGGCATGGAGGCGGTATGGAACACGCTTAACGGCTTTACCCTCACGGCCATTCCGATGTTCATCCTGCTGGGGGAAGTTCTTGTCCACAGCGGTCTGTCGAATCGGGTATTCAGGTCGATCACGCCGCTGTTTTCCTGCGTCAAGGGCGGGTTGCTGCACGCCAACATCGTCGTCTGCACGGTGTTCGGCGCAGTCAGCGGTTCTTCCATGTCGGTGGCCGCTGCCGTCGGTTCGGTCAGCTACCCGGAGTTGCGTGATCGTGGCTACCATCGCCCGCTGATCGTCGCCACGCTGGCCGCCGGCGGCACCCTGGGCTTGCTGATCCCGCCCAGCCTGAGCTTGCTGATCTATGGCGCTATCACCGGCACTTCGATCGGCAAGCTTTTTGTCGGCGGCATCCTGCCCGGCCTGTTGCTGGCCGGTTTCTTCATGCTCACCGTGGCCTGGTTGGTGCGCCGCAGCCCGCACTGGGCTCCGGCCCCGGCCGAGCGCATGGACTGGGGCTTCGCGCTGCGCTCGCTGCTGGATATCTGGCCGCTGCTTCTGCTGGTGTTCGGCGTGCTCGGCAGCCTGTTCGCCGGGTTGGCGACGCCCACCGAGGCGGCCAGCGTGGGCGTGGTGATGGCCATCGTTCTGGGCTTTTTCTGGGGCCACTTGACGGTCGCCGGCCTGCTGCAGTCGGTGCGCGCTACGGTCAAGGTTTTCTCCGTCATCGGCATGGTGTTCATGGGGGCGGTGATCCTGGCCCAATCGATTGCCCTGCTGGGCCTGCCGCAGCAGTTGCTCGGGGGACTTACCGACCTTGGCATATCGAAATACTGGGTGCTGCTGATCCTGACCCTGTTCTACATCCTGCTGGGTTGCTTTTTTGACGGTCTGTCGATGATGATCATGACCCTGCCGGTCGCCTTCCCGCTGATGCAGGGGCTGGGGTTTGACCCGATCTGGTTTGGCATCTATGTCACCATCATGATCGAGATCGGCATGCTTACGCCGCCGGTCGGCATGAACCTGTTCGTGCTGGTGGGCGTAACCCAGTCTGAAGTCGGCCTGGCCGAGGCGGCCAGAGCCGCGGTGCCGTTCTGGTTGTCCATGCTCGGGGGGCTGTTCCTGTTGGTGGTTTTTCCGGCCATCGTCACCTGGTTGCCAAGTTATGTCCGATAGCTGTTTCTTCGACCGACAACGCGCTGGCCGTGCGATGCGAGTCGCCGGCGTCGATGCCCTTCTGGTGCTGCAGCCGGAGAATTTTCAGTACGCCACCGGCGTGAGCGCCGGCGTGGCGGCCCTGTTTCGCCGGGCCGGGGCGGCGTTGGCCTTGATCCCGGCCGATGCCGCCGCACCGGCAGCGGCCATCGTCTCGGACCATGCGCGGGCCGGCTTCGCGGCGCGCTCGCCCATCACGGATGTTCGAACCCACACCATTTGGGTCGAATCCATTGCGCTGGATGGGCCGCTGCTTGACGGCGATGTCGCCCGGCAGGTTTTGCGCGCCAACCTTGCTGCCGGCCGTCCGGCCGGCTTCGCCCGACCCGAGACCTTCAGTTGGGACGGCCTGCTGCTGCAACTGCATGAACTTCTGGAGGAGCGCGGCCTGCTCAAGTCCTGCCTGGGTCTGGAACTGAACTGGCTCGCGGTGACCGAATACGACTCGCTGCGCCAGCGCTTTCCTGGCGTGCGCTGGCTCAACATCAGCCGCCTGCTGGACGAATTGCGCATGATCAAGTCGCCGCCCGAGATCGCCCTGCTGGAGGAAGGGGCGCAGATCGCCGAGGCCGGCATCCGCCACATGCTCGAGCACACCGCGCTTGGCCGTTCGCGCGACGAACTGGCCCAATTCTGGCGCGACGGCGCGCAGCAGGAGGCGCAGCGGCGAAACGTCGCAACCATGAAAGGGGTCTGGGAGTACATCTCGGTCGGCCCCGATCCCTGGGGTCCGGGCGCCCTGGTGCAGCGCGGCGACATCATCAAGGTCGACGTCGGCTGTGTGCTATCGGGCTACAGCTCGGACTCGGCGCGCACCTTTGCCTTCCAGAGCGCGCATCCGGCGGCGCGTCAGGTCCATGCCGCGCTGCGCTCGGCGTTCGACGCCGGCATGAAGCTTCTGCAGCCGGGACGCCGCATGGCCGAGGTTCATCAGGCGGCGACCCGGGCCATGCACGCGGCAGGTTTCAGCGATTTTTCCCGTGGCCACTTCGGTCACGGTCTGGGCCAAAACGTGTTCAGCGAGGAGTGGCCCTTTCTGTCTGAATCCAGCGACGTCGACCTGCAGCCCGGCATGGTGCTGGCCTTTGAGACGCCTTACTACATCAAGGGGCTGGGCGGCTTCATCATCGAGGACCAGTTCCTGATCACCGAAAGCGGCAACCGCTGCATGAATACTTTGCCGAGGGAACTCCTCACCATCGGCGGTCCTGATTAGTGACAAAGCTCCGCATGGCCGGCCGTCCCCCCTCACCCCCGCCCTCTCCCCCGCGCACGGTGGCGAGGGAGCCATATGCCTCCCTCGCCCGCTCGCGGGAGAGGGGCCGCGCGGTTACTGCTCCCTCGCCCGCTTGCGGGAGAGGGCTGGGGTGAGGGTCGAGCCGCAGCACGTGCGGCGCTATGCTGCCTTGATGCGCACCGGTTCGGCCCGGGCGTGCCAGGCAAGGATGGCCAGCACCATGGGCGCGGCGACGATTAGCACCGTCAGGTTGCCGAACACCAGCGACAGCGACAGCAGGTTCAACAGCACGAAGGCGATCCAGCCGATCGGTCGAATCACCTGGCCGGTGTAGGCGGCACCCAGCCCCATCACGGCGACGATGGACGAGAGCAGGGCGATCAGAAACTGGGACCAGGTGAAGTCGATGAACAGCAGGGCCGGCGTATAGACAAAGGCAAAGGGAACCAGCGCCTTGCCCATCGAGAGCCGGAACGCCGTCATGCCGGTGCGCATCGGTTCACTGCGGGCTATTCCCGCGGCGGCAAAGGCGGCCAACGCCACCGGCGGCGTCACGTCGGCCAGCACGCCGTAATAGAAAACGAAGAAATGGGTCGAGAGCTGCGGCACGCCGAGTTGCGCCAACGCCGGCGCGACGATCGCGGCCAGGATGATGTAGGTCGGCGTGGTCGGCACGCCCGAGCCCATCACGATGCAGGCAGCTGCCGTGAACAGCAGGCCAAAGAAGATCGTCACCTGCTTCAGTTCGAACCACTGCATGACATCGAGCGCGCTCACCATCTGGGCCGCGACGCCCGACAGGTCAAGCACCCAGGCCGAAAACTTGAAACCCATCCCGGTGAGCGTGGTGATGCCCAGCACAAAACCAACGCAGGCGCAGGCCGCGCCAATGCCAAGCGCCGACTTGGCGCCCATCTCGAAACCCTGCACCAGCGCCCTCGGCGTGACCGCCAGCCCGGTCATGCGCCGCCCTAGCGGACCGAGCAGACGCGGTATCCAGGAACAGGCGACGGTCAGCGTGATGCCCCAGAAGGCCGCCAGGAAAGGCGTGTACTGCAGCAGCAGCAGGGTGACCATGACGATGAGCGGGATGAACAGGTGCCAGGAACTTCGCATCACCAGCGCCAGCGACGGGATCTCGCCTGGCTCCATCCCGGCAAGCTTCAATCGGCGCGCTTCCAGATGGACCATGTACAGGATGGCGAAGTAATGCAGCGCCGCCGGAACAATCGCCACCAGAATCAATTGGTTGTACGGGATGCCCAGGGTCTCGGCCATGATGAAGGCCGCCGCGCCCATGATGGGAGGCGTGACCTGCCCACCGCAGGACGCCGAGGCTTCGACCGCGCCGGCGAAACGCGGCGAAAACCCGACCTTCTTCATCAGCGGAATGGTCATGACCCCGGTCGTCACCGTGTTGGCGATGGCCGAGCCCGAGATCATGCCGAACAGCCCGGAGGCAACCACGCTCACCTTGGCTGGTCCGCCGGCAAAGCGGCCTGCCGCGATGGTCGCCAGATTCACGAACAGTTGCCCGAGGCCGGTGAGCTGGGCCATCACGCCGAACAGCACAAAGTGAAAAACGAAGGTCGCCACGACACCGACCGGAATGCCATAGATGCCCTCGGTGCCCTTGTACAGATGGGCGACGACGCGGGCCACGCTGTAGCCGCGATGCGCCAGATCGCCCGGCAGGTAGGGGCCGAAGATGCCGTACAGCACGGTGACGATGGCCAGCAGCGGCAGGAAGATGCCCATGGTGCGGCGCGTCGCCTCGATCACCATGGCGATCGCGATCACGCCCATCATCAGGTCGATCGGTGTGTGCGTGCCGGGACGCTGCAAGAAGATGCTGTCGAAGAACAGCAGTAGATAGAACGAGAACCCGGCTGCCAGTGCGGCAAAGATCCAGTCGCGCAGCGGGATATGGCGATGGCTGCCGTCGTAGGCGCGTAGCGGCAGCGACAGACCGGCAATGGCCAGCAGGACGACGATGAAGGCAAGCTGCGCCGCCAGAGGCACCGGGTCGTTGAGCGATTTGAGCAGGCTAAAACCCAACACCAGGTAGCAGGCCGCGAGGCCAAGGGAAACAATCCACTCCCAGGGTCCGGGCAGGCGTTTCTGGCGCGGAAAGACCAGGAAACACAGGCCTAGCACGATGGTCAGGTGAATGGCACGGTGCGCTATTTCGTTGCGCAGCCCGAAGCCGGCGGTGTAGTAGTGCCAGCTCGACAGCGCAACGGCGACCAGGGTGACAAAGCCGGCGGCCACCCCGGCCAGGCGACGAAAACTCGATTCCGGATCGAACTGCGCAATCAGGCGGTCGATCTCCAGTTGGGTGGCGCTTATCACAAATCTCTCATTTTTTCTTGCAATTCATGGCACGCAACTCGATCGCCGCAAGGCTCAGCGACTCAAGCAGCAAGGCCGCTCGGCCCTCGACCAGCAGGCGCGTCTGTTGCGACCGGACCGGTCGTACCAGCAACGGGTGCACCAGGCGATTGAGCTGCAAGCGCCAGCCCTTGCCGTCGCGCGTCAGCGTCTCGCCGGGGCCGGCTGCATTGGGCAGGCCGTAGCCTTCGCCCTCGAAACGCTCCTCGACCAGGTAGGCACGCCATTGACCGGCGTCGCTGCGCCACTCGTAGCGATCCGCAACAGGGGTGCCCAGCACCGAATGGGTGAAGGCAATTTGCGCGGTTGGCGCGTTTGCCGCCAGCGGCACTCGGGCGAGTTCACGGCCGCCGCGATGCTCGCTCAGCACCAGTTCACAGGCGCCAGCGGCTCCGCTCAGCAGCACGCAGCCAAGAATGGCCGCGCGCTGCGATCCCATCACTTAACGACGCCCTTTTCCTTGAAGTAGCGCAGCGCGCCTGGATGCAGCGGCGCCGTGCCGACCGCCGTGGCGGTGGCGAGCAGGATGTTCTTGCCCTGCACATGGACCTGGCCCATGATGGCCGTGTTCTCGTACAGCGCCTTGGTCACTTCGTAGGCGACGTTCTCCGGCACCGCGTCATGCGTGGTCCAGACCGCCATCACCGCCAGCGTTTCCACCGCGGCGGTTTGCCCGCGGTAGCTGTTGGCCGGCAGTTGCACTCTTGCGTAATAGGGTTGCTGCTTTTGCAGCTCGGCAATTTCGGCGCCGGCCAGCGGAATGATCTTCAAGGTGTGGCTCTGGGCAAAGTCGGTCACCGCAGCGGTGGGCACGCCGGCAGTGATGAGGGTGGCGTGCAGATTGCCGTCCTTGATCTTGTCAACCGCCTGGGTGAAGGAAGAGAGATCTTCCTTGATGTCGGCGCGGGTCATGCCATAGACCTGCAACAGGTCGGTCAGCAGCTGGTACTGGCCCGAGCCGGGCGCGCCCGAGGAGATGCTCTTGCCCTTTAAGTCGCGCACGTTGTTGATGCCGGCGTCGGCGCGCACGATCAACTGCACCGTTTCCGGATACAGGGCACCGAGCGCGCGCAGGTTCTTGATCGCCGCCCCAGCGAACTGCCCCTTGCCGTGGTAGGCCGAGTCCAGGATGTCGGCGGCGACAAAGGCTGACTCGATGTCCTTGCTGCCGAGCAGTTTGGCGTTGCCCACCGATGCAGCGGCCGATTCGGCGGTGGCGCTGACCTTCCGGCCATCGATCACGACCTTGTTCGATATCAGTTGCGCCAGCATGCCGCCCAGCGGGTAGTAGGTGCCGCCGGTACCGCCGGTGGCGATGCCGAAGAACATCCGTTGCTGCGCCAGCGCGGCGCCGGACAGCAGGGCGGCCGACGCGACGAGCGCGATGACGAGTCTGCGGTGAAGTTTCATGGGTGTCTCCTGTTTGAGTATGGGAATGAGGCGCCGGTTGTCGCCGATGACGGCGGATGGGCCACGCGACCGCCCGCGCCAGCTCATTTTAGGCAACGGTTTGCTGCAGCGACCGCGGGTTATCCCGATCAGGGGGCAGGTCGATCCGCGCCGGCGTGGCGCGAGACTTTCACTTCCTCGCCAAGAATTCCGCGCGGACGCAGCAGCAGCATGAGCGCGATCAAGACGCCGATCAGCACCACCTGCAGGGCCGCGGCCCTGGCCTGTTCGGCCTGCGGCACCAGGCCGCGTAGCACGCCACCACCGACCGCCCAGAAGCCCCAGACGATGTAGGCGCCGAGGATCGCGCCGCGGTTGTTGCCCGAGCCGCCGACGATCAGCATGGCCCAGAGCTGGAAGGTCAGGATCGGCAGGAAGTCCTCCGGTGCGATGTAGCCGACAAAATGGGCATAGACGGCGCCGCCCAGGCCCATCAGCGAGCTGCCAATGACGAACGACTGCAGGCGGAACATGAAGGCGCGTTTGCCCAGCGACGACGCCGCCTGTTCGTCTTCGCGGATCGAGCGCAGCACCCGACCCCAGGGGCTGCGCACTAGCCGCTCGAGCGCGAGGTAAACAATTGCCAGCAGCGCCAGCACCAGCGCCAGGTAGGCCAGGGTCCAGGCCAGGCCGGTGCCGAGCCAGCCCTGCATCGGTTTCGGGATGAACTGCACGCCGAACGGGCCGCCCGTCAGCCACTGAGCATTCAGGGCGATCAACTGCACGGTGACGGCGATGCCAAAGGTGGTGATGGCCAGGTAATCATGGCGCAGGCGCAGCGCTGCGACGCCGACCAGCAGCCCGGCCAGCCCCGAGCTGAGCATCGCAGCGATCCAGCCCAGCGCCACCGGCAGCGAAAAACCGCCGACCCGGCCGGCCACCTCGGGCGTCGTCAGGATCGCCGAGGTGTAGGCGCCGACGGCGACAAAGCCGGCGACGCCGACATTGAAAAGCCCGGTGTAGCCCCATTGCAGATTCAAGCCGACGACGATGATGGCAAAGGTCGTCGCAAAAACCAGAAAGAAGCTGGCGTAGGAGAGCAGGCCGGCAAAGTCGGGCATCACTAGACCTTCTCGGCAAACAGACCGGTGGGTCGGATGAACAGAATGGCGATCAGCACGGCGAAGGCTGCCGCGGCGCGGTATTCGGCGCCGACCCAGACCACGGCTGCGCTCTCAGCCAGGCCGACGATCAAGCCACCGAGCACCGCGCCCCAGACCGAACCGATGCCGCCAAGAATCGCCGCGGCGAACAGCGGTAGCAGCAGGTCCAGGCCGATGGTGGGCCGCAGTTGCACGGTTAGCCCGATCAAAACGCCGGCCAGCGCGGCCAGCATGCCGCCGATGATCCAGGTCGCGGCCAGCACCCGATCCGGGTTGATACCGCTGACCCGGGCCAGTTGCGGGTTGTTCGCCGTCGCGCGCATGGCGCGGCCCAGGGTGCTTCGACTCAGGAACAGGTGCAGCCCGATGACGGTCAAGGCGGTGAGCGCCAGCACAAACAGTTGATCGGGCGTGATGCGCATGCCGCCCCAGAACGCGCGCGGCAGCAGCGGAATGGCGATCTGCAGTTCGGTTCCGTAGTACTGCGGAATGCCGCCATACAGGAACAGCAGCAGGTTACGCAGCGCCAGGGCTGCGCCAAAACTGGCGATCACCAGGGTGATGGCGCCCTGGGCGCGCAGCCGCTTGAACAGCAGCCAGTCGAGCAACAACGCCAGGCCGGCGACGCCGACCATGGCGCAGGCAAGAGCGAGCAGCAGCGGCCAGCCAAACGAGAACGGTGCAAAAGGTGCGCCGCCGATCGCGGCAAACCAGGTCAGTGCGGTGAGCGCCATGTAGGCGCCCCAGGCCAGCAGTTCGCCGTGGGCAAAATTGGAGAAACGCAGAATCGAATAGGTGACGGTCAGGCCAATGGCGCCGAGCGAGATCACGGATCCGACAATCAATCCATCGGCCAGCACCTGCAGCATCATGGGTTGACCTCGGCATGGCGGCCCAGGTAAAGCTCGGCAATCCGTGCGTCGGTCTTCAGCTCGGCCGCCGGCGCCGTGACCCGTTCCCTGCCCTCGACCAGAACGACCGCGCGGTCCGCGATGGCCAGCGCAGCCTTGACGTTTTGCTCGACCAGCAGCACGCTGACCCCGCTGGCGCGGATCTCCTGCAACTTGGCAAATACCTCGCCGACCAAGCGCGGCGACAGGCCAGCTGAGGGTTCGTCGAGCAGCAGCAGCCGGGGCACGCGGATCAGCGCCCGGGCAATGGCCAGCATCTGTCGTTGCCCGCCGGAGAGTCGCCCGGCCAGCAGGGCGCGTTGCCGCTGCAGATCCGGAAACATCGCGTACAGCTCGGGCAGGCGAACGCGCCGGTTCACCTTCTGCAGGGCGGCGGCCAGCTCCAGGTTCTCGGCCACCGTGAGGCTGGAGAAAACGTTTTCGCTTTGCGGCACGTAGGCCAGGCCGCGCGACAGCATGCGATGCGCTGGCAATCCGGTGATGTCGGCGCCATCCAGCCGCACGGTCCCGGCGCTGATCGCCAGCAGTCCAGCCACCGCCTTCACCAGCGTTGACTTGCCCGCGCCATTGGGTCCGAGCAGGGCGACGATTTCCCCCTTAGCCACCGCCAGCGATGCGCCGCGCACGATCAGCAGGCCGGGTTCGTAACCGGCTTCCAGCTTGTCGACGGAGAGAACCGCGGTCACGACAATGTCCAGGGCAGGGCCATCATGCGGTCCCACCGAGGTAGGCTTCAACCACCCTCGGGTCGCGCAGAACTTCACTCGCCAGGCCTGACGCAAGCAGTTGTCCCTGCGCCATCACCATCACCGGCTGGCACAGCGCGGCCACCATGTCCATGTTGTGTTCGATGATGAGAAAGCTGACCCCCTGGCGATGCAGCGTCGCGATGCGCTCGACAATGGTTTCGAGCAGGGCCGGATTCACGCCCGCGCCGGGCTCGTCGAGCAGGACGATTTGCGGCTCGGCCACCATGACCCGTGCCAGCTCCAGCAATTTGCGCTGCCCGCCGGAAAGCACCCGTGCCGGTTCACCGGCAAGTTGCTCCAGCCCGACAAAGTCGAGCCAGTGCCTGGCCTTGTCGCGCAGTTCGCGCTCCTGCCGCTCGACCCGGGATGGGGTCAGCCAGTTGGCCCAGAACATTTCGCCGGCCTGATGGCGCGGCGCGACCATCACGTTCTCCAGCACCGTCATGGCGGCAAAGGGCCGCGGTATCTGAAAGGTGCGGGCCAGCCCGGCGGCGAAGATGCGGTCGGGCCTGGCCCCGCCGATGGGTCGGCCGTCGAGCGTCACGCTGCCCGAGGTTGGGCGCAGAGCGCCGGCCAGCACATTGAACAGGGTCGTTTTGCCGGCGCCATTGGGACCGATCAGCCCGGTGATGCGGCCGCGTTCAATGGTGCAACTCACGCCGTCCACCGCGCGGTGGACGCCGAACGCTTTTACGACTTGGTTCAGAATCAGCATGCCGCGCGTTTATACATTACCGATTCGGAGGCGCCATGCCCGACGACAGCTTTGAACTCCATGACCTTCGTGTCGAGGTGGTGGCGCCAGCGGGTGCGCGCATCCTGTGTGGCGCCAAGCCGGGCGACCACTTCGAACTTCGTGGCGAGATGCTGCACCTGCCACCGGGACAGGGCTTCTCGATCTATTCGCTCGCCGCGCTGATGCCGCTGTTGCCGGCAAAGCAGCGCGCGACCGATCCGAACGACTGGATGAGCAGCGATGCCGAGGTCGCCTGCCCGGACCCGAACTGCCCGACGCGCTTTCGCATCACCCGAACAGCCAAGCGCAGCTTCCGCCACAGTGAGGTGACGGCCGTGCCCTTGCCGCAGCGTTCATGAGTGTTCGAGACAAGCACAATGCCGTTGCCGGTCCGTTCATGAATGTTGAGCAGTTCGAGCTGGCGCCGGGGTATCAGATTCCGCGCATCATCCGCGGCGGCTGGCAGCTGGCCGGCGGGCATGGCGAGGTGGACCGGCATCGCGCCCTGCAGGACATGGCCGCCTTCGTTCAGGCCGGCATCGACACTTTCGATTGCGCCGACATCTACACCGGTGTCGAGGAGCTGATTGGCGAGTTTCGCGCCAGCCAGCCGGCGCTGCGCGTGCACACCAAGTTCGTTCCCGATCTGCAGGGTTTGGCAAGTCTGGGTGCCGCCGACGTGAGGCGCATCATCGAGCGCTCGCGGCAGCGGCTGCGCTCGACCCAGCTCGACCTGGTGCAGTTTCACTGGTGGGACTACGAGGTGCCGGGCATGGCAGCGACAGCCAAAGTGCTCACCGAGTTGCAGCAGGAGGGGAAGATTTGCCATCTTGGCGGCACCAATTTCGACACGGCCCAGACGGCGGCCATGCTCGACGCCGGTGTGCCGCTGGTCAGTATGCAGGTGCAGTACTCGCTGCTGGACCGGCGCCCCAGCGCAGCCCTGGCTGCCCTGTGTGCCCGCAGCAACCTCAAGCTGCTTTGCTACGGCACCATCGCCGGCGGTTTCATCAGCGAGCGTTGGCTTGGCGCGGCCGAACCTGCTGAGCTGTCGAATCGATCCCTTGTCAAGTACAAGCTCATCATCGATGAATTTGGCGGCTGGCAGGCGTTCCAGGGGCTGCTGCGAACATTGAAGACGATAGGCGAGAGCCATGGTGTGTCGCTGTCGGCGGTGGCGACGCGCTGGGTGCTGGATCAGCCGCAGGTTGCCGCTGCAATAGTCGGCGCGCGTTACGCCACGCACCTGCCCGAGCAGCTTACCGTGTTCGCATTTACGCTGAGCCAGAGGGACCGGGACGAACTGGCCGCAATCCTTGCCCAATGTCCCGGGCCCCAGGGTGACACCTATGCGCTGGAGCGTGATCGCAACGGGCCGCACGGGCGCATCATGAAATACAATTTGAACCGAGTCTGATCGCCTTCCAACCCAACCCCGAAGGAGCCCCGCGTCATGTCCAGATTGAGTTCACTGATCGCGCTCGCGCTGGTCGCGTCCGCCACTCTTCCTGCAGCGGCGCAGGCTCCCAGTTGCAAACATACGGTGGGCATGGTGGTGTCACTCACCGGCGCAGCCGGGCGTTTCGGCCAGGCCGCCGCGAAGTCGGTGGAGCTGGCCTTCCGTGACCTGAACGCGGCTGCCGGCGCTCAGGGCATCGCCGGTTGCGCGCTCGAGATGGACCTGCGCGACGCGCAGAGCCAGGGGGCTGTGGCGGTGGACCAGGCGCGGCAACTGGTGGACCTGAAGAAGGTACCGGCAATAATCGGCGGCATCATCTCGTCGGTCTCGATTCCCATGCTGACCTCGGTCACCGCGCCGGCTGGCGTGGTGCAGATCTCACCCGCCTCGACCTCGCCGACTCTGACCCGGCTCGGCAACGAGGGCCAGAGCAAGGGCTGGTTCTTCCGCACCATCACCTCGGACGCGCTGCAGGGCACGGCCGCGGCCAAGTACGCGGTCGACCAGGGCCTGCGCAAGATGACGATCATCCACGTCAACAACGACTTTGGTGTCAACATGCTGGCCGAGTTTCGGCGCGCCTACGAAGCGCTGGGTGGCCAGATCACCAGCGTCACGCCGTACAACCCGCAGCAGGCATCCTACGCGCCTGAGGTGACCAGGGCGTTGCAGGGTGACCCGCCGGTGCTGTACCTGATTGGCTATCCGGGCGACGGCACGACCATCATGCGCACCTGGATCCAGCAGGGCGGACCGCAACGCTTCCTGCTGAACGATGGCATGAATTCAGCCGACCTGATCAAGGGCGTCGGCCCGCAATTCCTGAACAACACCTGGGGTACTTCATCGGGCGCCACGCCCAGCCCGAGCTCGGCCTACTTTGCCCGCGTCTATCCCGGCATGAGCGGCGGCTTCGATGCCAACGCCCCGGCGGCGGACCGCGCTTTTGACGCCGGCGCCATTCTGGGGCTGGCGATCGCCCGTGCTGGTCGCTTTGAGGCCGCCGCGATCCGGGATTCGATTCGTGAAGTGACCAAGCCCGGGGGCGAAGTCGTCCACGCCGGGCCGGAGGGTTTTGCCCGCGCCCTGCAACTGATTCGCGAGAGGAAGCCGATACGTTATGTCGGCGTCATCGGCGCGGTCGAGTTCGATCGCAACGGCGACATCGTCGGACCGTTCCGCCTCTGGCGCATCCAGAACGGCGAGGTCACGACCACCGGGCAGATGACGACCGAAGAGGTGCAGGCGATCCAGGCGCGTCTGCCGCGTTAGGCATGGTTGGCGTAACTCGCGCCGCGCGCGTTCGAGTTATTCAGAGCCGGCCAGGATTTGCCGTCAGCGTTCGACGATGATCGAGCGGATCGAGCTGGCGCCGGGTCTGGAGATTCCGCGCATCGTCACCGGCCTTTGGCAGGTTGCCGACATGGAACGTGGCGGCGTGCCGCTGGACCGGGCGCGCGCCGCCGCAGCGCTGAGCGATTACGCGCAGGCCGGTTTCGATGCCTTCGACATGGCCGACCATTACGGCTCGGCCGAAGAAATCACCGGTCATCTGCTGGGGCAGGGCGCCCGCATCCGTGCCTTCACCAAATGGTGCCCGGAGCCCGGGGCCATGACGGCCGAAGTGGTGCGCTCCGGCGTCGATCGTGCGCGCCAAAGGATGCGGACGGAATGTATCGACTTGATGCAGTTGCACTGGTGGACCTTCGAGCATCCGGGCTACCTTGACGCCATGACCGAACTCGCGGAGCTGCGCAGCAGCGGTGCGATTGCCCAGCTCGGGTTGACCAATTTCGACACGGCGCATTTGCGCGTGCTGCTGGCCCAGGGCCTGCCGATTGCCAGCAACCAGGTTTGCCTGTCGTTGCTGGACCGGCGCGCCACCGGCGCCATGAGCCGGCTTTGTTTGGAGCGCGGCGTCAAGCTGCTGGCCTACGGCACGCTGGGCGGCGGCTTCCTGTCGGAGCGTTGGCTGGGCGCGAGCGAACCGGTCGAAATCGGCGACTGGAGCAAGATGAAATACCGCGGTTTCATCGATGCAGTGGGTGGCTGGGAGGCTTTGCAATCCGTATTGCGGGCGGCGCAGCGCATCGCGAGCAAGCATGGCGTCTCGATCGCCAATGTCGCGACGCGTTGGGTGCTCGATCAGCCGGCGGTGGCCGCGGCAATCGTCGGCGCCCGGCTCGGTCAGGCCGAACATCGGGACGACAACCTGCGGGTGTTTGGTTTTGCCCTGGATAGCGCAGACCACGCCCTGCTGCAGGCCGCCTTTGCCGCCACCCGGGCCATTCCGGGTGACTGTGGCGACGAATACCGCCGGCCGCCTTTCCTCACCGCGTCGGGCGATCTGAGTCACCACCTCTCGACCTTCACGCCAATCTATTCCAGCCAGCCGGTGCCCGGTGTTGCGAAGCGCTGGCGCGTTGACAGCGGCAGCGTCTGGGAGTCCTTGGCCGGTTACTCACGCGCGCTGCGTGATGGCGAGCGCATTTACGTGGCCGGCACCACGGCAACCCATGGCTTGGGGCTGGTGGTGGCGCCAGGTGACGCCGCCGCCCAAACCACCTTCATCCTGGACAAGATCGCCGCCAGCTTGCGCGCTCTGGGCGGCAGCATGGACGATGTGCTGCGAACCCGGATCTACCTGCGCGACGTTGCCGACTGGGAAAGCGTGGCGCGCGAGCATGGCCGGGTCTTTGCAGAAATTCGACCCGCCAATACCATGCTGCAGGCCGGTGCCCTGATCGGCAGAGAGTACCTGGTGGAGATCGAGGCCGAGGGTGTGATTCGGCCCTCAGGCGTCGTCTCTGTACCCAATTTCGGAGGCTCCTGAACTGCGGCGATGACGTCGTCCACGCCTAAGCGTCGGGTTTCGACGCTGTCTTGCGTTCGAGGGTTAAGGTGTGTGCCACTGAGTAGGCGAGATCAGGCCGGCGCGGCACTCCGCTCCGCGAATGTCCCCCGGCCTTCGGCCTCCTCCTTTATTCCGCTGCGCTGAGCGCCCCACCGGCCTGATCCTGCAGGCGTGACCACAGCGCTACCACGCATGCAAAGTCACCGTGCCAGCAAACGCAGCAATTCCTCACCGTAGGCTTGCAGCTTGGCGGCGCCAATACCGCTGATGCCACGCAGCTCGTCGAGCGAGCGCGGCGCGCTCTGGGCAATGGCCGCCAATGTGCTGTCGTGAAAGATCACGTAGGCCGGCAGGTTGCGTGTGCGCGCCACTGCGGCGCGCCACTCGCGCAAGGCCTCGTAACGCTGCTGCGCGGCGCCGTCCAACGCCAGCGCTGGCGCGCCCTTGGCGGCCGGCTTTGCCGCGCCGCGGCGCCGGCTCTTCCCCGGCGTGGCGACTGACACCGAGGCGCGCAGTTGCACCTGCGCTTCGCCCTTGAGCACGGCGCGCGAGCGCGGATTCAGTTTGAGCGTGTTGAAGGCCTGCGCGTCCACCGTCACGGCATCGGTGGCGACCAGTTGGCGCAGCACGCCACGCAACTGCTGCTCGCTGTAATCGGCGCCAATGCCGAAGGTGCTGAGCCGTGCGTGACCGTGCTGCGCCACTTTCTCCGTGCTCTTGCCGCGCACGATGTCCATGATGTGGATGGCGCCAAACGACATGCCGCCGTCCTGCTGCAGCCGGTAGATGGTGCTTAGCAGTTTGCGCGCGGCATCGCTGCCGTCCCACAGTTGTGGCGGTGACAGGCAGTTGTCGCAGTTGCCACAGTTGAGTCGCGCCGTACCGTCTGCGGCCACATACGATTCGCCAAAATAGTTCAGCAGGCGTGCGCGGCGGCAGTCGCTGGCTTCGGCCAGCGCCAGCAGCGCCTCGAGCTTGCCGCGCAGCACCTGGCGGAAGGCTTCGTCGGCCGCGCTCTCGTCGATCATGCGGCGCTGGTTCACGATGTCCTGCAGACCGTAACTCATCCAGGCGTCGGCGCTCTCACCGTCGCGCCCGGCGCGCCCGGTCTCCTGGTAATAGGCCTCGATGTTTTTCGGCATGTCCAGGTGCGCGACAAAACGCACATCGGGCTTGTCAATGCCCATGCCAAATGCAATGGTGGCAACCATGATGACGCCGTCGTCGCGCAGGAAGCGGTCCTGGTTCTGCTGGCGCAGCGCGGAGTCCAGCCCGGCGTGATAGGGCAGGGCATCCATGCCGTGCTGGCGCAGCGTCCGCGCGATTTCCTCGACCCGTTTCCTGGTCTGGCAGTAGACGATGCCTGCGTCGCCCTGGTGCGAGTCAGCGATGAAGCGCAGCAACTGCGCGGTCGCGTCGCTCTTCTCAACCATGGTGTAGCAGATGTTCGGTCGGTCGAAACTGCTGACAAAGGCGCGCGCGTCCTGCAACTGCAGCCGCTCCAGGATGTCCTCGCGCGTCCTGGCGTCGGCGGTGGCGGTCAAGGCCAGCCGCGGCACGGCTGGATAGCGCTCGTGCAGCAGCGTCAGCGCGCGGTATTCGGGGCGAAAGTCATGGCCCCACTGGCTGACGCAATGCGCCTCGTCGATGGCGAACAGGGCGAGCTTGCCGCGTGCGTACAGCGCGTCGAGCAGGGCCATGAAACGCTCCGTCGTGACGCGTTCCGGCGCCGCGTACAGCAGCGTGATGTCCCGGCGCAGCAGATCCTGCTCGACCGCCGCCGCTTCCCGCCCTGACAGCGTGGAATTGAGGAAAGCCGCGTTGACGCCGGCCTCATGCAGGGCGCCGACCTGGTCGTGCATCAGCGCAATCAGCGGCGAGATCACCAGCGTGCTGCCATGCCCGGCGCGTTGCCGCGCAATGGCCGGGATCTGGTAACAAAGCGACTTGCCGCCACCGGTGGGCATCAGCACCAGCGCGTCACCGCCCTGCGTCACATGCTCGACCACCGCCTGCTGCGGGCCGCGAAATTCTTCGTAGCCGAACACCTCGCGCAGGATGGCGCGCAGCTTGTCCGCGGCGTCCTGGTTGTCCGCGACGCGGGGTTCGCAAGCGCTCATCGAGCCTGGGTCTTGGGTTCAAAGCCGCACTGCTGTGACACTGCGCAGACGTGGCACAGCGGCTTGCGCGCCAGGCACACATAGCGGCCATGCAGGATCAGCCAGTGGTGCGCGTCGACCCGGTAAGCCGCCGGCACGCGCCGCAGCAACTGGGTCTCGACTTCAAGCGGCGTCTTGGCCGGACCACGGCCGCCGCGTCCGGTCGCCAGACCAGTCCGATTCGCCACGCGAAAAACATGGGTGTCAACGGCCATCGTCGGTTCGCCGAAGGCGACGTTGAGCACCACGTTGGCGGTCTTGCGGCCGACTCCCGGCAGGGCTTCGAGCGCCTCACGCGAGCGCGGCACCTCGCCGCCATGCTGCTCAACCAAGATCCGGCAAGTCTGCATCAGGTGTTTCGCCTTGTTGCGGTACAGGCCGATGGTCTTGATAAACCCTTCGAGTCTTTCCTGCCCCAAGTCGAGCATAGCCTGCGGCCGGTTGGCCGCCGCGAACAGCCGGCGCGTGGCCTTGTTGACGCCGATGTCGGTGGCCTGCGCGCTAAGCAGCACCGCGACCAGCAGTTCAAACACGCTGCTGTATTCCAACTCGGACTGTGGCTGTGGATTTGCCGCCGCTAGCGTGGCGAAAAAGGCTTCGATGTCGGCTGGCTTCATGCGGCAAAGTGTAGGTGCTGCGCGAACCGGCTGGCGACGTCGGTCACGGCATGCCGGCGACAAATCGCTCGGCCTGCGCCAGCATGCCCGTGCGGATCGGTTTGAACACCCGTTGCGGAAAACCCGGCGGCAACTGGTCGGCCACCCGATCCAGCGCATCGGGCACCAGCAGAACCAGCGCCACCATCTGGTCGAAGGCATCGGGCACCCCGCTGCTGCGCGCCAATGCTTCCCAATGCCGGGTGTGGATTTCGTTCAGGTGGTAGTGGACGTTCTTGCCGCGCAGCGCCATCGCCAGCCTGACCCGTTTGGGGCTGATCTGGTTGGGCCCGTTGCCGATGATCGGCCAGGCGGAGATCACGTCATACAGCGGCGTCATGTGGTAGCCGCCGCCGCGCTCCAGAAAGATCGAAAAATTCTTGGCATGGCCGTCGGTGGCGGCCATCAGCCAAAACGCGAGCTGGGCCAACGCAAAACGCAGGCTGTCGGCCTTGGCCTTGCTGCTGCCGGACAACAGCGCCAGGGAGGCGCGCATGCCGGGTCCGCCGTCGCTTTCGTACTTCAAGTCAGACGGCCAGCCAGTGGCCTGGCAAAAGTCCTCTTGCGGCAGGCGTGCGATCCAGCGCCCGCCGTCCATCCAGCGCCGGTCGAAGCGCTCGACAAGCAACACCTTTTGTCGGCCGAACCGGTCCATCGCCGTCGGCGCCACATCGAAGCCCAACGCGGCCAGCAGCGTTGCGCACAGCCATTCGTTTTCGACCGAGTCCGTCATGTCGGCACGCATGTTTCCGACCAGTCCCAGCGGCAGCTTCAGGATATGCGTGGTGGGCGTGGCCCCACTTGGCAAATGCCATCGCCGGCCGATGCGCAGCAGGGCGGTCTTTTCCTGCGCACCGGCAATCGAAAGGCGAAAGTCGTAGGCATCTGAGGATTCGTCCGGCGTGTCGCTGGTGGTGTCGCGCAGCAGGGCCTCAATCTGCGGCTCTGTCAAGGGCCTGCTGTCTATGCGGTTGTGGGGCGGCGGCGCCTGGCCGACAGGCATCAACTGCACAGCTCCGACACAATCGCGCCCAATCGCGGCCAGCAAATCAGCCGCGCGTGTGGAAGGGGCGCCAAAGCGACGGCGCAGCCGCTCGCGGATGCGGCTGCTGTCGGGCAGCAGGTTGTCAAAGTAATGCTCCACCCTGGCGCCCATCACGTCGCCACCGCCCGCCGGAATGGGCAGCGACACCGAAAGCGCGCGTGCTCCTGGCGATTGAACCCAAGCGTCGTCATAGCGAAAGCCGGGCGTGCCGGTGCGCGTCCAGAACCAGACGCCCACGCGCTGGCCGTTCATCCACACGTCAAGGTCCGCAAAGGCCATGCCGATGCTCGCTTACCAATCCGCGGATGGGCTGTCCACGAAAAGAGGAGTGGACGGCAGGGCGTTTGCGTAGCGCTGTGTATCGGCCAGCAGCAGCCGCGCATCCAGCGCGTGCAAGACCTGCAGCAACTGGTCCAGGCTGACCGCACCGGGGCGTTTTTCGATGTCGGCCATGCGCACTTGCTTGACTCCTATGCGTTGGCCAAGCGCCGCCTGCGTCAAGCCGCGAGCCTTGCGCAGCGACCTGATGTGAACCGACAACTGCGCCGGCGTCTGGATGGCGTAGGTTTGAAGCGTTGTCATGCAAATACCACCTTAAAGTGATATTTACACTTTATCTCTTACAAATGATATTGTCAATATATCGTTAATAGGCGATTTATCTGGTGGCTGTGGCTCCGGCACGCAAGCGCTACGCCGCGCGCCGCAGCGAGCGCTCGAACAGATCGAACAGCCTCTCCCAATGCCGCTCGGCGCTTGGTTTGTCGTAAATCCCGGCGCGCAGCGGGAACACGAAGCCGTGCTCGGCGCCGGGGTACCACTCGATTCGGTGCGGCGTGCCGGCTGCGACCAGCGCCGCCTGCAGCGTGTCTACGACAGGCTTGGGCGCCCATTTGTCGATCTCGGCGCAGGCGAAGTAGCTCTCGCAGCGAATGCGCGGCGCCATCAGATGCGCCGAATCCTCGCGCTCGGTGACCAGATTCGCGCCGTGGATGGAGGCGATACTCTTGATCCGATCCGGCAAGCTGGCCGCCGCCATCACGAAAGGCCCGCTCATGCAGTAGCCCACTGCGCCGACGCGGCTGCCATCGGCTTGCGGCTGCGCGTCGGCGAAGCGCAGCAGCGCCTCGGTGTCGCGCACGACCATGGCGTTGCTCAGATGACCCATCAGCTCGAACATCGCGGCCATGCCGGGCTCGTCGCGCACCAGCACAAACTCGCGGGTCTTGCGGTAGTAGAGATTCGGCAGCACCACGTAGTAACCCACGGCGGCAAGGCGCCGCGCCATGTCGTGCAGCTCTTCGCGCTTGCCCGGAGCGTCCATGTAGAACAGCACCACCGGGTGCGGTCCGCCTTGTTCCGGATGGACGATGAAACTGTTCATCGCGCCGTTGGCGGTCGCGATATCAAGGTGATTTTCGATCATGGGTTTGCCTTCAATGTTGGCTTGGTCAGGACTGTGCCACAGTGGCTCGGGGCGGGTTGGTTGATAGGTCCGCCTGGAATCACGTACGGACGATTGCCGTACAATCACCGATGCCGCCAGAACGCGCGGCCCATGTTTCATTGGAGCAGCAACTTATGCCAACCCTGGCCACAAAGCATACTGAATCGACGCGCGCGGCGCGGCTCGAAGCCCGCGTCAGCTTGGAGCTGAAAACACTGATGCAGCACGCAGCCACCCTGTCGGGCCGCACGCTCAGCGAGTTCGTGGTTGCCAGCGCTCAGGAGGCGGCCAGGAAACTCATCGACGCGCATGCCTCCATCCAGTTGTCGCGCTCGGAGCAGATTGCCTTCGTCACGGCACTGCTCAAACCGCCCAAGCCGTCGGCACGCCTGCGCCGCGCTGCCGCGGCCTATCGTCAGCAGATGGGGCTGTGATTGCCTGACCACGGATCGACGCCGTTCCGGGTTGTGGCGCTCGGCAAAAGCCACGACCGTGCCAGTTTTTCCTGCGGGACCGATGCGCTTGACCGCTACCTTCATCACCAGGCGCGTCAGGACGCGGACAAGCGCGTTGCCGCCCCGTTCGTGCTGATCGAACCGCCGTCGGCGCGCGTTCTGGGCTACTACACGTTGTCGGCTTCCGTCATCGATGCGCACGATTTGCCGGCGGAGCTTGCAAGGAAGCTACCGCGCTATCCCCAGCTTCCCGTCACGCTGCTGGGACGCCTGGCTGTGGACCGCGGTCTCAGGGGCAAGAGTTTGGGCCAGTTTCTCCTGATGGATGCGCTGTGGCGCAGCCTCGGAGCGTCAGCACAAATCGCCGCCCTGGCGGTTGTGGTGGGAGCCAAAGATGCGGCTGCGCTTGCGTTTTACAAGCACTTCGGCTTCGCGCCGTTTCAGTGGCAGCCGGCAAGGCTATTCCTGCCGATGAAGACCGTTGCCGCGCTCTTCGATTGAGACTGGTCAACTGAGGAAAACAGGTTCAATGTTGGCTTGATCAGGACCGTGCTGCAGCAGCCTGTTGCAATCGGCCGGATTCAGCGCGCGCTTGCGCCAGTAGTTGATTCCAGTCGTCGGGCGGATGGCCCCTCTCCAGCATCTTTCGGAAAACCCGGTAGGCGTCGTCGGTGCTCTCGTAGGCGCGCTTGGTGTCCTGGTCGTTCACCCAGCCGAAGACAATCACCTTGGCTTGTGCGTGATAGCGGAAGAAAAGCCGGTACTGCTGGAAGAACTTGGCCCGGAACCAATGTGGGTGTTCTTCACCGAGAGTGTTTCCCTGCCGGTATTCGGGCCGAGCCGGGTCTTGCGGAATCACCTCGAACGCCAGTTTGGCGATGGCCGCCAAACGCTTGGTGGCGTTCTTCTTGACGAAGCCGGCTGGATCCTTGCGTTTGAAAACCGCAACCTGCCGCGACAGCGCCTCGATCTGGTCAAGAAATGAAGGATGCGCGAAGATCGTCCAGCCGTTGGCGACCAAGGGCACCACGGCGGCCCGGCTCATTCATCGTCTACCGACAGCGGGGCGTCGAGATTCACTTCCACTTTGCCAACCAGTGACTGGATGCGCCGCACGAGGCCGCTGTCGACCGACTGAAGGCGATGCGGATGCGCGGCGATGTCGCGAGCCAGAAAGCCCAGAAACTCCCCGAGCACCGGGTCATGGGCCTGCGCTTGAGCCGCACGCGTGAGCACGACTTGGCCATTCGGTCGGATGGAGTAGCGAATCTTGTCGCGTTTGCCGAGCTTGAGCGCGCGGCGCACCGTCTCCGGCACCGTGGTCTGGTAGCGGTCAGTGAGGGTGGATTCGACTTTGAGGTTGGCAGACATGACAAGCCCCGATGGCTGTGGGGTATGCGGAAATGGTAATGCATGTGCATTGTCATGTCAAAGCGCCAGCGACAAGTGTCAGCGGCAAGCGCCAGCGGCAAGACCAGGGCGCCTGCTTTTTCTTTAGCTACCATGACGACAGCAAGCCCAAGAGACCCCATCATGCCCCTCCCCTTCGCCGACCGCCTCAACAACGTCGAAACCTCCGCCATCCGCGAGCTCTTCAAGCTGCTGGGCAAACCCGGCATCATCAGCTTCGCCGGCGGCTTTCCGGACAGCGCGCTGTTCGACGTGGCAGGCATCAAGGAGGCGGTAAATCAGGCGCTGGCCGACGAGCCCGGCGGCGCGCTGCAGTACGGTGCCACCGAGGGCTACCAGCCGCTGCGCGAACAACTCGCCGCCTTCATGGCTGCTAAGGGTGTGCAGGGCCTGAGCCCGGATGGCCTGATCGTCACCACCGGCAGCCAGCAGGCGCTGGACCTGATCGGCAAGACCATGATCGGCCCCGGTGACAAAGTCATCGTCGAAGGTCCCACATTCCTCGCCACCATCCAGTGCTTCCGGCTCTATGGCGCAGACCTCATCAGCGCGCCGATCGATGCGCAGGGCGTGCTGACCGACAGGCTGGAGGAGTTGATCGCGCAGCACCGGCCGAAGCTGGTGTACCTGATCCCCACCTTCGGCAACCCGAGCGGCGCCATGTTGAGCCTGGAGCGGCGCAAACGCGTGCTGGAGCTGGCCGTGAAATACCAGACGCTGGTGGTGGAAGACGACCCCTATGGCGACCTGTACTTCGGTGCACCGCCGCCACCGTCGATATTGGCCCTGAGTGACCAGGTGAGCGGCAGCCGCGACTGGCTGGCGCATTGCGGCACCCTGAGCAAGGTGCTGAGTCCCGGCCTGCGCGTGGGCTGGATGGTGGCGCCGGCCGAGCTGTTGGCCAATGCGACCATGTGCAAACAGTTCAGCGACGCGCACACCAGCACCTTTGCCCAAGCCACCGCCGCGCAATACCTGAAGGCTGGCCGCATGCCTGCCTCGCTGGCCAAGGTACGCAGGGCCTACGCCGAACGCGCCCGGGCCATGGGCAACGCTTTGCGCCGCGAGCTGGGCGAGGCCATCGTCTTCGTGCAACCGCAAGGCGGCCTGTTCGTCTGGGCCCGCCTGACCGGCGCCGGAGGCAAGATGAAAGATGCGAGCGAGTTTGCGAAGAAGGCGATCGAGCGCGGCGTGGCCTTTGTGCCGGGTGCGCCGTTCTACGCCGCAAATCCCGATTATTCGACGCTGCGGCTCAGCTTTGCCACGGTGGATGTGGCGAAGATTGAGGAGGGGGTGGAGCGGTTGGGGCGGGCGGTGTGAGTGACACAAATCCGTCAAATTCAACCAATGCCCGATTTCAGACTCAGCCCGGTTCGATCACGATGCTCACGCAAGTAGTTAGGTGATGGCGCGATTGTCGGAGTCCGGAACGCAAACGTACAGGTGTCCAACCACGTCAATATGCAACGACTTCGAATACCAGACCGTCTGACGATCCGGTATCTGTCGTCAAGCGAAAAGAAGCCGTTTTCGAAAAGGCTGTCGTGAAATCTGCAAAAGCAAATTGTGTTCGACAACATGCCACGAGCTTCCGGACGATCCGCCCATCTGGCGACGTGGCTGGTAACAAGAAGCGGAGTTTCACGAATGTCGCACAGAGCGCAGGAGTGCGCGTAATTTGCAAGCGTCGCGTAGCGGAGCGCGGCGACGCCCCGCCTAATGCGGGCTTGACCTGCCACGTCTGTGGCTGAAACGTCAGAAAGGATCAGTCTTCCTTTTGCGGCTGCATGTTCCAGTGCGTCGTCGGGGGCGTCCTCCGACAGCACATCGAAGTTTTTATCATTGATTGTGTAGCGGCCGGAGCTGGAAAAAAACAGAAAACCATCGTCTCGCAATTCCTGCAGGGTCCTGCTGATGGTTTGCGCGGGCGTTCGTCCGACACTGCTCGTCGTTGCAACCATCCGTGCTTGCTCCTCCGCTAGCAGCTTTCCTCTGTCAATTTGGACAGTCTTGTGGCGCCGTGAATATCGTTCGATTGCGTCCTTGACGGCCTGTTTCCAACTTGTAGTCATTGCTGTCATCCTCCGTACTTCGCCAACCAGCGCTTCATGGGCGGCAAGCCGTTGGCCGAGCTTTCCCGCGTGCACATGAAGCGCGTGGAGGACGCGCTGCGCATCCTGACGGGAGATTGAAGCGCCGCCGTGGTTACTGTGCTTCGCACCGCCGCACACGCTCTGACAAGGCAAGCCCGACAGGCTCCGGGACACTGGCACGGGACACCGGCGATTCGACAGACGCCCGTGCGTAGGACATCTTATAGATATCTTGACCAGAAAAACCAACTATGCCATCCCCTCCCCCCACCAACCAAATCGCTTTTCGCTATCGCACGGTTGACAGCGCCAGCGGCGTAGCCCGCGAAACCGCGAAGCGCCTGGCGGCGCGCCTGGGACTGGACGAAACCGGCGCCATCCACCTGGCTTTGCCGCAGCTCGCGGTCAAGGTGCTGCCGCAGTACCAGGCTGACGACGGCCCGCTCAGCGCGGCGCAGTTGCGCCGAATCAAGAAACTTGCACCGAAAAAGCCGGAACGCGCGGCTCAATCCGTCTACTCGAGCCTGTTCGAAGAGGAAAAGGCTTGAGCCTGCGCTGGTGGCGTGAGCCTGCAGCGGGCGATATCGAATGGTGCCACTTCCCCGACAGCACCAGTCCACGCGCCAAGCCGCGCCCTGTCCGACGGCGCCGAGTGGTTTTCGGTTCCACCGGCCACGCCACATGGCCAGAACCCGATGTTGGGCACGCTGCATCCGTCGTTGGTGCGCGCCGCT
>JBCKPH010000031.1:0-25390 GCA_038901755.1 Burkholderiaceae bacterium | reverse complement strand
ACCCCCCGCCTCTCCAAGTCCCGCCTCAACGCCTTCCGCCAATGCCCCAAGCGGCTCTGGCTGGAGGCGCACAAGCCGGAGGAGAAAGTGGAATCGGCCCAGTTGCAGAGCGTGTACGCGGTGGGTCATCAGGTGGGCGAGATCGCCCAGCACGACTATCCCGAGGGCATTCGTATCGCGCCAGACAACGACCTGGCCAAGGCGCTGGTGGAGACCCGGCAGCACCTGCCGTCGCGCAAGCCGCTGTTCGAGGCGACCTTTGAGCATGAGGGGCTGTTGATCCGCGCCGACCTGTTGCTGCCCCAGGGCACGGGCTGGCACATGGCCGAGGTCAAGTCCAGCGCCAAAGCCAAGGACTATCAGTACACCGATCTGGCGACACAGGTCTGGGTCGCCCAGGCCAGGGGAGTGGAGATCACCCGCGCCACGGTGCGCCATATTGACAGCCAGTTCACCTTGCGGGCCCAGGGCGACTACCGCGGCCTGCTCACCGACACCGACGCTGCCGATCAGGTGGCCGGCCTGCTGCCTGAATTGCCCCAGACCGTGCAGCAGGCCCGCACGACGCTGGAGGCGGATGAACCCGACATAGCCATGGGCGAGCATTGCAATTCACCCTTCGAGTGCCCGTTTCAAAAGTATTGCGGCAAGAGCGCGCCGGCTGCCCCAAGTTACCCGGTGCTGCTGTTGCCCGGCAGCCATGGCAAATCTCTGGCGCGCCGTCTGCTCGCTGATGGCTACGAGGACCTGCAGCAGGTGCCGGCCAGGTTCTTCTCGGCCCCCTTGCTGCAGCGCATTCACAAGGCAACGGTCAGCGGCGAGCCCTATCTGGATGCAGCCGGCGCGGCCCGAGCCATGAAGGACTGGGATTGGCCGAGACACTACCTCGACTTTGAGACCATGGGCTACGCGGTGCCGGTCTGGCTGGGTACGCGGCCGTTCGAGCAGGTGCCGTTTCAGTTCTCCTGCCACCAGGTGCAAACGGACGGGTCCATAACGCACAAGATGTTTCTGGATCTGAGCGGCGCCAACCCCAGCCGCGCCTGCGCCGAGGCGCTGCTAGACAGCATTGGGCCCAAGGGCTCCATCGTGGCCTACAACGCGGGTTTTGAGCGCGGTTGCATTCGTGGTTTGGCCGATCGCTTCGCTGACCTGGCGCCACGCCTGCTGCAGATCGAGCAGCGCGTGGTGGATCTGCTGCCGGTGGTGCGGGCGCACTACTACCACCGGGACATGTTGGGATCGTTCTCGATCAAGGCGGTGTTGCCCGCGCTGGTACCGGCGCTCGGCTATGACGCGCTGGAAGGCGTGCAGGACGGCACCATGGCGCAGGCGGCGTACCAGGAGGCAGTCACACCTGGCTGCGCGCCTGAGCGCCGGGAGCAGTTGACGCAGCAACTGCTGGACTACTGCAAGCTCGATACCTTGGCGATGCTGGAGTTGGCGCGGGCGTTGACGACGGGAACTCGATCCATTTGAGATTGGGGCATAGGTTCCCTCGATGTGTGAATGAAAGATAGCTATGAAAACCGGTGTGAACTATTACGGGTTGGCTCGCGCGACGCGCGATGACGGCGCCATTAGCGCCATTAGCGCCATGCTGCAGGGTGCCACGGTGGGCAATGTCGTTGGCGTGGTCCTCAGTGTGTGGATGGGTCTTTCAGGCCCGGCAAACGCGATGATTTGGGGGTCGGTGGTGATCTATGCGCTGCTCCTGCTGGGCAGCGTCTGTTTCATCGCATTCCCCGCCCAGCGGGCGTGACCGGGTCAATCCGCGCGCGCCTTGGCGGACTGAGGGGCAAAGCCAAAATCCTCGTCGATCGGTCGTCGCGGATAGTGAAACCCGACCGGACCATCGGGCAGCGAATTCACATACTGGTGCACCAGGGGGTCGGTGCTGCTGCGGATCTCGTCGGGGGCGCCTTCAGCCACCACCTTGCCGTCGGCCAGGACGATCATATGGTCGGCGATTTCAAAGGTCTCTTCGATTTCGTGCGACACAAAAATGCTGGTCAAGCCCAGTGAATCGTTGAGTTGACGAATGAGCTCGGCCACCGTGTGCAGCGAAATCGGATCGAGACCGGAAAAAGGCTCGTCATAGACGACCAGATCGGGGTCCAGGGCAATCGCTCTTGCCAATGCCACCCGCCGCATCATGCCGCCAGACAGCGAGCTGGGCATGAGGTCGCGCGCGCCGCGCAAGCCCACCGCGTGGAGTTTCATGAGCACGATGTCGCGCACAAGGTCCTCGGGCAGATCGGTGTGCTCACGCAGCGGGAAAGCGACGTTCTCAAAGACACTGATGTCGGCGAACAGGGCGCCATACTGAAACATCATCCCCATGCGGCGCCGAGTTGCATAGAGTTGTTTCTGATCCATCAGGCTCAGATCCTCGCCTTCGAACAGCACTTCACCCGACTGCGGCCGGTTCTGGCCGCTGATAACGCTCAACATGGTCGTTTTGCCCGCGCCCATCGGACCGATCAATGCGGTGACCTTGCCCTGCGGAATTTGCAGGGAAACATCATGCAGGACGACGCGCTCCCCGTACCCGAAGGTCAGGTGACGCAGTTCGACAATGGTTTGAGTTGGGTTGTGCGCCATGAACGCAAGAGCCGGGTGGCACGCGCTTGCCCGATCATACGGGTCTTCGCGAATCGACCTTCAAGATCGGACCATGTTGATTACACGCAATGGTTGGCCCGCTATCCGTTCCTTGCTGGGACTGGCCCTGGCGCTGCAATCCGCGCAACTGCACGCCCAGGCGTATCCGACACAGCCAATCCGGCTGGTTCTCAGCGACGCTGACAACCGCGACATCGATGCCGCATTCCGCGCTATTGGCCGCAGGCTCGGCGAAGCGCTTGGACAGCGGGTGACGGTGGAAAACAGGCCGAGCTTCGCAGGCGGAATCGCCGCAGCCATGGCCACGGCGCGAGCCATGCCGGACGGACATACGCTCATGTTGGGCGGTGCCGCTGCCCTGACGGTCACGCCGGCGGTTGCGCCAACGGCCCCGTACGACCCGGTGCGGGAATTGAAGGCGTTGGCGGTCGCATCGAGGATGCGCCTCGACAGCTTGCCCGATGTCCCGACCTTCGCCGAGTTGGGTCTGGCGGGCTTCGAAACCGGAACCTGGTACACAGTCGTCGCCCCCTCCGGCACGCCCGAGGCTGTCCTCGAACGCCTGCGCGATGAGATTGGGCGGTTCCTCGCGCGCGATGAACCAACGCGACCGTTGCGCCTGCTTGGGCTGGAACCCGCGCCCGTGCCGGGCCCGGACCCTGGCGCGCAGCTGCGCGAGTCATCGACCCTATGGAGCCAGGTGGTGCAATCTGCGAGCGTCAAGGCGCGCATCATCGACGAGCAGCGACGCCGTGCCGCGCTCGCGCCGGACCTCACGTTCGCCAAGACGCCACGGCCGCTCGGGCGCTTTGCCGCCGTGGCGAGTTTCTATCCGGGTTGCGGTTCGTTCCTGCAATATGACACGGATCGGCCGCTGCTGGTGCTGATGGGCGCGGCAGACGATGAATCGCCGCCCGCGTCCTGCGTGCGTGGACTGGAGTGGCTGAAAGAACGCGACGCGCCGGTGCAGTGGCAGGTGGTTCCGGAAGCCACGCACTCATGGGACACCGATCGAGAAATCGTCAGAACCACGAACCGCAGCGTACGCGTGAAGTATGTGCCGAATGTGACTATCAGGGACGAATCGGCACGGCGGCTGTTCGAATTTCTCGATGCCAATCTGGGTCGCGCGGGAGTCCCGGCAAAATGAGCGCGACACCCCTGGCTAATTCTTCTCTGTGGCCAACCCCTTGACCACAGAAACGCCATGATCGGCCAGCGTCAACCCGACCTCGACGCCAATGGACAAGACATCGCTCAGGTCGGTTGAGACAACAAAAACAGGGCCCAGCGTCGTCTCGAAGGTGTACTCAAAGAAGCTGCCCAGATAGGCCCGTTTGAGCAGCTTGCTGGAAAGCCCCGTGCCAGTACGGTGAATCTGCCAGGCCTCGGGCCGCACCGCAACCTTGACGGCGCCGGCAGCCACCTGTTGGCGCGACCGGATCGACAACGGGCCGAGCCGCACGCTGCCATCCTCTGCCGCCACCGCGGGGAACAACATCGCTTCTCCCATGAACCCGGCGACAAACTCGCTGCCCGGGCGTTCGTACATGTCCTGCGGCGTACCGTGCTGGGCGATGGAGCCTTCGTTCATGACGATGATCTGGTCGCTGACGGCCAGTGCCTCACTCCGGTCATGCGTCACATAGGCCACCGTCAGATGCAGACGCTGCTGCAGGCTGCGGATCTCCTCACGCATGTCGCGGCGCAGCCGGGTATCCAGGTTGCTCAAGGGTTCGTCAAACAGCAGCACGCCGGGCTCCAGCACCAGCGCGCGGGCCAGCGCGACGCGCTGCTGCTGGCCGCCCGAGAGTTCACTGGGCAGGCGCTCGTCATAACCCACCAGGCCGACGTTTTTCAACGTGTCCTGCGCGCGCCGCCTGGCCTCGACTTTGGCAACACCGGACATCTTGAGTCCGTACATCACGTTGCCCAGAACATTCATGTGCGGGAACAGCGCGTAGCTCTGGAACATCATGCTCACGTTGCGCTCCGCCGGGCTCAGGGTGGTGACATCCCTGCCGTCCATGATGATCTGCCCGTCGCTCGGTGTTTCCAGGCCCGCAATCATGCGCAACACCGTGGTCTTGCCACAGCCGGAAGGCCCCAGAATGGTGGTCAGCGAGCCTTTTTCGATTTCGAAATTCACGCCCTTGACGACCAGCGGGGCGCTCGCGTCGGTACCGTAACGCTTGCTGATGTTTCTGAGTTCAACGCCAAAATTCATGCCGTCCCCAATCGATTCTCTGTTCAATGCGCAGGATTGGTTTTCAATGGCATGGCCGACTTGCGTCGCCCCAGTTCGCGCTCGCCCACCAGGAACTGGACCAGCGCAATCGCCAGCGACATCAGCATGATCAGCACCGTGCAGTACGCCAGCGCCACGCCGTAGTCGCCATTGCCAACCCGGCCAATGATGTAAGTCGTGGCCAGTTCATTTTCGGCGGTTACCAAAAAGATCACTGCGCTGACCGTGGTCATCGAACGGACGAAACTGTAGATCAGCGCGGCGACAAGCGCGGGCTTGAGCAGCGGCAGCACGACATGAAACATGGTCTGGACGGTCGAAGCCCGCAGCATCAGCGAGGCCTCATCAAGCGACTTGTCGAGTTGCTTGAAAGCGGCCGTTCCAGCGCGCACGCTCACCGGCAGGTTACGGAACATGAAGCACAGCACAATGATGAGCCCGGTGCCGGTGAGTTCGACCGGTGGCACGTTAAACGCCAGGATGTAGCTCACCCCCAGCACCGTGCCCGGTATGGCGAACGCCAGCAAGGCAATGAACTCGAACCAGCGCTGGCCGCGAAACTCGGTGCGCGCCAGCAGGTAGGCGATGAGCAGACCCACCGCGGCGGTCATCGGCGCAGACAGACTTGCCAGCTTGATCGTGGTCATGAACGAATTCCAGGCGGTCCCAGCCCAGACCAGACCAAACTGGCCCCACTCCAGCCCAAACGCTGTCTTGAAGTGCGCCAGCGTCAAGGTGTAGTCACGGCCCCAGGTTTGCACGAAACCCCCGGTAAAGGCAAACAGGTAAACCACCACCGTGAAGGCCAGCCAGGGGTAGACGACGGCATTGACGGTACGGCGCACACTGTTCGGAAGCACCATCGGAATACCTGAATCCCCCTTGCCGCTGACCGTCGTGTAGATCTGCTTGCCGAGCAGGGCGCGCTGCAACGCGAACACCGCCAGGGCAAACAGCGTAAGAATCCAGGCCAATGAGGCGGCCCGGCCCTGGTCGTACTGCGCCCCCACGATGGCAAAGAAAATATCGGTCGACAGCACCGAGTATTGACCGCCCACCACCACCGGGTTGCCAAAGTCTGCAATGCTCTCGATAAACCCGACCAGAAACGCGTTGGCCAGCCCCGGCTTGAGCAGCGGCAGTGTGACTGTGAGAAAGGTCTGGATGCGGTTGGCATGCAAGGTTTGCGCGGCCTCCTCCATGCTCGGCGCAACGCCTTGCACCACACCACGCATGATCATGAAGGCAATCGGCGTGAAAGCAAACAACTGGGCAATCCAGACTCCGAACAAGCCGTAGAACCAGCGCGTCGGCGTGATGCCAAAAGCGTATTCGAGAAACTGGTTGACGATGCCGGCGCGGCCAAACAGCAGGATCAGCCCCAGGCCGACCACAAACGGTGGCGTGATGATGGGCAACAAAGCCACCACGCGCAGCGGCGTTTGCACAGCGGGTCCGGCACTGCGCTCGGCCAGCAGCGCCATCATGGTGCCCATGACGGTCGTTCCGGTGGCCGTCAGCAGAGCGAGGAACAAGGTGTTCCATGCGACGCCGCAGCGCACCCCGCCAGCCAGACAGTTCAAGCCCCAGACACGTTCATGGCCTATGCGCTCAAAAATGGCCGACAGCGCCCACTGCCCCTGCTCGTTCAGGAAAGCCCCGTGCAGGGCTTTCGTCACCGGAAAGGCAATGAACAGCAGCAGCAGCACCGAACATCCCAGAACCGCGGATGCAATGAACAGGTCCCCCTTGAAGTAGCCACGGCGCGCCACACCGAAGGAAGTGAGCATCACCAATGCCAGCAAGGCAATGAAGGCGCCGATGCCGATGCCAAACTGATTGACCGTCAGTTCGCCGAGATGCGTGTTCAGATAGCCGAATGACCAACCCTTGGAACCCACCATGAAGCCGCTGAACAGCAGGCCAAGAAATCCGGTCAGTCCGCCAGCCAACAACCAGTTGGCTTGCGACTTGCCTGGCGCAACGGCGAGTCCGACCGCCGCAACGCCCAGGCCAAGCAAGCCAAGCGCCAACCAGACGCGACCGTGCAACAGAATCTGCAGCAAGCCGTTGGCCGTTTCCGGGCCGCCCAGAATTTGTGGCAGCACGCTGTACCAGGCGGTGTCCTGAATGGCGTACCAGGGAAGCAGCAGATAGCCGAGTAAGCCTGCGACAAGCCACAGGCTGATCGCTCGGTTCGGGTTGCTACGCATGCATCGCGGGAAATGGCGCAAGGCGTAACCGTTCACGCCGGCGCGCCAGAGCATGACGACCCTGCATCGTCACACCGCCGTCATCAGCGCGGCAAGGAGTTGACTTCCTTTTCCCACTTGGCAATCAGGCGCTTGCGTTCGGCCGATGCCCCGTATTTTGCGTAGTCGTAGTTGATGAACTTGATCTTCTTGAAGTCGGGCACGTTCGGATCGACCTTGGCAGCCTTGTTCGACGGCACCTGGAATTGCTTGGCCGCCGCCGCCATTTCCTGCGCTGCCGGGGTCAACGCCCACTCGTAGAACTTCTTCGCCGCGTCCAGATTGCGCGCGCCCTTGATGATGCTCATCGAGCCGATTTCGGCCCCGGTGCCGTCCGTCGGCGTGACGGCCTCGACCGGAAAGCCACTCAACTTCTCGCCCGGCGCGTCATGCACAAAACTGATCGACACCGTGGTCTCGCCGCGCGCTGCGGCCTTGATCGGGCCGGTACCGCTGCGGGTGTACTGGCTGATGTTTTTGTGCAGCTTTTTCATGTACTCAAAGGCCTGGTCCTCGCCCATCAGCTGCACCAACGTGGCCACCATGGTGTATGCCGTGCCGCTGGAGGCTGGATTGGCGACCTGGATCTCACCCTTGAACGCGGGGTTGAGCAGGTCATTCCAGGTCTTTGGAATGGGCAACTTTTTCTTTGCCAGCAGTTCGGAGTTGTAACCAAAACCGAGCGGGCCCGAGTAAATGCCAACGGTCTTGAAACCCGACTGCTGGGCCTGCTGCTGCGCCCAGACCTGCAACTGCGGCAACTGGGGTGATTTGTACTCCAGCGACAACCCCTGTTCGGCAGCTTGCAGATGCGGGTCACCGGTGCCGCCAAACCAGATGTCGGTCTTCGGGTTATCTTTTTCTGCGATCAACTGCGCCAGCGCTTCGCCTGAGCCCTTCAGGGAAATATTGATCCTGGTTCCGGTGGTTCGGGCGTACACGGTGCCAATCATGTTGCACCATTCGGCTTGAACCGAGCAGATGATGTTGACCTGGTTTTGCGCCGACGCGAATGTCACGCTCGCAGCAAGGACGGTGAGAACGAGAATTTTCTTCATGGGTAACGCCTTTAAGGTGACTGGGGCAATGGGTAGATGAGTTACGAAAGGCCTCAAACTCAGTGTCAGGTTTGAGCTCGCGCTTATCAGAATTATGCTGCCTTTCAGATGGAAAGGCGGCGCGACCGGGAACGCGAAGTGCCGGCGTGGGTCCAGCCCGCGGTGAACCTGGGGGTGAAGCTGGGGGTGAAGCTGGACAAGAGCCTGGCCAGACGCACGGTCTCGCACCCTTAACTGCCTGACGGTAACGAAGCGACGGCCCGGTTGATCGCGCCACGCAGCTTGTCAACGATCTCGCCAATCTGCCCGGCGCTGATGATGAAGGGCGGCGCCAGCAGCACATGGTCGCCGCTCTGCCCGTCGACGCACCCGCCGCTTGGATAACAAACGAGGCCGCCATCGAGGGCAGCCTGCTTGACGCACGTATGCAGACCGGCTGAGGGGTCAAACGGGGTTTTGCTGGCACGGTCCTGCACCAATTCCAGCGCCACCATCAAGCCGCGCCCGCGAATGTCCCCGACATGCGGATGTTCGGCAAACGCGCGCTGCAATTCGTTCATCAGTTGCGCGCCGCGCACGACCACCTGCGCCAGCAGGCCCTCCTCCTTGATGACCCGCTGCACTTCCAGTGCGCCGGCGCAGGCCAGCGCGTGGCCCATGTAGGTGTAGCCATGCCGGAACGTGCCCGAACCCGCCATGAAAGCGTCGTGCACGCGTTGCTGCATCAGCACCGCGCCGATCGGTTGGTAGCCAGCACCCAGGCCCTTGGCGATGGTGATGATGTCGGGCACCACCCCGTCCACCTCGCACGCGAACTGCGTACCGCAGCGACCCATGCCACACATCACCTCGTCCAGGATCAGCAGGATGCCGTGGCGGTCGCACAGTTCACGCACACGCTTGAAGTATCCCGGCACGGCCGGCGCGGCGCCAAGCGTGGCGCCCACCACCGGTTCGGCCACGAAAGCAATCACACTTTGCGGCCCGAGGTCCAGGATGGCCTGCTCAAGCTCGGCGGCCAGGCGCACCCCATACAGTTCAGCGCTCTCGCCGGAACGCTGCTGGCGATAGGGGTAGCAGGGGCTGACATGCGTCACGTCAATCAACATCGGCGCAAACAGCGCGCGCCGCCAGGCATTACCTCCCAAGGCGAGCGCCCCAAGCGTGTTGCCGTGATAACTCTGCCGGCGCGCAATGAAGCGCGTCCGCTCGGGCTGGCCGATTTCGACAAAATACTGGCGCGCCATCTTGAGCGCGGTCTCCATCGCCTCGCTGCCGCCCGAGACAAAATCGACATGGCTGATGCCCGGTGGCGCAGATGCGACGAGCTGCTCGGCCAGCGCTTCGGCCGGCTCGCTGGTGAAAAAGCCGGTGTGCACGTAGCAGAGACGTTCGAGCTGCCGATTGATCGCGGCGATCACTGCCGGGTGGCCATGCCCCAGACATGACACCGCTGCGCCGCCGCTGGCGTCAAGGTAGGCCTTGCCGGTGGAGTCGAAGATATAGGCGCCCTTCCCGCTTACCGCGGTCGGGTAGACATGCGCAGGGTCCCGGTGAAATATCTTCGACTGGCCAGCGGTCATGGCGTCTGGCAGGCGTCCATGTCAGGCCGGTCGCAGCGACGCCAATGCCGCGTCAGTCGATTTTCGCGCCGGACACTTTGACGACCTGGTCCCACTTGCGCACCTCGGCGGCGATGAACTGGGCAAGTTGCGCGGGCGTGCCGCCCACCGGCTCCGCGCCCAGGTTCTTGAAGCGCTCCACCACGTCGGGTTTCTTCACGATCCGATCCACCTCGGCGGACAAGCGGTTGACGATTGCTGCTGGCGTATTGGCCGGCGCCATCAGCACGAACCAGGACTCGGCCGCATAACCTGGCAGGGCCGAGGCAAGGGTCGGAACATCGGGCAACTGGGCGCTACGCTGCTCGCTGGTTACGGCCAGTGCGAGCAATTTGCCGGAGCGGATATGCGGCAGCGCCGAAGGCAGGTTGTCGATCGCCATCTGGACCTGCCCGCCCATCAGGTCGAGCAGCATCGGGTTGCTGCCGCGATAGGGAATGTGCGTGATGAATACCTGGGCGCGGGTCTTGAACAGCTCGGTCGAAAGATGCCCGGTGGTGCCGTTGCCAGGGGAACCGTAGGAGAGCGCGCCGGGGCGCGCCTTGGCCCTGGCGATGAGTTCGGCAATGGTTTTTACGCCCACTCCCGGATGCACCAGCAGCACATTTGGGACCCGCACCACCAGAGAGACAGGCGCAAAATCCTTGGCCGTGTCGTATGGCATCTTTGGATACAGGAACTGGTTGATGGCCTGCGTGCCCGGCGTTCCCATCAGGAAGGTGTAGCCGTCGGACGCTGCCTTGGCGACCTCGGCAGCACCGATGTTGCCGCCCGCGCCAGCGCGGTTCTCGACGATGAAGGTCTGCTTCAGCGACTGCGTGAGTTCCTCGGCAATGATGCGGGCGGTGATGTCAGTGGTGCCGCCAGGCGCGAATGGCACGACAATCCGCACCGGCTTGGCCGGCCAGTCGGTTTGAGCCACTGCAGGCCCGGCCGCGATAGCTGCCGCCAGCAGCAGGTTTTTCCAGACTGCATGTCTCATGCGTGACTCCTTGGGGAACGGGTTTGAACGAGCGGAATTATCGTGCACCGCCCCAAAGCCAATCGAGACTTGGACCGCGCGCCGCGTTCGCCCGCCTATCACTGCGTCGGATTGACGCCGTCCTTGCTCACCTGCACCCGCAGCGCCGTGAACTTGCCAATCGCAAGAATCCTCATTGGCAGCTCCTGAAATTTCGACGGTGCGGCAGCATGTTGCGCGGCCACGCTCGAATGGGTCGGGGCCGGGCACCGGCTGGCTACAATCGACGCGCCATTCAGCATCGTTCAACCGGAGAGGTTCGCATGAAATGTGTCCTGGTCGTTTCTCTTGCGCTCTTTTCCACCATGGCGCTTGCGCACAACTGCCCGAACCAGATGAAAGCCATTGACGCCAAGCTGGCGACCAAGCCCAAACTTCCTGGCGACACCGTTTCGCAGGCCCGGTTCCTCCGCAGTGATGGTGAAACCTATCACAAGACTGGCAAGCACGACGAGTCCATGAAGGCGCTCGCCGACGCGAAGAAGCTGCTCGGGATCTGATAGTCATAGCGCGACGCATCAGCCCGCGCTGGTCTAGCGCTGGCCGATCCGCACATCGGCAAACAGCGTGGCAAGCCCGCGCGGCTGCGAGCGCCAATACTGCTGAGGCACCTCGACCTGGGCACCCAGACTGGCCGCAGCGTGCCAAGGCCAGCGCGGGTCGTACAGGATGCCGCGCGCCAGCGCGATCAAGTCAGCCTGGCCATTGGCGATGATCGCCTCGGCCTGCTCGGGTTCGGTGATCAAGCCGACGGCGATGGTCGGCAGGCCCGTTTCCCTGCGGATTCTCTCGGCCATCGGCACCTGAAAACCGGGGCCGAGCGGGATTTTCTGCAGCGGCGATGCGCCACCGCTCGAGACATGGATGAAGTCGCAGCCACGCTTGCGCAGGGAATGCGCAAGCATCACACTCTGCTCGATGTCCCAGCCGCCCTCGACTCAGTCTGTCCCGGAAATGCGCACGCCCAAGGGAACCGGCGCCGGAACGACTGAGCGCACGGCCTCGAACACCATCAACGGGAAACGCATGCGATTCTCCAGCGAGCCGCCGTATTCGTCGCCGCGCTGATTGGACAGGGGCGACAGAAACTCGTGCAGCAGGTAGCCATGTGCAGCGTGGATTTCGATCACGTCAATGCCTAAGCGACAAGCGCGCCGGGCTGAGTCAACGAACGCCTGCACGACCCACTCCAGGTCGGCCTGCTCCATCGCCCTTGGCGGCGCCTCGCCCGAGCCGTGCGGCAACGCCGAGGGCGCCTGCGCCAGCCAGCCGCCCTGCTCCAGTGCAACCTGCTGCCCGCCGTCCCAGGGAACCTGGCTCGAAGCCTTGCGGCCGGCGTGCGCAAGCTGAATCGCGATCGGTATCGACGAATGCCGGCGCACCGAGGTCAGCACCCGATGCAACGCCTGCTCGTTGCCATCCGACCAGAGCCCAAGATCAGCCAAGGTGATCCTGCCCTCGGCTTCCACCGCAGTCGCCTCGATGAACAGCAGAGCAGCGCCCGACAGTGCCAGGTGGCCCAGATGAATCAGATGCCAGTCATTGGCCTCCCCGTTCACCGACGAATACTGGCACATGGGCGCGATGACGATGCGGTTTCGCAGTGGCAGTTGACCCAGCGAGAAAGGAGAGAAAAGTTGGCTCATGATTTCGCAATTATCGAAGCAGGCGTCGCAGCACGATGGCTCGATGCCTGAGAGGCCCCTTGGCGTCGCAAGATAATGGTTCAGGACCGGCCCGGCATTCGGAGCGAGCGTAACTTCCCCCCATGGCACTCAAATCAACCATATTCAAGGCGACGATGCAGATTGCCGACATCGACCACGGCTACTACGCCGACCATGCCCTGACGCTGGCGCGTCATCCGAGTGAAACGGACGAGCGCATGATGGTCCGGCTGGCCGCGCTGGCGTTGAACGCGCATCAACTTGATGCGCTGTGCAACGGGGACGGTCATCTGGTATTTGGCGCCGGTCTGTCGGACCCGGATGATCCCGACGTCTCGCTGACCGATTTCACCGGGCGCAAACGACTCTGGATCGAGGTCGGTCAACCCGAGGACAAGCCGCTAATCAGGGCCTGCAGCAAGGCCGACTTGGTATTGGTCTACGCCTTTGCCAATGCGGCCACGATCTGGTGGCGCGGCATCGAGACCCGACTGACAAGGCTGGACCGGCTGCAGGTCTGGCGCCTGTCCAGCGAAACCACCCTGGCGCTGGCCAAGCTGGCACAACGCAGCATGCAACTGCAGGCGACGCTGCAGGAGGGCACGCTGACGCTGAGCGACGCGCGGGAAACCGTGCATCTTGAGCCCGTGCGCTGGAAGTAGCCTGCTCCGAGCCCCGGCAAAACTCAATGCTCTCCTTGCGTAGATTCGGAGCAAACGCATCCTTGAGTGAACGAGGCCCAGGATGAAAGCTAAGGACTCGGCTCTGCGAGTGGGAATATTCGGCGTTGGACGCATGGGGCTGGTGCACCTTGAACATCTGGTTGCGCTGGCCCAAAAGGGCGAAGTTGAATTGGTGGCCATCGGCGACCGGTTTGAGCCGACGCTAGCGCTGGCGCTGGGCAGGGTCGCGCAGTGGCGCGGCACCGGCCTGCGCGAACCATGTCTCAGCTTTGCATCCCCTCAGGACATGGCAGAGCGAAGCGGCCTGGACGCGGCCGTCGTTGCCTCGCGGACCGAAGACCATGTGCGTGACTGCCGGGCCTTCACGGATCGGCAGGTCCCGGTCCTGTTGGAGAAGCCTCTGGCCGCTTCGGTGGCCGAGGCGGCGAGCTTTTGCGCGGCACTCGGACCCGACGGCCAGCACCTGGTCCATCTCGCCTTTCAACGCCACTACGACCCGGCCGCGCGGGCCGCGACGGACTGGTTCGCCGCAGGGCGGATCGGTCAACTGCAACAGTCGCACCATGTGTTGCAGGACAAGAACCCGACGCCGGCCAACTATCAAAGCAGCGGCATCACGGCCGACATGGCGATCCATTTGATTTTCGAGGCCATGTCGTTCCATGGGTTTGAACTGCCGAGCAGCGTGCAGGCCATTCGCTTCATGGCGCCGGGCTACGAAGACCGGGCCAATGAGGGCGCCAACGTGGTCCACGCCTTCTGCCGCTGGGCCAACGGATCGCTGGCGCATCTCTGGGGCTCCCGCATCAACAGCACCGGCTACGACAACGGCTTCAAGCTGATCGGGACCAGGGGTCGCATCGACGTCGGAGAATTTGTCGGGGATTTCGGCGAGGTGAGCGCGAAGCTGTGGCAGGGCACGGGCGACGGCCCGTTGGCGCGCGGGACCTTGGTGGAATCGCTGCAGTTTCCGATGACAAGACCCGGCGCTGAGCATCCGGACTTCTTTGCCCGCTACGCGACCGCCTACGCGGCGGAGCTGGCGGCCTTCCTGCAAGATGTTCACCATGCCAAGCCGCTTGAACCGGGTCCCGACATCGGCTGGAAAACGCAACTCGTCGCCGCCCTGGCTGAACTCAGCACACACCGTGGCGGGCGCGCCATAGCGCTGACATTACCGGACGGCTCGGCGATCAGCACGGCCGAGGCTGCGGCAAGATTTTTCGACGCAATCAATGCCTCTCCTGATGAGTGACTGAGTTCAGTATCGCTGGCCGTCTCCCCCTCACCCCAACCCTCTCCCCCGTTTACGGTGGAGAGGGGGTCACATATACCTCCCTCGCCCGCTTGCGGGAGAGGGTTGGGGTGAGGGGCGACTACCGGCACCGATCATGCCGATGCATGCCTGCGGTAGCGCGCCGCCGGAAACTGCACTGCGAACCTGGAGCCCTTGCCCGGTGTGCTTTCAACCAGCAAATGCGCCCCATGGCGCTGCACCACATGTTTGACGATGGCCAGCCCGAGGCCGGTGCCACCAGTCTGCCGTGATCGACTTTGGTCGACGCGATAAAAGCGTTCAGTCAATCGCGGCAGGTGCTCGGCGGCGATGCCAGGGCCGTTGTCACGCACTTCAAAAATGGCCTCGCCACTTTCCTGTTCGATCCAGGCGACATCGACCCTGCCACCCGCCGGCGTGTAGCGAATCGCGTTGCTGATCAAATTGGAAAACGCGCTGAGCAACTCATCACTTGAGCCATCCAGGCGGGCACTTTGAATCAGATTCCCGTCAAACTCAAAATGAAGTTGATGGGACGGTGCATCGTCCAGTACGGACATGGTGACCAGCGACCTGGCGTCGGCCTCGCAACGCGCCAGCAAGGGGCCAAGCGCGATCCAATGGTCCAGGCTTGGGGACGGGCTCCCTTCCAGCCTGGAAAGCGTCAGCAAGTCGTCCACCAGGGTTTGCATGCGCGACGACTGCTGGGCCATCAACGTCAGGTAGCGGCTGCGTTCGCGTTCGTCCAGCGCGAGGCTTTGCAGGGTTTCGACAAAGCCGGACAACACCGTCAAGGGCGTTCGTATCTCATGGGACACGTTGGCCACGAAGTCGCGCCGCATTGCCTCTGCCTGCTCGACACTCGTCACGTCACGCGACAGCAGCAGGCGCCGGCCCTCGCCATAGGCGTGCAACTGCAAAGCGATGCGCACCGGACGGCTCTCGCTGTGGTCCCGCCCGGGAATCACCAGATCGGATGCGTAGTCGCCGCCCGCCAGGTAGGCAGTGAAGGATGGTTCGCGCACCAGGTTGCCGATCAGTTGCATGGCATCGCGTTGCGCGTCGAACCCCATATGCTGTGCCGCCGTCTGGTTGCACCACTCGATGCGGCCATGCGCATCCAGCAGAACCACGCCATTGGGTGAGGCCTGGATCGCCGCAAGAAAGTCCTGCAAGCACGCATCACTGGCACGGCGTTCCTGCTCGGACAGCCGCAGCAGCTTGCGCATGCGTTCGCCCGCCTCGCCCCAGGGGCCGCCGCGCAGGTCCGCCGCGTCTCCGGCGGCGCCCAATTTCAACCAACGCAGCAGGCGATTCGCCGCGACGCTGTCCAGCGCCAGCCACAGCAGCGCGGCCAGCAACGCGCCGCCCGTGGCGCCCCAGGGGCCCAGCGCGTACCAGCCCAGCAACAGGCCGCTCAGCTGAAACGCCAGCAACAGGAAAAATCGTCCGCCCATGGAGAACAGTCTTGGTCGCCGTGATTGTCGTTGCTGTCCCGGTCCGCGCGTCGGGCCTGGGCGGTGGCCGGCGGCGCGGTCAGGTGCGCGCGACCCCCTGCGGAGCCGTCAGGCGGTAACCGGCGCCACGCACCGTCTCGACCATGGCCCCGGCCTCGCCCAGCGCCTCGCGCAGCCGCTTGATGTGCACGTCCACCGTGCGCTCCTCGATGAACACATGGTCGCCCCAGACCTTGTCGAGCAGTTGCGAGCGGCTGTGCACCCGTTCCGGATGCGCCATCAGGTACTGTAGCAGCTTGAACTCGGTGGGTCCCAGCTTGAGCGGCTGTCCGGCATGGCTGACACGGCGCGTCGATGCGTCCAGCGTCAGCTCGCCGAGCGTCACGCTGGCCAGCGCATGTTCGGGTTTACGCCGCCGCAGCACGGCGCGCATGCGCGCCATCAACTCCCGGGTGGAAAACGGTTTGGCGATGTAGTCGTCGGCGCCGGCGTCCAGCCCGGCGACCCGGTCGGGCTCGTCGCCGCGCGCGGTCAGCATCAGGATCGGCAGCCCCTTGGTGCGCGCATCGGCGCGCCACTTGCGCGCCAGCAACAGGCCGCTCTGCCCCGGCAGCATCCAGTCCAGCAGGATCAGGTCCGGCAACACCGCGTCGATCTCGCGCTGAGCGGCCTCGGCGTCCGCCGCCCAAAGCGGCTCAAAACCGTTATGGCGCAGGTTGACGGACAGCAGTTCGGCGATGGCCGGTTCGTCCTCGACGATCAATACCCTGGGCATGAGCTTCACTTGACGGCCGACTCCACCTGGGCCAGCGGCGCATGGCGCACGTCGGCGCCCTTGACCACATAAATCGTGAACTCGGCGATGTTCTTGGCATGGTCGCCGATGCGCTCGATCGCCTTGGCCAGAAACAGCAGATCAAGGCAGGACGAGATGGTGCGCGGGTCTTCCATCATGTAGGTGACGAGCTTGCGGACGTAGCCGTCGAACTCGCGGTCGATCGCATCGTCTTCCTTCAGGATCGACAGCGCGGCGGCGGTGTCGAGCCGGGCGAAGGCGTCGAGCGACTTGCGCAGCAGCCCGGACGCCAGTTCCGACACCAGCCGCAGGTCGGCCGAAGGCAGCATCCGCGCCGAACCCTTGTCGATGATGGACAACACCATGCGCGCCATCTTTTCCGCCTCGTCGCCGACCCGTTCGAGGTTGGCGGTCATCTTGGAGATGGCCATCAGCAACCGCAAATCTCCGGCAGTAGGCTGCCGCCGCGCGATGATGGATGAAATCTCGCGGTCAATCTCGAGCTCCAGCGCGTTGACGCGGGCTTCGGCGGCCTGGACATCGTTGGCCGCCTCGACGCTCAGATGCGACAGCGCATGGATGGCCTGGCGCATCTGGGCCTCGACCAGGCCGCCGAGCTCCATGGCACGGGATGACACGGCATTGAGCTCGGCGTCGAACTGCGAAGACAGGTGTTTTTCGGGGGGCATATCGTCTCCTCAGCCGAAGCGGCCGGTGATGTAGTCCTCGGTCTCCTTGCGCTTGGGCTTGAAGAAAATCCGCTCGGTCTCGCCGTATTCCATCAGCTCGCCCAGGTACATGTAGGCCGTGAAGTCAGATACCCGCGCCGCCTGCTGCATGTTGTGCGTGACGATCAGGATCGTGATCTTCTTCTTCAATTCTCCGATCAGTTCTTCGATGCGGCCGGCGGCGATCGGATCGAGCGCCGAGGTGGGTTCGTCAAACAGCATGATCTCGGGGCCCGTGGCCAGCGCCCGTGCGATACACAGGCGTTGCTGCTGGCCGCCGGAGAGAGCAAAGGCACTTTCCTGAAGACGGCTGCTGACCTCGTTCCACAATGCAGCCCGTCGAAGCGCGATCTCAACCTTGTCCTCAAGCACGGACCGATTCCCCTCGCCTCGAACGCGCAGGCCAAAGGCGACATTCTCGTAAATCGATTTCGGAAACGGATTGGGTTTCTGGAACACCATGCCAATGCGCATTCGGACCTCGATCGGATCCACCTCCGGCGCCAGCAGGTTGATGTTGTCGGGAAACATCTCAAGCCGGCCTTCGTAGCGGTTGCCGTCGTACAGGTCATGCATCCGGTTGAACGAGCGCAGCAGCGTGGACTTGCCACAGCCGGAGGGGCCGATCAATGCGGTGACGCGATTTTCGTACAGCGGCATGTCCACGTTCCTGATCGCCTGAAAGCTGCCGTAGAAGAAGTTGAATGCCACCACCCGCGCCTTGAGCGGCGGCGCGATCTGCGGAAGGGTCAGGACGGAAGGCATGAAAGTTCTTTCAATGGCGGATCGTTACCACCTGATGTTCTTGCGCAGGCGGTAGCGCAGCCAGATCGCCAGCGCGTTCATGCCCAGCGTCATCAGCGCCAGCACAAGGCCGGCCGCGGCCGCGTTTTGCAGGAAAGCGGCCTCCGGGCGCGAGGTCCAGTTGAACATCTGGATCGGCATCACCGTGAACGGCGAGAACAGCCAGTCGAACAGGCCCGCCGGCGGCTCCCCGGCGAACGGCGCGGGCGGCAGGAAGGCAATGAAGGTCAGCGCGCCGATGGTGATGACGGGCGCCGTCTCGCCGATGGCGCGAGACAGCCCGATGATGACGCCGGTCAGGATGCCCGGCGTCGAATAGGGCAGGATGTGGTGACGCACGGTTTGCCATTGGGTGGCGCCGCAGGCGTACGAGCCCTCGCGGATCCATTGCGGGATGGAGCGGATCGCCTCGCGCGTCGACACGATGACGATGGGCAGGATCATCAGGCCGAGCGTCAGCCCGGCCGAGAGAATGCTCTGCCCCAAACCGAATGCGTAGACGAAAAGACCCAGCGCCAGCAGGCCGTAGATGATGGAGGGCACGCCGGCCAGGTTGCTGATGTTGATTTCGATGAATTGGGTGAACCAGTTGCGCCGGGCGTATTCCTCGAGGTAGATGCCCGAGGCGATGCCTATGGGCACCGCCACCGACGCGGTAGTCAGCATCACCAGCAGGGAGCCGACCCAGGCCGACAGGATGCCGGCATGCTGAGGCCGGCGCGAGGGAAAGCTGGTGAAGAAATCCGGATTCAGTCGTGGCACGCCGACGATGGCCATGTCCACGATAAGGGCGACCAGCGTGAGCACACCTACCATCATGGCCAGCAGGCCGACGACGCCGAACAGCATGTCCAGGCGCTTGTGGCGCCGGATCATGGTGCGCACGCTCTCGATGCTCGCGACGCTGGTCGTGGCTGCCGTGGAGTTCATTTAGTAAGCCTCGCGGAAGCGGCGGCGCAGCCACTGCCCCAGGATGTTGAACAGCAGCGTCACCGCGAATAGCGTCAGCCCGGCCGCGAAGATGGTCTGGTAGCCGATGCTGCCGTGCGGCAGGTCGCCCAATGCCACCTGCACGATGTAGGAGGTCACGGTTGCCGCGGGTTCGGCCGGATTGAACGTCAGGTTGGGCTGCATGCCCGCGGCCACCGCCAGGATCATGGTCTCGCCCAACGCGCGCGAGATGCCCAGGATATAGGCCGAGGCCACGCCCGAGAACGCGGCCGGGAACACGACGCGAATCGCCGTCTGAAAGCGCGTGGCGCCCATCGCATAGGAGGCCTCGCGCAGCCCCATGGGCACGGCGCGCATGGCGTCCTCGGACAGCGAACTGACGTAAGGAATGATCATGATGCCCATCACGATGCCGGCGCCAAGGAGGTTGAAGCCCGGCAATTCGGGAAAGAACCGCTGCAGCAGGGGTGTGACAAATTGCAGGGCGAAATAGCCGTAAATGATGGTGGGAACGCCGCTGAGCATTTCCAGCACCGGCTTGACCACCTCGCGCACGGTCGAATCGGCAAATTCCGAAATGTAGATGGCGATCACCGTGCCAAGCGGGATTGCGACCAGCAGGGCCACCATCGAACTGGTGAGCGTTCCGGACAACAGCACGGCGATGCCGTAGCGTGCGTCCGAGAACAGCGGCGTCCACTGGGTGTCCAGAAAGAACTGCGAAAAGGACACCTGTTGAAAAAAGCTCCAGGTCTCCGACAACAGCACATAGACGATGCCGAAGGTGGCGAATACCGAGACCGAGGCGGCAAGCAGAAGCACCATCTCGATGGCCTTCTCCTTGCGCCTGCGGCGGTTGCGCGAGCCGGCGAACGCCGACAGCGCGCCCCGTGGGCCCGAGGCCGGAACTTGCTCGATGCTTGGCTCTGCCATGAGGCTCATGGTAGCGGATGCGTTGGCGGACAGGGGCTGGCCGCAAGCGGTGGCGGCTCTCCCCTCTCCCGGTGGATCCGCTACTTGGCGACCGTGGTCAGCTTGCTGTCCGCCAGCACGTCGTCGAACTTGACGCCCACTTCGGCATGGCCGGCAAAGATGGTGCCCGTTTTCATGCCGGCAACACGGCCCTTGCCCACTTCATAGGCCCTGGCCGGCAGCGGCACGTATTGCACTTCCTTGGCGGCCTTGGCGCCATGGGTCAGGTAGAAGTTCACGAACTCCCTGACTTCCGGCTTGGCCAGCGACTTGGTACTCACGTAAATGAAGATCGGGCGCGCCAGCGGCTGGTAGCTGCCGGCCAGCACGGTTTCCTCGCTGGGGCCGACCGGCGGCTTGCCCGGGCCGGCGATGATCGGCACCGCGCGCAGCTTGTCCTTGTTCTCCTGGTAATAGGCCAGGCCGAAGTAACCGATGGCGTTGACGTCGCGGGCGACGCCCTGCACCAGCACGTTGTCGTCCTCGGACGCGGTGAAGTCGCCGCGGCTGGCCTTGGACTTGCCGTTGATCGCCTCGGTGAAGTAGTCGAAGCTGCCCGAATCGGCGCCGGCGCCGAACAGTTTCAGCGGCGCGTTGGGAAAGGACGGATCGATCTGGTTCCAGTTCATCACTTTGCCCTGTGCCGCCGGCTCCCACATGCGCTTGAGCTGCTCCACGCTCAGGGATTTGACAAAACTGTTCTTGGGGTTGATCACCACCGTCAAGGCGTCGAAGGCGACCGGCAGCTCGATGTAGTCGATGCCGACGGTCTTGCAATTGGCCATTTCGGACTTGAGGATCGGGCGCGACGCGTTCTGCACGTCGGTGTCGCCACGGCAGAACTTCTTGAAGCCGCCGCCCGTGCCGGAAATACCGACCGTCACCTTGATGGCGTTCTTCTTGGACTTCTGGAAATCCTCGGCGATCACCTCGGTGACCGGATAGACGGTGCTGGAGCCGTCGACTTTGACCACCCGGGCCGTGGCCGAAACGCAGGCCATGCCAAGCAGCGCAAGTGGGACACAATTCAAAAGCGACTTGACGGGAAAACGAAAGCTCATGTAAGACTCCTCAAAGCATTGATTCAAAAGGCTCGATGGGATGAAGCCCATCGCATGAGCAACTTTAGGGGCCGACTGTGACAGGCGTGTGACAGGAATGCGGCGGCCGGCGCTGCCAGAAAAATCAATCAAGCCATTTCTGCATGAATGTCGCGCTGCCCATCCCCGGATCGAGCTGGAAGCCGGCAAAGCCGATGCGCTGGTACAGACGCATGGCGCTCTGGTTGCCTTGCAATACCTCAAGGGTCAGTTTGCAGGCGCCACGAAGGCGCGCCAGTTCCTCCACCCGCTGCAGCATGAGGCCGGCAACGCCGGCGCCACGGTGCGACTCAAGCACCACCACGTCGTGCACATTCACCAGAGGGCGGCAGGCAAAGGTGGAAAAACCTTCGATGCAGTTGACCAGTCCTACGGCATGGCGGCCATCGTAGGCGATGACGCTGAACGCCTGGGCACGCGCCGCCAGCGCTGCCGGCAGATTGGCGCGGGCAAAGTCGCTCAGGCCCTTGCCGCCACCGGCCGGATCGACGGCGTAGCAGTCGAGCAGTTCGACCAGCTCGGCCGCTTGCGCGGGATTGCGGTAGTCGACTTCTTCAACTCGGATGTTGCCTTGGTCATTCATGCCGGCAACACCTGTACGGCGCTGGCGGCGGCCAGCAGTCGATCGGCACAGGATCGCGCCTGCGCCGCGTCGCGTGCCTCGACCATGATGCGTAACACCGGCTCGGTGCCGCTGGGACGAATCAGCACCCTTCCATCCTGCCCGAGTTCCTTCTCGATCCGGGCAATTTCATCGGACAGTTTCCTGTTGGCGCGCCAGTCCTGTCCCACGGCCAGGCGCACATTGACCAGGGTCTGCGGGAACAGACTCAGCTTCTGCAACAGTTGCGCCAGGGTCCGCCCACTGCGCACACAGGCCTGCAAGACCTGCAAGGCGGACACGATACCGTCGCCGGTGCTCTGCCGGTCCAGGATCAGCAGATGGCCGGACCCCTCGCCGCCCAGCAGCCAGTGATGCTGCAACAGCGCTTCGAGCACATAACGGTCCCCAACCTTGGCGCGGACGAAGTTGACCCCACGCTCACGCAACGCGACTTCGACCGCCATGTTCGTCATCAGCGTGCCGACCACGCCGGGCACGGGCTCGTCACGCGCCAGCCGATCATCGGCCAGCAGATAAAGCAACTCGTCGCCGTTGTAGAGGCGCCCGGCGGAGTCGGCCAGCAACAGACGGTCGGCGTCGCCGTCAAGGGCGATGCCGTAATCCGCGCGCTGCGCCAGCACCGTCTCCACCATGGCCTGCGGGTGCGTGGCGCCGACCTCGTGGTTGATGTTCAGACCGTCGGGCGAGCAGCCGATCGCAATCACCTCGGCCCCCAGTTCGCGGAACACCTTGGGCGCGACTTGGTAGGCCGCCCCGTGCGCCGCATCGACGACGATGCGCAGCCCCTTGAGCGTCAGCTCGCTGGAAAACGTGCTCTTGCAGAAATCGCTGTAGCGGCTCAGCGCATCGTCAAGGCGGCGGGAGCGCCCCAATCCACTCGCGCTGGACCAGCGCGGCGGCTCGTCCAAGGCGGCTTCCACGGCACGCTCCCAGGCGTCATCGAGCTTGTTGCCATTGCCGCCAAAGAACTTGATGCCGTTGTCGGCGAACGGATTGTGGCTGGCGCTGATGACCACGCCCAGGCTGGCGTGCTGTGCCTGGGTCAGGTAGGCCACGCCGGGAGTCGGAATCGGCCCGAGCAGGACCACGTCGACTCCGGCCGAGTTGAAGCCCGATTCCAGCGCGGACTCCAGCATGTAGCCCGACAGGCGCGTGTCCTTGCCGATCAGCACCGTGGGATGCGGGTCGGTCTGCTTCAGCACCTGTCCCACGGCGTGCCCGAGTCGCAGGATGAAATCGGCCGTGATCGGCGCCTCGCCCACCGTGCCACGAATGCCGTCTGTGCCGAAGTACCTTCTGTTCATTGTTCACTTTCCCTGCGATTGCGCGTCCTGCATGGCGCGCCAGACCCGTACCGCCTGCAGCGTCTCGGCCACATCATGGACCCGAAGTATCCTCGCGCCGCGTTCCAATGCAAGAAGCGCGGCGGCAACACTCGCCACCATGCGCTCCTGCGCGGGCAGACCGGTGGCATGACCTAGCGAGGATTTGCGTGACCATGCGGCGAGCAAGGGCCGGCCGAGATCGAGCAATTCATCCTGTCTGGCCAGCAAGGCGAAATTCTGCCGCGGCGTCTTGCCAAATCCTATGCCCGGGTCCAGCACGACGCGGTCCCGGGCAATGCCGCGCTGCTGCAATGCATCGACCCGTTGCTGGAGAAAGCTGTGGACCTGCGACAGCACCTCGCCGGGATACTCCTCGCGCATCGGTTCGGCCTGCATGGTCTGGGGTTCCCGATGCATGTGCATCAGGCAGACCCCGGCCCGCGGAAACGAGGCCAGACAGTCGAGCGAGCCGGGCTGGCGCAGCGCCCAGATGTCGTTAATGATGTCAACGCCAAGGTCGAGCACCGCCTGCATGACTTCGGGCTTGTAGGTATCGACCGAAATCGGGACACCCAGATGCAAGGCGCCGCGCACCACGGGGATGACACGGGCCAGTTCCTCGGCAAGAGGCAGCGGCAGTGCGCCGGGTCGGCTTGATTCGCCGCCAATGTCAAGGAGCTGCGCGCCGTCTCGCAGCAGCCGTTCGCAATGCGCGAGCGCGTTCGCCTCAACCGATCCGCCTCGGTAAAACGCGCCACCATCAAAGAAGGAATCAGGTGTGACGTTGACCACGCCCATCAACTGGGGCCGCTCAAGGTCAAGCTCGAACCGTGTCGTCTGCCAGATCATGGAACGGGCCGTGCTCGCCACCTATCGGGGTCAGTGCCCCGCCAGCAAGCCTAGGCCGTGGTGGGAGCGGGGGCGGTATCGACCGCTGGGGCGCCGCCGCTGCCGCCACCCGAGGGCGGCGTGCGCGGCACCCACTCCTTGGCTGGCCGGGGCTCCTTGCCGGCCATGATGTCGTCGAGCTGCTCGCTGTCGATGGTCTCCCATTCCAGCAGGGCCTTGGCCATAGCGTGCACCTTGTCGCTGTTGTCGACGATGAGCTTGCGCGCCACGTCATACTGCCGGTCAATGATGGAACGGATTTCAGCGTCGACCTTTTCCATGGTGGCTTCGGACATGTTGGTGGTCTTGGTCACCGAGCGCCCCAGGAACACCTCGCCTTCGTTCTCGGCATAGACCATCGGACCGAGCGCGTCGGTCATGCCGTAGCGCATCACCATGTCACGCGCCAAATGGGTGGCACGTTCAAAATCGTTGCTGGCGCCGGTGGTCATCTGGTGCATGAACACCTCTTCGGAAATGCGGCCCCCGAACAGCATGCTGATCTGATTCAGCATGTATTCGCTGTCATAGCTGTAGCGGTCCGCCGCCGGCAGGCTCAGGGTCACGCCCAGGGCGCGTCCCCTGGGAATGATGGTGACCTTGTGCACCGGGTCGCATTTGGGCAGCAACTTGCAGAGCAGCGCGTGCCCAGCCTCGTGGTAAGCGGTGTTCTTGCGCTCGGAGTCAGGCATCACCATGCTCTTGCGTTCCGGGCCCATCAGAATCTTGTCCTTGGCCTTTTCGAAATCGACCATTTCAACGACCCGGCCGTCGCGCCGCGCCGCCATCAGGGCGGCTTCATTGCAAAGATTGGCGAGATCAGCGCCCGACATCCCCGGTGTTCCGCGCGCGATGACGGACGCATTGACGTCCTGGCCAATCGGAATCTTGCGCATGTGGATGTTGAGGATCTGCTCGCGGCCGCGAATATCGGGCAGCCCCACATAGACCTGGCGGTCAAAACGCCCTGGGCGCAACAATGCAGCGTCAAGAATGTCCGGCCGATTGGTCGCCGCGACCACGATCACGCCAAGATTGGTCTCGAAGCCATCCATCTCGACCAGCATCTGGTTCAGCGTCTGCTCGCGCTCGTCGTTGCCGCCGCCCAGTCCAGCGCCGCGTTGCCGCCCGACCGCGTCAAGCTCGTCAATGAAAATGATGCAGGGCGCGTTCTTCTTCGCGTTGTCGAACATATCGCGGACCCGGGCTGCTCCGACACCGACGAACATCTCAACGAAATCGGAACCCGATATGGAGAAAAACGGCACCTTGGCCTCGCCCGATATGCCCTT
>JBCKPH010000030.1:0-25698 GCA_038901755.1 Burkholderiaceae bacterium | reverse complement strand
CCGCGTAGCCGGCGAGCTGGCCGCTCTCCAGCGCTGCCGCAATGGCATCGCTGTCACACAACTTGCCGCGTGCGGTGTTGATCAGGTAGGCGCCTCGCTTGAAGTTCTTCAGCGACTGCGCATTGATCATGTGTTCCGTCTCGGGGTGAAGCGGGCAATTGAGCGTGACCACGTCGCAGACTTTTGTCAGGCTGTCGAGGCTGGTGTGGTGGGTGAGGTTCAGCTCCATCTCGACGGCCTCCGGCAAACGGTGGCGATCTATGTAGTGCAGCTTCACGTCGTAGGGCTTCAGCAGGCGCAGCACGCGTAGGCCGATGCGACCGGCGGCCACGGTGCCCACGTTCATGCCTTCGAGGTCGTAGGAGCGTGCAACACAGTCGGCAATATTCCAGCCATCTTTGATTACCCAGTTGTAGGACGGGATGTAGTTGCGTACCAAAGCAAGCGTCATCATCACAACGTGCTCTGCCACGCTGTTGCTGTTGCAGTAGGTAACTTCGGCGACCGTGATGCTGCGGTCCATGGCAGCTTGCAAGTCGGTATGGTCCGAGCCAATGCCGGCTGTCACGATCATCTTGAGCTTGGGTGCCTTGGCGATGCGTTCTGCCGTCATATACGCTGGCCAGAAGGGCTGGGAAATTACGATCTCGGCATCGTGCAACTCGCGGTCCAAGACGCTGTCGGCGCCGTCCTTGCTGGAGGTCACGACCAGTTGATGGCCGTTGGACTCCAGGTACTTGCGCAGACCCAGTTCGCCGGTGACGCTGCCAAGCAGGGTGCCTGGCTGGAAGTCAATAGCCTTTGGCGAGGGCAGGGTCTGGCCATCGGGGTAACGCTCCAGTTTGGGCAGATCATCCCGCGCATAAGACTTAGGGTAACCCGCTACTGGGTCGTCATACAGCACACAAATAACTTTAGCCATTTCTTTTCCACCCTTTCAAGTTAAAAATCGCAGACATGTCGGAAAACGCGAGCCGTCAGTCGGCCCGCCGCTTGCTTAATGTCGTAAATTAACGGGGGGATAAATTGCTGCGAGCTCTGCCCCCAGAAGAACCATGAGCCCCCATCCACACGCTTGTTACGTACTATCATTTTTTGAAAGTTGATGCATATGAAATTCAATAGGTCGGCATCGTGCCGTCGACTTGCTGAGCCCAGGCATGGACGCCGCCTGTCAGGTTGCTAATTTGGGTAAAACCATGCTGTTCCAAAAACAACGCGACTTGCATGCTGCGCACGCCGTGGTGGCAGATGCAGACAATCGGCTGCTCCGCGTCCAGTTCGGACAGCTTGCCGGGGATGGTATTCATCGGCATCGTCAACGCCCCGTCAATATGACAGGTCTGAAATTCCCACGGCTCACGTACGTCGAGTAATACGGGTTTCTCGCGCGCTGCATTCTCGATCCATGCGGCCAGTTCTGGTGTAGTCAAGTTCTGCATCGTTAGGTACCTCTTCGCGGGTAAAGAAAGAGAAAGCCGCTTGCCGGTGCTACACCGACCCAATAGACTCTTCCACTGGGTTCTAGTTTTTTGCGCAACACACATCAAAACACGCCCGCCGCATGCGCCTGTTCGTCGGCATGGTATGAACTGCGCACCAGCGGGCCCGAGGCAGCGTGCAGGAAGCCCATCTTGTAGGCTTCTGCTGCATACATCTTGAAGGTGTCCGGATGCACATAGCGGCGTACCGGCATGTGACCACCGGACGGCTGCAGGTACTGACCGATGGTCAACATGTCAACGTCGTGGGCGCGCAGCTCGCGCAGCACTTGCAGGATTTCCTCATCGGTCTCGCCCAGCCCGACCATCAGGCCGGATTTGGTCGGTATGTTGGGATGCAGGGCCTTGAAGCGTTGCAACAAGTTGAGCGTGTTTTGGAAATCCGCACCGGGGCGCGCTTCCTTGTACAAACGCGGCACGGTTTCGATGTTGTGGTTCAACACGTCCGGCGGCGCGGTGCTGAGGATTTCCAGCGCACGGTCCAGGCGGCCACCGAAGTCGGGCGTCAGGATTTCGATATAGGTGTTGGGCGTCAGTGCCCGGATGTGGCGGATGCATTCGACGAAATGGCCGGCGCCGCCGTCGCGCAAATCGTCGCGGTCAACCGAGGTGATGACGACGTAATTGAGTTTCATCAAGGCGATGGTTTGGGCCAGGCGTTCCGGCTCGTTGACGTCCAGCGGATTCGGACGTCCCGTGCTGACGTTACAGAACCTGCAGCGCCGCGTGCATTTGTCGCCCATGATCATGAAGGTCGCGGTGCCTTTGCTCCAGCACTCTCCGATGTTGGGGCAGGACGCCTCTTCGCACACCGTCACCAGTTTGTTGGCGCGCACGATGTCCTTGATCTCACGGAAGCGGCCCGAGGATGACGCCGCCTTGACGCGAATCCAGTTTGGTTTTGGCAATCTTTCGGCGGGATCGATCTCGTCGCGTTTGGTCTTGAGGCTGCCTCTTTGTTTGTCCGGCGAATGGTAAGTCGCGGCGGTCAACGGCGTGGTTTCGGTGGTCATAGCGTCTTGATTAATCACATTACGCCTCACGCGCCAAAGCAAGAAATTCCGTGCGCAGCGCCAGATTGGGTAGAAGTTCGCCGAGCATGGCTGACGTGATGGTTTCCTCTCCCTGGATGCGAATACCGCGGCTTTCCATGCACGTGTGCCGGCAGCGAATTACCACGCCCGCCGCTTTCGGTTCCAGATGCATCATCAAGGCGTTGGCAATTTGAATCGTGAGCCGTTCCTGCACCTGCAGCCGCTTGGAAAAGCAATCGACCAGGCGTGTCAGCTTTGACAGGCCCACTATTTTTTCCGTCGGGAACATAGCCGATCGTGGCGCTGCCAAAGAAAGGCGCTAGATGGTGCTCGCAATGGCTATAGACAGGGATGCCGCGTACCACGATGAGTTCGTTGTACTCCTGCGCCCCATCTTCGAACGCTTTTAGACATTCAGCCGGGTCTTGGGCATATCCGGCAGTCCAGTGCTTCCAGGCCTTTGCAACGCGGAACGGTGTTTCTACAAGGCCGGCTCTATCGGGATCCTCCCCCAAACTGGATAAAAATCGGCGCCAGTCCTGCTCGGTAAATTGTGGTTCTGACATCTGTGCGTTTCCTGTCGGGGTTGATACTTGTAAAAAACTTTTTCCGATCACTCTCGGCGTGACCTTTTGATTCACACGATTCCTTAGTCTTATCGAGCCTGTTGCCGGTCCTGCTCTGACCCCATCAGCCATTGCAAACCGACCGAGGAATGAGCTATTTAGATGAACCCTGCTGAATGGTCGATGCAGGCCAGGCTTCTTCCAGGGTCATGGCGATGATGTTCAGTGCATGCACCCGCTCCGGCATCCAGTCGGACACGGCGTCATAGACCAGCCGATGCCTGGCGATGCGCTGCAATTCATTGAATCTGGCGTCGATCACCCGGACTCGAAAATGCCCGGCACCTCCCGCGGCGCCGGCGTGGCCGACGTGCAAATGGCTCTCGTCCTCGACCTGGATCACGGCCTCGGGAAATGCCTGCAGAAAGCGTTCCAGCAATGCATCGTGCGTGGGTTTCATGGCGTTTTTTTCCTGCATGTTTTCCTCGATATTCCGGCCCACCGGACTGGGCGACCGGTGACACATTAAGATCAACAACCGACCTCCAGTTGCGCCGCCCAAACAGGTGGCATACGGATTCGGCTCAGTGCGTAAGTGTGTAAGGCCGGATAAAACTTATCAATCACGTGATCGGTCAACTGCCGATTTCAAACCTAAACCGCCACGACTTCGATGTCCGGTTCAATCGACTTGACCAGGTTCTCGATGCCCCTGAGGGTGCCGGATATCGAGCTCGGACAGGTGCCGCACGCGCCCTTGTAGTGCACGCTGAGCTGGTTGCCATCGAGACCGACCACGTGGAGGTCGCCGCCGTCGTTTTGCAGAGCGGGGCGGATCTGCGCGTCGAGCAGCACGTTGATAGCAACGAGTCGCTGCTGATCTTCTGGGCTTAGGCCAGCCATTGCACTGGTGGCTGCTGCAACGGTGCCCACTGTTTGCGCATCCGCCGTCGGCGCGGCGCGGATTGGCACCGCCACTAAACGAACCAACGCCGGCCAATCGGCACCGCCGTCCTGTGTCACCGTGAGCCATTTATCAACGTAAAACACATTGCTTACATGCTCGATGTCGAACAGCGCGGTAGCGAGCTCATCGTCCTTCGCCTGCCCGGCGTTCTCGTACGAGCGCGTAATGCCCCAGGTCAGCGGCTCGAAGAGGGTGAACTTCACCGCGTTCGGATTGGGCGTGTCTTCAATATCTGTAATTTTTGGCATTTTCAGCTCCTGAAAGCGGAGTCACCCTCGTGGTGCCGGAAATACGGCAAGCCCGTTAAGTACCCCGCACATAACCAGTTTCAATGTCATCAAGCCAGCGCTGAATGGATCAACTTCTGCAATTCACCTTGATCATACATTTCGCGCACAATATCGGCGCCACCGACAAACTCGCCCTTGATGTAGAGTTGCGGAACGGTCGGCCAGTTGCTGTAAGCCTTGATGCCATCGCGGATTTCCGGGTCGGCCAGCACGTCCACGGCGGTAAAGTTCTGCACGCCGCAGGCCTTGAGTAGCTGCACCGTCGCGCCGGAAAAACCACACTGCGGGGACTGGGGCGTGCCTTTCATGTAAAGCACGACGGTATCGGCTGTGACCTGATTGCGAATTTTTTCCTGTACGTTCATCTTTCATTTCTCCAAAGTTATTTGATGGCTGATTGCGCCCAGGCATCGGGCGTGAATGTGCGCATGGCCAGCGCGTGAATTTCCGAGCGCATGCGATCTCCGAGTGCCAGATACACCAGCTGATGCTGCTGTACCTTATTTTTGCCGGTGAATTGCGGGCTCACGACCACCGCCTCGAAGTGCTGGCCATCATCGCCCAGCACTTCCACATGATCGCAAAGCAGTTCATTCATGATGGTGCTTCTTAGTTCATCCGCAGTCATCCGTTTATCCTCTCAATTAGGTACTCTGTGGCAAAAGAAGGGCATCACATCATGCGTTGCCAATCGGCGCATGCATCGGGTCTGCCTCGGCCTCGGTCGAGGTACTGGCGACCGAATTGAACGCGGCGTGCAGCGTGTGCCAGGGCAAAATCGCGCATTTGACGCGCGTCGGCAGGTCGCACACACCGGCGAATACCGCGAGCCGTCCGATGTGATTCGGGCTGTCAAGGTTGAGCTTTCCAGTGGCCATGGCGAGAAATTCACGAATCAGAATTTCCGCGTCCGCACGCGTTTTTCCCTTGACAGCGGACGTCATCATCGACGCCGACGCCTTGCAGATCGCGCACGACTCACCCTGGAACGCGATGCAGTCGATGCACTCGCGATCGAAATTGAGCGCCACACTGATGTGATCGCCGCACAGCGGGTTGTGGCCCACCGCATGGTGGCTCGCGTGCGCTAGCGTGCCGTAATTGCGCGGCTTCTTGTTGTGGTCGAGGATGACCTCTTGATACAGCGCTTTATAGTTGGCCATTACGCAAACACCTTCTGCACGCTGCGGATGCCGGCGATCAGGGCATCGACCTCAGCCATACTGTTGTAGAACGCAAACGAGGCGCGCGAGGTGGCGGGCAGCTTGAAACGCGCCATCACCGGTTGCGCGCAATGGTGCCCGGTGCGCACCGCAATGCCCTCCTGGTTGAGCAGCGTGCCGAGGTCGTGCGGATGCACGCCGTCAACGGTGAACGATATGACCGAGGCCTTGTTTTTGGCGGTACCGATAATGCGCACGCCCGGCATGCGGGTCATTTGTGCGGTGGCGTAATTGAGCAGATCGAGTTCGTGCGCGGTGATCGCTTCCATGCCGATGGCCGAGAGGTAATCGACTGCGGCGCCCAGCCCGATCGCAGCGGCAATCGGCGGCGTGCCGGCTTCGAATTTATGCGGGATGGTGTTATAGGTGGTTTTTTCAAACGTCACCGACAAAATCATGTCGCCGCCGCCTTTGAAGGGCTGCATTTTTTCCAGCAGCGTAGCCTTGCCATACAGCACGCCGATACCGGTCGGGCCGCACAACTTGTGGCCGGAAAATGCGTAGAAGTCGCAATCCAGATCCCGCACGTCGACCGGCAGGTGCGGCGCCGCCTGCGCGCCGTCAACCAGCACCGGCACGCCGTGCGCATGCGCAAACGCGATCATCTGCTTGACCGGGTTGATGCTGCCCAGCGCGTTCGAAACGTGCATCACGCCGACAAACTTGGTGCGCTCGTTGAACAGGTTTTCATATTCATCGATCAGCAGTTCACCGGCGTCGTTGATCGGCACCACACGAATCTTCGCGCCGGTTTCTTCGGCCAGCATCTGCCACGGAACGATGTTCGAATGGTGCTCGAGCGTGGTCAAAATAATCTCGTCGCCGGCCTTGATGAACTTGCGGCCGTAGCCGTGCATCACCAGGTTGATCGCATCGGTGGTGCTGCTGGTGAAGATCACTTCGCGCTCTTCGGGTGCGTTGATGAAGCGCTGCAGCTTGCGCCGAGCGGTCTCGTATTCGGCGGTCGCGGTCTCCGACAAATAATGCACCGCGCGGTTGATGTTGGCGTGCTCGCTCGTCTGGTAGCGCACCAGGCGGTCGATCACCTGCTGCGGCATCTGGCTCGATGCGGCGTTGTCGAGATAGACCAGCGGCTTGCCGTCGATCTGGAGTTGGAGGATCGGAAAGTCGGCGCGTATGCGCTCGACATCGAATGGTGCCATAGCGGGCATCCTGTTTGTCGTTGCCACGCCAGGCACGGACGACAGCAGGACGGGTGCCGATGGGGAGGCGAGTGCGGTCTGGACGGCGTTCATGACTGGCTGCTGGTTTGTTCGAGCACCGTCTGCTCAAGCCGCTGCTTGAGTGATGCGACGGGGATGCGCTCGATGATCTCGGCGCCGAAGGCATAAGTCAGCAGATTGCGTGCAACGCTGTCAGACAGTCCGCGGCTCTTCAGGTAAAACACTTCCTCTATGTCGAGCTGACCGATGGTCGCGCCATGCGCGCATTTCACGTCGTCGGCAAAAATCTCCAGCTGCGGCTTGGTATCGACGTGGGCCTTGCCGGTGAGTAGCAGGTTGCGGCTCGACTGTACCGAGTCGGTGCGCTGCGCACCCTGACGCACCATGACCTTGCCGTTGAACACCGCGTGCGCGCTGCCGCCGACGATGCATTTGTGCAGCTGGCGGCTCACGCCGTGCGGCTGTGCGTGGTCGATGCAGCTATGGGTATCGGCCAGCTGATTGGCTGCGATCAGTGCCAGCCCGTCGACCGCGCACTCGGCACCTTCGGCCAGCAACACGTCGAGGTTGTAGCGCGAAATCTGTGCGCCCAGCGCGACGCTCACCGATTGATAATTGCTCGAACGCCCAAGGGACACCGCGCAATTGGCAATATGAAACGCTTTACTGCCTTCGCGCTGAATCCGGATGTGATTCACACGCGCATTGTCTTCCAGCGCGATTTCGGTCACAGCGTTGGTGAAATGGGCTTCTTCTTGCCAACGCGGTTGGTAAAACACGACGTAATCCTCGATCACCGTCACTACGCTACCAGTCTCGGCAACCACCAGGCAACGGGGAGTGCTTACAACCTCTTTTTGCGTCGCAATGAACAGCAGATGCACCGGCGCTGCAAGCGCCACGTTGCGCGGCACCACAATCACTGCCGCATCATGCAGGAAGGCCGTATTGAGCGCAGCGAATACGTTGTCACGGAAGGCTGCGTGACGGCCGAGATGTGCTTCGATCGCTGCGGCGTGCGTGGCAAGTACCGTCGGCAGGTTGGACACCACCACGCCGCTGTTTGAAGCCGCACTAGACAACTGCGGCGCATGGATACCATCAACAAACACCAGTCGGGTGGTTGCTTCTTCAATATAAAAATGAGCGATATCGGCGGCTTCCAGATAGGTTGCGCTGAGTGCCGGAGAAAACGACAGCCTGGTGAGCGGCGAAATGTCGGTAAAGCGCCACTCCTCGTCGCGCAGGGTGGGCAGCGCCAGCACGTCGAGTCGATTGACCGCCTCGGCGCGCAGCGCGTTGATCCACGCCAACGGGCTGGCCGGCAACTGCGGCTGGCCTGCTAGCAGCGTTTCGAGGTAACCCGAAGCGGGTCGGCGAATAGAGGTGACTGTGCTCATGCCGCCCCCTCCGCGGCCCTCGTCTCGCTCCCCGCCTGGTGCTCGGCAGCGACCCAGTCGTAGCCACGCGTTTCGAGTTCGAGCGCCAGCTCCTTGCCGCCGGTCTTGATGATGCGGCCTGCCTCCATGACATGCACGAAGTCGGGCACGATGTAGTTCAGCAGTCGCTGGTAGTGCGTCACCAGCACAATGGCGTTGTCCTTGTTGGCGAGCTGGTTGACGCCGTGCGAGACGATCCTCATGGCGTCGATGTCGAGGCCGGAATCGGTCTCATCGAGGATCGCCAGACGGGGTTCGAGCAGCGCCATCTGCAAGATTTCGTTGCGCTTTTTCTCGCCCCCGGAGAAGCCTTCGTTGACACTGCGGTCCAGAAAATCGGGGCTTATTTCGAGCAGCTTCATCTTCTCGCGCACAAAGTCGTCAAACTCGAGCGGGTCGAGTTCTTCCTTGCCGCGCTGCGCCTGCACCGTGTTGTAAGTCAGGCGCAGAAACTGGCTGTTGGCGACACCGGGTATCTCGATCGGATATTGAAAGGCCAGAAACACACCGGCACGGGCACGCTCCTCGGGGGCAAGGTCGAACAGGTTTTTGCCTTCGAACAGCACGCTGCCGGCCGTGACTTCATAGGCCGTGTGACCGGCCAGCACCTTGGCGAAGGTGCTCTTGCCCGAGCCGTTCGGCCCCATGATGGCATGCACCTCACCGCTCTTCACGGCGAAGTCCAGTCCTTTCAGAATTTCGATGCCGTTCACGGCCGCGCGCAGCCCGCGCACTTCGAGCAGGGTTTTGCTGTCTTGCAGAATCATCCGACACTTCCTTCGAGCTTGAAACTGAGCAGCTTGGTCGCTTCGACCGCAAACTCCATCGGCAATTGTTTAAATACGTCTTTGCAGAATCCGTTGATGATCATCGACACGGCGGCCTCGCCGCTGACACCGCGCTGCGCGAAGTAGAACAACTGGTCCTCGCCGATCTTCGAGGTCGAGGCCTCGTGCTCGACCTGGGAGCTGTTGTTGCGCACCTGGATGTAGGGGAAGGTGTTGGCGCCGGACTGGTCGCCAATCAGCATCGAATCGCATTGCGAATAATTGCGTGCGTTGGTGGCGGTCGGCGTAATCCTGACCAGCCCGCGGTAGCTGTTGTTGGAACGACCGGCCGAGATGCCTTTGCTGACGATGGTGCTGCGGGTGTTCTTGCCAATGTGGATCATTTTGGTGCCGGTATCAGCCTGCTGATGGTGGTTGGTGACCGCGACCGAATAGAACTCGCCGACCGAGTTGTCGCCGCGCAGTATGACGGAAGGGTACTTCCAGGTGATCGCCGAGCCGGTCTCGACCTGGGTCCATGAAATGCGCGAGTTGATGCCTTTGGCCAAGCCGCGCTTGGTGACGAAGTTGTAAACGCCGCCGACGCCGTTTTCGTCACCCGCATACCAGTTCTGCACCGTCGAGTATTTGATTTCGGCGTTGTCGAGAGCCACCAGCTCGACCACCGCCGCATGCAACTGGTTGGTGCTGAATGCGGGTGCCGTGCAGCCTTCAAGATAGGAGACCGACGCCCCTTCCTCGGCAATGATGAGTGTGCGTTCGAACTGCCCCGTTTCCTCGGTGTTGATGCGGAAGTAGGTCGACAAATCCATCGGGCACTTGACGCCCTTGGGGATGAAACAGAACGAGCCGTCGGTGAACACCGCCGAGTTGAGCGCGGCGTAAAAATTATCGCCGGTCGGCACCACCGTACCGAGATACTTCTGCACCAGCTCCGGATGCTCCAGCACGGCTTCCGACATCGAACAGAAAATGACGCCGACCTCGGCCAGCTTGTGCTTGTAGGTGGTCGCCACCGACACGCTGTCGAAAATGACATCGACCGCAACACCGGCCAGCGCCATGCGCTCGTGCAGCGGCACGCCAAGCTTCTCGAAGGTGCGCAGCAATTCAGGATCGACCTCGTCCATGCTTTTCAACTTCGACTTCTGCTTGGGCGCCGCATAGTAGCTGATCGCCTGGAAATCGATCTTCGGATAGTGGACGTTGGGCCACTTCGGCTCTTCCATCTTGAGCCATGCCTGGTAAGACTTGAGCCGGAACTCGAGCAGCCACTCCGGTTCGTTCTTCTTGGCTGAAATCATCCGGATGGTGTCTTCATTGAGCCCTTTGGGCGCGACATCCGACTCGATGTTCGTGATGAACCCGTGCTTGTAGGGCTGGTTGACGAGATTTTGCAGTACTGCGCTCATGATGTTGTTCCTAAGTTAAGCCGAGAAGGACGACCCGCAGCCACAGGTAGAAGTAGCACCAGGATTGTTCTTGATGACGAACTGCGCACCTTCCAGATCGTCTTTGTAATCAATCTCTGCCCCCACCAGGTACTGGTAGCTCATCGCGTCAATCAGCAGCGACACGCCGTTTTTGGTCATCGTCGTATCGTCTTCGTTGGCGATTTCGTCAAACGTGAATCCGTAGGAGAAGCCGGAGCAGCCGCCGCCCTGAACAAAAACACGCAGTTTCAGGTCAGGGTTGCCTTCTTCGGCAATCAATTCAGCGACTTTGGCCGCCGCGCTGTCGGTAAAGACAAAAGGTGCGGGCATTTCGGTCTGGATGTTTTCAGCAACTGCGCTCATGGTGTTACCTCTGTATTTTTTACATCAATCTTGGGCTTTTTCATGTTGAAGCTCTCGCCGCAGCCGCACTCGCTTTCGACGTTGGGATTGTCAAATTTGAACATTTGCTTGAGCCCTTCGGTGACGAAATCGATACGCGAGCCATCGAGGAATGCCAGGTTGTCGGCATCGATCAGCACACGGGCATCATGCGACTCGAAGCTGTGATCGGTCGCGCGAATTTCGTCGGCGATGTCGAAGGTGTGCGCCAGGCCGGTACAGCCCACTTTCTTGATGCCGATGCGCAGGGCAATCCCTTTGCCGCGCTTTGCAAGCTGGTGCCGAATCTGTTTTGCCGCATTTTCAGTCAATGTAATTGCCATAAGTCAAGCCCCTAAGTAAGCAAAGAGAACGCTAGGATAACCGAGAAAGAGAGGAAGGTGTAGTATCGATTCGAAATTACTTCTTGTCAACAAGGTTTTTAAACGCTATCATACTGGCAATGATCAAGGAGTTGAAAATGAACAGTCGCTCTATTGCGGAGTTGGTCTTTCACTTGGGGCGCATAGCCTCCGGCGAGGGGCTCGTGGAGGGGCTGACGGCAGCCCAGTGGGCGGTGCTCAGATACTTCGCGCAGGCCAACCGCTTCTCGCGAACGCCGTCCGCCTTCGCCGCGTTCCATGGCACGACCCGGGGTACGGCGTCGCAGACAATCAAAAGCATCGAAACCCTAGGCTATCTGACACGCATGCGGTCAGAGGACGACAGGCGCAGTGTCCGGCTCGTTCTGACCGACAAAGCCAGGGGTATTCTTGCGAACGACCCCTTCGAATCCCTGGTCCGTGCTGCGGACTCCCTACCCCCAAGTGTCCACGGCCAGTTCGCCAATGCCTTGCAGCGCATGCTCGGTCAGGTGGCGCAAGAGAGAGGCAAACCTCCCTTCGGCACCTGCACGTCGTGTCAACATCTGGAAAGCGACGGCTGCAGCCCGGATGGACAGACGCCCTATGCGTGCGGGTTCGCGGGCGAGCCGCTGCTACTGGAAGAGCTCGACGGGGTCTGCATCAACTTCGCCCCGGGCAAGCCCATGACGGTGAAGGGCTCTGTCACCGGAGCCGCACCGCGATGAGTCCTGTTCCCGCATCAGCGCTCACCATCGACGACAACCCGACTAACGCGCTCGCCCGTCGGCTTCGCGCGCATCTTGAAGCGCTCGCCGCACTGCGCGTACCGATCACCTATCGGGAGGCGGCCAAAGGGCTACTGCTCTTGCCTCCGAACACTATTCATCAAGTCACCGAGGCGCTGGAGCAGCTCATGGCCGAGGACGCGGCGGCCGACCGCCCCTTCATCGCGGCCATGGTCATCAGCAAGTGGCGCGACGGCTTGCCGGCACCGGGCTTCTTCGACTGTGCGGCTCGGCTCGGACGCTTCGTCGGCGATGCAACGGGACCGGACGTAAGGGTATTTCATGCGGCCGAGTTCAACGCGGCGCTCACCTTATGGGCGCCGACTAGCGACTCCCGCGAGAGTGAATAAAGACCCATGACCTCTCGTTTTGCGCAGTTCCTGGAGCAAAGCCGACTTCAGTTCGTGCCCGGCGGCGGCGCGAACGGCCCGCGCCCGCGCGTGGTCATCGTCGGCGCCGGCTTCGCCGGCCTCACGGTCGCTAAGCGGCTTGCCAAGGCGCCGGTGGACATCACCCTAATCGACCGGGAGAACCATCACCTCTTTCAGCCGCTGCTCTACCAGGTGGCGACGGCCGGACTGTCGCCGGCCGACATCGCCTGGCCCATTCGAAGTCTGGTCCGGCACCAGCGCAACACACGCGTGCTGCTGGGCGCGGTCACCGGCGTTGATCGTGTGCGCAAACGCGTCATCATGGGGGGCCGCAACATTGCCTATGACGTTCTGGTGCTGGCGACCGGGGCAACCCATGGCTATTTCGGCAATGATAGCTGGGCCGCCCATGCGCCCGGCCTGAAGGCGATCGACGACGCCACGGAGATCCGCCGCCGTCTGCTGCTCGCCTTCGAGCGCGCGGAGATGGAATCCGATGCGCGCGAGCGCGAACGGCTCCTCACCATCGTCATCGTCGGCGGCGGGCCGACCGGGGTCGAGATGGCCGGCGCCGTCGTCGAATTGGCGCGCAAGGCGCTCGCGGACGACTTCCGCACCATCGATCCGCAGCAGACACGCGTGCTGCTGGTCGAGGCCGGACCACGCTTGCTGCCAAGCTTTCCGGAGTCGCTGTCGCGGCATGCCGAGCAGGCGCTTCGGCGCCTCGGCGTGGATGTTCGCCTGAAACAGGCAGTCACGCGCTGCGCTGCGACCGGGGTCACGCTGGGCGACGAGAACGTGTGCGCGGGCACGGTGATCTGGGCGGCCGGGGTCGCCGCCTCGCCGGCTGCCGATTGGCTCGCCGTGGCGGGCGATCGCTGTGGCCGTGTATTGGTCGGATACGATTTGCGGCCACCCGGCATGGATGACGTTTTTGTCATCGGTGACACGGCGCTCGCCCATGATGTTGCCGGCAAGCCACTCCCCGGCATCGCCCCGGTCGCCAAGCAGCAGGGCGCCTACGTGGCCGAAGCCATCCAGGCGCGCCTCACCGGCAAGGCCGGGCCGCCACCCTTCCGCTATCGGGACCAAGGCCTGCTCGCCACGGTCGGCCGCAAGACCGCCGTCATTGCGTTCGGACGCCTGCGGCTCAAGGGATGGTTTGCGTGGTGGATCTGGGGCATCGCCCACATCTACTTCCTGGTCAGCCTGCGCAACCGGCTGATCGTCATGACGCAGTGGCTCTGGTCCTATGTCAGCTTCGAGCGCGGTGCCCGGCTCATCACCGGCCTGCGCACCACCCTCGAACCCGACCGGCTGGGCCGTCGTGACGACAATGCTCGCCCCTCGCGGGCATTGTCAAGTTCAGGCAGGTTCCTGCGCTAGACTGCGCCCTACCCGGCCGGCCCCGCCCAATTGGGCGAGGAGACATCTTGCAACCCACGAACATTGCCGATCCATCCTATTTTCACAAGGTGGTGGATTGCCAATATGCCTGTCCCGCCCATACCCCCGTTCCCGAATACATACGCCTGATCGCGCAGGGTCGCTACTCCGACGCCTACATGATCAACTGGGCGTCCAACGTTTTCCCCGGCATTCTGGGCCGCACATGTGACCGGCCCTGTGAACCGGCCTGCCGGCGCACTCGGGTCGAGGAGCACAACACAGCCCAGCCCGAACCAGTCGCCATCTGCCGCCTGAAGCGGGTCGCTGCCGACATGAAGGGCGACGTGCGTCAGCGCATGCCCGCGCTGGCGCCGCGCAATGGCAAGCGCGTGGCCTGCGTCGGCGCCGGTCCGGCGTCACTGACCGTGGCACGAGATCTGGCGCCCCTTGGCTACGAGGTGACGGTTTTTGACAGCGAGGCGCAGGCCGGCGGCTTCATTCGCACCCAGATTCCGCGGTTTCGACTGCCCGAATCGGTGATCGACGAGGAAACCGGCTACATCCTCGACCTAGGTGTGCGCTTTGAGGGCGAACAGCGCATCGATTCCATGCGTGAGCTGCTGTCGCGCAACTACGATGCGGTCTTTGTCGGTTGCGGCGCGCCGCGCGGGCGCGAACTCAATCTGCCGGGACGCAAAGAGGCGGCAGCTTTCATTCACATCGGCATCGACTGGCTGGCGTCAGTGTCGTTCGGGCATGTCAGCAAAATCGGCCAGCGCGTCATCGTGCTGGGTGGCGGCAACACGGCGATGGACTGCTGCCGCTCGGCGCGCCGCCTTGGCGGAACCGATGTCAAGGTGGTGGTACGCAGCGGCTTCGAAGAGATGAAGGCGTCGCCGTGGGAGAAGGAAGATGCCCAGCACGAGGGCATCCCGATCCTCAACTATCACGTCCCGAAGGCCTTCCTGCACGAGCAAGGCAAGCTCGTCGGCATGCAGTTTGAACGAGTCACGGCGGTCTACGACGCGCAGGGCCGGCGCTCGCTGGTTCCGACCGGCGAGCCCGAAGTCACTCTTGAATGCGACGAGGTGCTGGTGGCGGTGGGCCAGGAGAACGCATTCCCCTGGATCGAGGCTGGCTGCGGCATCGCATTTGATTCGCACGGATTGCCGAAGATCGACCGACTGACGTTCCAGTCGTCGGTCGGCAACGTTTTCTTTGGCGGTGACGCGGCGTTCGGTCCAAAGAACATCATCACGGCGGTCGCCCATGGGCATGAAGCCGCCGTTTCGATCGACCGCCTGCTGCAGGCGGAAGACCTGCGCCAGCGGCCCGATCCGATGGTGAACCTGATTTCGCAGAAGATGGGCATCCATGAGTGGAGCTATGACAACGACACGGCCAACGACAACCGCTACAAGGTGCCGTGGGCGAAGGCCGAGAAGGCCCTGTCCAACATCAAGGTCGAAGTCGAACTTGGGTTCGATGTGGCGACGGCCATCAAGGAGGCCGGCCGTTGCCTGAACTGCGACGTGCAGACCGTCTTTGCTGACGCCGCCTGCATTGAGTGCGACGCCTGTGTTGATATCTGCCCGATGGATTGCATAAGCTTCACTGACAACGGCGACGAGGCGGATCTGCGGCAACGGCTGAACGCGCCAGCGCTCAACCTGTCGCAGAACCTGTACCTGTCGGGGCCGCTCAAGACCGGGCGCGTCATGGTGAAGGACGAGGATGTCTGCCTGCATTGCGGCCTCTGCGCCGAGCGCTGCCCGACCGGCGCCTGGGATATGCAGAAGTTCCTGCTCAATCCAACCCAGGCCGGCTCCGCCTGCCGCGACAGCGCCCCGGTCATGGGCACGGGCCGCGGCAAGGGCGCGGCGGCGGGCGCTGCGACGCGCCGCAGCGCCGTCGCAGCAACCGTGGGAGCCACGTCATGAAACGCATCGAGGCCGTCAACGACTTTGTCATCAAGTTCGCCAATGTCAACGGCTCGGGCTCGGCCTCGGCCAACGAGCTGCTGGCCAAGGCCATTCTGCGCATGGGCGTGCCGGTCAGTCCGCGCAATATTTTCCCGAGCAACATCCAGGGCCTGCCAACCTGGTACGAGGTGCGGGTCTCGGAAAAGTCCTACCTGGGCCGGCGCGGCGGCATCGACATGATGGTGGCGATGAACCCGCAGACCTGGGACACCGACCTGGCCGAGATCGAGCCCGGCGGCTACCTGTTTTACGACAACACGCGTACCTTGCCGGCCGAACGCTTTCGCGCCGACGTGCATGTGATCGGCATGCCGCTCACCGACATTTGCAACGCCAGCTATTCGGACCCGCGCCAGCGCCAACTGTTCAAGAACATCATCTACTTCGGCGCCCTGTCGGTGTTGCTGGAAATTGACGCTGAGGTAATCGAGAAGCTGTTTGGCGAGCAGTACAAGGGCAAGGAGAAACTGCTTGGTTCCAACGTCCGCGCGCTGCATCTGGGGCGCGAGTTTGCCGCCGAGCATCTGGATGCGCCGCTGGGCATTCGGGTGCGGCGCAGCAACCAGGTTGGCGAGAAGATATTCATCGACGGCAACAGCGCCGCGGCGCTTGGCTGTGTCTACGGCGGCGCGACGGTCGCCGCCTGGTACCCGATCACCCCTTCGTCCACGGTCGCCGAGGCCTTTGTCCAGTACTGCGCCAAGTACCGGGTCGACCCGGAAAGCGGACGCAATAATTACGCAGTGGTGCAGGCCGAGGACGAGATTGCCTCCATCGGCATCGTGGTCGGCGCCGGCTGGAATGGGGCGCGCGCCTTCACCGCCACTTCGGGGCCGGGTGTTTCGCTGATGACCGAGTTCATCGGACTGGCCTACTTCGCCGAGATTCCGGTGACCATCATCAACGTTCAGCGCGGCGGGCCTTCTACCGGGATGCCAACCCGGACCCAGCAGGCCGACATCCTGGCCTGCGCCTACGCCTCGCATGGCGACACCAAGCATGTCCTGCTGTTCCCGGAAGATCCCAAGGAATGTTTTGATCATGCCGCCGCCGCGCTGGACCTGGCGGATCGGCTGCAGACCCCGGTGTTCCTGATGACGGACCTGGACATCGGCATGAACCAGCGCCTGAGCGAACCGCTGCAGTGGGACGAGGGCCGCCGGCACGACCGCGGCAAGGTGATGAGCGCCGAGGAACTGGAGGCCGGCAAGGACTTCGGCCGCTACAAGGATGTGGACGGCGACGGCATTCCCTGGCGCACCCTGCCCGGCACCCATCCGACCCGGGGCAGCTATTTCACCCGTGGCACAACCCGGGACGCCTACGCCCGCTACTCCGAACGCGGCCCGGACTATGTCTACAACGTCGATCGCCTGCTGAAGAAATTCGCCACCGCCGCGACGCTGGTGCCGCAACCGGTGCTGCGCGCGGCCAGGCGCAAGACCCGCCTTGGCGTAATCTATTTCGGCTCGACCAGCCCGGCCATGAATGAGGCTCTGGATGCGCTGACCGATGCCGGCATCCATCTGGACGCGTTGCGCCTGCGCGCCTTCCCGTTCCCAGACAGCGTCAGGGACTTCCTGGACGCGCACGACGAAGTGTTCGTGATCGAGCAGAACCGCGACGCCCAGATGCGCACCCTGCTGGTGAGCGAATTGGCGATCACGCCACAGCGGCTGGTGGCGGTATTGCATTACGACGGCACGCCGATCACCGCACGCTTCATCGTCGGCGCGATCACCCAGCATGTGCACCCTGAAGTGGTGTCGCCCAAAGGGCCCGGCGCCCGGTCCCGGGAGCGCAGCGGAATGCGCGCCAGCGCCACGGAGCTGCCATCATGACCTACCTCGAAAAACCCCGCATGCGCCATCCGTCGCTGGAGCCTAATAAAGTGGGCTACACAAGGCGCGACTACGAGGGCAAGATTTCCACCCTGTGCGCCGGCTGCGGCCACGACTCGATTTCCGCCGCCATCATCCAGGCCTGCTGGGAACTCAACATCGAGCCGCACCGCGTCGCCAAGCTCTCCGGCATTGGCTGCAGCTCCAAGACGCCAGACTACTTTCTTGGCGCCTCGCATGGCTTCAACACCGTGCACGGCCGCATGCCCTCGGTGCTGACCGGGGCTAATCTGGCGAACCGCGACCTGCTCTACCTGGGAGTCTCCGGCGATGGCGATTCGGCCTCGATCGGGCTGGGCCAGTTTGCCCATGTCATGCGCCGCGGCGTCAACATGGTCTACATCGTCGAGAACAACGGTGTCTATGGCCTGACCAAAGGACAGTTCTCGGCCACCGCGGATCGCGGCTCACGCAGCAAGAAGGGCGTGGTCAATCCTGAGAGCCCGGTCGATCTGATCGGCATGGCGCTGCAACTCGGCGCGAGCTACGTCGCGCGCAGCTTCTCCGGTGACAAGCAGCAACTGGTGCCGCTGATCAAGGGTGCTATCCTGCATCGCGGCGCGGCCTTCATCGACATCATCAGCCCCTGCGTCGCGTTCAACAACCACGCCGGCAGCACCAAGAGCTACGACTATGTGCGCGAGCATAACGAGGCGGTCAGCCGGATCGACTTCATCACGACACGCCAGGAAATCAGCACCAGCTACGAACCCGGAACGATGGTCGAGGTGCAGCAGCATGACGGCTCCGTGCTGCGGCTATGCAAGCTGCAATCCGACTACGATCCCACCGACCGTGTCGCCGCGATGAACCAGGTGCAGGCGCATCAGGCCCTGGGCGAGATCATCACCGGCCTGCTCTATATCGAAAGCGGCGCGGGTGACCTGCACGAGGCGCTCAACACCAGCGGACAGGCATTGAATTCGCTGCGCGAAGACCGGCTTTGTCCTGGCACTGTCACGCTGGAAAAAATCAATGCCAGCCTGCGCTGAGCCGCCGCGCCGGCAACCCATCCGAAATGCCTGAGTTCTCGACGCTTCGCATCGACGCCGACGCGGGCAACCCGCGAGTCGCGCGCCTGCTTCTGAACCGGCCCGAACGGCTTAACGCCATCAACGACGCGACGCCGCGCGAGATTCACGCCGCCGTGGACTGGGCGAACCAGGCGCCCGATATCCATGTGATCGTGGTCGAGGGCGCGGGCAAGGGTTTCTGCAGCGGCTACGACCTGACTCAGTTCGGCGAAGGCCGCATTGATCACCCCTGCCAGCAGGAGCGAGCACCCTGGGACCCGATGGAAGACTACGCCACCATGAAACGCAACACCGAAGATTTCATGTCGCTCTGGCGCAGCCCGAAACCAACCATCGCCAAGGTTCATGGCCACGCGGTCGCCGGCGGCAGCGACATCGCGCTTTGCTGCGACCTGCTGCTGATGGCCGATGACGCGCGCATCGGCTACATGCCGACCCGGGTCTGGGGTTGCCCGACCACGGCCATGTGGACCTACCGGCTCGGTCCGACCCGGGCCAAGCAGTTGATGTTCACCGGCGACACCATCGATGGCCGCACGGCTCTGGCCTGGGGCCTGGCCAACGACTGCGTACCGGTCGATCAGCTCGAAGCCGCCACCATGAAACTGGCCAGCCGCATCGCCGGCGTGCCGCGCAGCCAGCTGTCAATGCACAAGTTGGTGGTGAATCAGGTGCTGCTGGCCATGGGGCTGGAGCAGTCTCAGCAGATGGCCACGGTTTTTGACGGCATCACCCGGCATAACCCCGAGGGCCTCTGGTTTCGCCGTCTGGCGCAGGAACAGGGCTTCAAGGCGGCAGTCGCCTGGCGCGACAGTGGCAGGCCGATTCCCGAGGGTGACGAGGCGCGGCGGCTGGTCGGCGAGATGGAGCAACGCAAGCGGACCAAGTAATGCAGGCGGATAAATTCAGGAATCGGTTTTGACATCGGCTTGCCCACGGCCCAGATGGGGGACGCGGTTGCGCGGTTGTAGCGCGACGTCGAGGCCTTGTGGCCGGAATTAGCGCCCTCGCACCGCACAACAATTCATCCCGAATCGATAATGCGATTGAGCCACGAAAGCTGTTTGGCGTACGGTGCGAGAATTGGGATGGAAGCCTCGCATGTGCTGACCATTTTCTGGGCCACGTGCATCCCATGCATCAAAAACAACTGACGCAATGCTGCCCGAATCTCTGACCAGGTTGTTGGTGCAGCACCGCGCCTCATACGCGCCCCACTATCCTCCGAGTGATAACTCGGATCACGGTCCCATGACCTATCTGGCAATGCATGGACTTGGCATGGATATGGGCGACATCGAGCGCTTCGCCAACCACTATCAACCCAAACTTGTTCCGTTTTCGCCCAGCACGACAACAGTCGACGCGGAAGGCTGGCAGCGCCATCTGGGCCAAAGGCAATCGTATGCAGCGCTATTGCAATTCTTTGATTCAGAGATCGCCGCCGGTGGGTGGCGGGCGATTGTCGCGCGTTATCTGCCGACGATGTTCTCCGGCTGGGTTAAGGATGCCTTTCATCCGATTATTCGACTCGGCTACGGCATCGAGTTCGAGGCACCCTCGGAGATAGCCGCGGGACTTGCATACCTCGCGATTACTGGCGACGACCCAAAACTTGAGGGGATCGCTCGCCGCCCATCGACCGATAGTCAAGGCGTCAGTTATCTCGAATTCTTGCAGGCGGCTCGCAACCCGGCCTTTTCATGCGGCCCGTTCAACGCGCGGTATGCAAAAATTCTGGAGCGCGCCGACCTGCGTCCCGCCATGCGCAGCCGGAACGCGGCATTGAAGGAGCTCAGCCGCGCGTGCCTGGATGTCTTTCATTCGACCCATGATTTTTTTGCGCTGCACCTGGTTACCTGCAGCCATGCGTTCCGGGTCTGTGCGCCATGGGCCGGATCGAACGCGGATTGTCTGTTCAGCGTGGGGATCGGGGCTGCCTACCTCGCGATCGGTGCGCCGGAGTTCAGTCCCGTAGCGCCTTCAGCGCACACCATGCTACCTGAGAAACTGGCGGCGGCGGTGGACGAACACGACATCAAACTCGCCTACTCCTGTAGCGCGCAGTCCTGCGCGTTTGGCGACCCGGACTACGACCGCGTGGCGGCCAGTTACCTGGAACCCAGGCTGTGACTGCAGCGTCAATAGCGGCAGATCGCAACTTTGTCATGCCTTGCAGGGTTGTTCATGGGCTCCGACCTTTCATCCTGCGCAACGGACATGGCGGCTCCGGATAGACCACCGTGGCAACGCATGAAGTTCAATTGAAGGCAAGCAAGATGTCCCGAGCCCTGCACAATTTTTTGCTGTCGCTGCGCGAGATGCTGGTCTCGGCCGGGCCGGTGGCCTTGCTCGGCGCCGGCCTGCTGGTTCTTGCCTATTGGTGGCTCGATCCGAACCCGCCAAAACGGGTCACGCTGGCGACCGGGCCGGCGCAAAGCGCCTACGAGGCCTTTGGCAAGCGCTATGCCCAGGCTCTTGCCGTGGAAGGGATACAGGTCAACCTGCTGCCCAGTGAAGGCTCGTCGGACAACCTGCGACTGCTGCGCGAGGGCAAGGCCGATCTGGGTTTTGTCCAGGGCGGCAGCAACGAGGCGCAGGCGCCGGACAAGGAATCGCTGAGGTCCCTGGGAAGCCTGTTTGTCGAGCCGATCTGGCTGTTTTATCGCGCCGACGCGGCGCGCAAGCTGAACGCCGGCGCAACCCTCTCGACACTCAGCCAACTCAAGGGCATGAGGGTCAATGTCGGAACTGCAGGCAGCGGTGTTCCGAGCCTGATGGACAAGCTGCTTGAGGTCAACCGCATCGAAGCCAAGACCCTGTGGCTGACGCAAATGGAGCAGACACCGGCGACGGTAGCGTTTCTGGGGGGCGAACTCGATACCTTGGTGTTCGCCTCGGCACCGGAGTCCCTGATGGTGCAGATGCTGCTGCAAACCCCGGGCATTCGATTGATGGACTTCCCGCAGAGCGAGGCCTACTCGCGCCGCTTTGCTTTCCTGACCCCGGTGCTGCTGCCGCGCGGCGTGGTCGACCTGGCCGCGAATCTGCCGGCGCAGGACGTGCGCCTGGTCGCCTCCACCACCACGTTGCTGACGCGCGACAGCACCCATCCGGCGTTGCTGCAGTTGTTCTCGCAGGCGGCGGCCCAGTTGCACGGCGGCGCCGGCTGGTTCAGCCGGGCGCGCGAGTTTCCAAAGACCGGACAGAACGAGTTTGAACTGACGCCGGAGGCCGAGCGCACCATGCGCAGCGGCGTGCCCCTGCTGCAACGCTACCTGCCGTTCTGGATGGCCAACCTGGTCGAGCGCATGTGGCTGGCGCTGGGCATCATCCTGGCCATGCTGCTGCCGCTGAGCCGCATCGTGCCGCCGCTCTACGCGTTTCGCATCCGCTCACGTGTCTTCCGCTGGTACGGCCAATTGCGCGATATTGAGGACCAAGCCAGGGCCGATGCAAACCGCGCCGAACTGATCGAAGAACTCGACGCCCTGCTGGAGCGGGTCAGCGGCATCACCGTGCCGCTGTCCTATGCCGACGAGTTGTACGCCCTGCGCTCGCACATCGACTCGGTGCGTCAGAGGTTGCTCGCGCCCTGATGGGTCGCGGGCGTCCCGCGGCGGCGGGCCAACCGGCCAGGATCGATCAAGGCAATTTGCCGGCCAGTTTGCCCCAGAGTTCGGTCAGACGGTCCTCGCGACCACAGCGGGTGACGTAGTACTTGTAGCGCAGGGGATTCTTCAGGTGATAGTCCTGGTGATAGTCCTCGGCTGGGTAGAAGGCGCGGGCCATCTGGATTTCGGTCACGATCGCTGCCTTGAACGGCTTGCTGCGCTGCAATTCGGCCAGCGAGGCCTGGGCCGTCTTCAGTTGCTCGCCGTCAAGCGCGAAGATGGCAGTCCGGTAGGGTGAACCCACATCACAGAATTGACGGTCCTTCACCGTCGGATCGATGGTGCGCCAATAATAATCAACCAGGGTGCGGTAACTTACCTTGGCCGGGTCAAACACCACCTCGACCACCTCGGCGTGGCCGGTCGTGTTGGCCGAAACCTGTTCGTAGGTCGGATTCGCCACATGGCCGCCGCTGTAGCCCGATGTCGTGGACACCACCCCTGGCACCTTGTCATAGTCGGCCTCGGTGCACCAGAAACAACCGCCGGCAAAAATCGCCTTGGACAGCTTGGCGCCCGATGCGGCGCCGCCGCCTTGCGCCAGCGCGCCACCGAGCATCAGCAACGTCAGCCCGACGGCAAACAATCCCTTGAACAAGGCGCCCGAGCCGTTGCGGTGTGGAAGTGCAAATCGGTCACTGAGTTTCATGGCTTGGTCTTTCATGTAGTTGAAGTCGCTGGCGCGCCCGGTTTCTTACGCCGCGAGCTGGCGCAAGGCCTGCTCGAAAACCTCGGGCGGCTGTCCACCGGATATCAGATGCCGCTCGTTGATGATGACAGCCGGCACCGAGTGGATGCCCTGGCTTTGGTAGAACTGCTCGCGCTCGCGCACTTCGTCGGCGTAACGGTCGGACTGCAGCAGCTCCCCGGCCTGCGCCGGGTCCAGCCCGACGGCCTCGGCGGCACGCAGCAGCACCTCGTGCGAACCCGGGTTCTCGCCGTCGGTGAAATAGGCCTTGAACAGGGCCTGCTTGAGCGCCCATTGGCGCCGCGATCCGATCAACTCCTGGTCTTGCAGCCCGGCCCAATGAAGCAGCCGATGCGCATCGAACGTGTTGTAAACGCGGCTGCGTTTTCCCGGTCCGAACTCGAAGCCCAGCTCTGCCCCGCGCAGGCGAATATGCTCACGCGTCTTGGCCAGTTGTTCCGGCGTCGAGCCGTATTTCTGATGAAGATGCTCGTTGATGTCCTGCCCGGCGGCGCCCATTTGCGGATTGAGTTCAAACGGCTGGAAGTGCAGTTGCGCGTCAACCAGCGGACCGACCCGATCCAGCGCCGCCTCCAGCGACTTCAAGCCGATGACGCACCAGGGGCAGGACACGTCCGAGACGAAATCGATCTTCATCGAAACCTTGCGTTCTGGGTTCACAACCGACTTCTCCATGACAGTTTGCAGGAATCAGTCGGAGCATACTTGACCATGTCCAGCAGCGCTTAAGTCCGAGGAAATACCCGCTATTGGAACCACGGTGACGATTTGGCATCTCAGAACAGTCTCAGGAGAACTCCCATGCGCCCTACCCCTTTGAGCATCGCGTCGGCATCACGTCGCAAACTTGTACTGGCCGCCACGCTGGGTCTGCCCGCCGTCTTGTTGCTGGCCCATGCGCAGATGCGCACGCCGCTCTTGCGTACCCCGGCGCAATCTGAAGGCCCGTTCTATCCGGTGGCAGACCCGGCCGACAGCGACTTTGACCTGTTGCGCAACGGAAACCTCAGCTACAGCAAGGGCAAGCCGTGCTGGCTCGAGGGTTCGGTGCTCGATCTGGAGGGTCGGCCGGTGCGCGGCGCCGTGGTTGAGATCTGGCAATGCGATGAAGGCGGCAACTACCACCATCCGGGGAATCGCGGTGAAGCGGACAGGGCATTTCAGGGCTTTGGCCGCGTGACGGTCGATAACCAGGGCCGTTACCGCTTTCGCACCATTCGGCCCTCGGTCTATGCCGGCCGCACGCCGCATATTCACGTCAAGGTCAAGCTGGATCGGCGCGAACTGCTGACAACGCAGTTCTACGTCGCCGACGAGCCGGGCAACAACTCGGACTTTCTCTGGCGCCGCATGGGCAGCGAGCAGCGCGCGGCGCTGACGCGCCCCTTCCTGCCGGTGGCCGACGGCCTGCGGGCCGAGTTTCCAATGGTGGTGGCCACCTGAGCCCTTGCCGGCCGCCGGCCTGCTGTGACACCTGAAGTAACGGCAGGCTCGACTGCCCTTGCGGCGTTCAGTGGGACATCAGTACCGGAACGGTCATCGACTTCAGTATGGTTTGGGTCACGCCACCGAGAACCAGTTCATAGGTCCGGGTATGACCGTAGCCGCCCATTACGATCAGGTCGGCATTGATGTCGCTGACGCGCGACAGCAGCAGTTCGGCGATCGACGCGTCCACCACACTGGGCGTCAGCACACGCTCGCTGAATGATATTTCCCGTACCGGGCTGACGCAGCAGCTTGGCGTGACGCCAAAGGCATGAAGGTAGGCCGCGACCCGATCCAGCGGCTCGACGGATTCCTCGTTTTTCTGTCCGAAGCGGATGATTTCGACACTGCTGGCACGCCGCAGCAATGGCAGGGCGTCGCGCAGGGCCCGGGCGCTTTCACGTGTTCCAGACCAGGCCACCAGCACCCGGTTGCCGTAGCCTTCCAATGGCCCGATGGCCGGAACAAACAGCATGGGACAACCGGCATGGACCAGCAACCGTGAAGCCAGGCGGCGCGTTGGCCCCAGGTCGTCCGTGTCAAGCGGCTGGCCCATGACGAGCAGATCCGTCACACGTGAATATTCCGTCATGGCCTGCATCGGATCCATACCCGGACTGTCAAAGGCGATGCTCATCCCTTGCGACTGCGCCGCTTCAAGCACCCGCTCGCGAGCAGCTTGCAGACCCTGCCGCCGGGCCTCCTCGCCAAGCTGCGCTGCGGTCATCGCCGTCTCCGGGCTGATGAAGGCCCCAAGGTGCAGCGGCTCCACCGCGTGCACGGCGCGCAGATTCGCGCCATGGATGGCGGCCAGCGAGGCGGCGCATTTCAGTACCTTGCGTGATCGCTCGCTGTCACTGACATGCACCAGGATGCTTCGGTAGTCATTCACGGATCGATTCCTCCATCAAGTTCGGGTGTCGGTGGCTGCACTGCCGCAGGGAATCTTGCCCAGTCATCCTGTTCGGGCAGGGTGGCACATCGGTTGAAGTGGTTTCCACAGCCAGCGTAGCATGGCGCATGATCGGCCAGCGCGCCACCAAAGTCTTTCAACCCCCCAGGAAATCCCATGAAGATCCTGCTCCTGACCGACGGAAGCGAGTACACCAAGCGCATGCTGGCCTACGTCGCGGCCCACAACGAATGGCTGGGTGACCGGCACCAGTACACGGTGCTGCACGTCGTGCCGTTCG
>JBCKPH010000029.1:0-25746 GCA_038901755.1 Burkholderiaceae bacterium | reverse complement strand
TGACCGACCCCGAGGTGCTGGAGTTTCGTTTTCCGGTTCGGCTTGACAGCTACCAGATTCGTCATGGCTCGGGTGGCGCCGGCCGCTGGCGTGGCGGCGACGGCGGCGTGCGTCGCGTGCGTTTCTTGCAGGCGATGGAGGCGTCGATCTTGAGCAATGGGCGGCACCAGCCTGCCTTTGGCATGGCCGGCGGCAGCCCGGGGCAGCTTGGCGCCAACTATGTGGAACGGCTGGACGGCAGCGTCGAGCCGCTGGACCATATTGGCTCGACACAGATGGCGCCGGGCGACGTGTTCGTGATTGAAACCCCGGGCGGTGGCGGCTATGGCAGCGCTTGAGTCGCCGGAGCGTTGCGCCTGTGCAACTGCGCAGCGTAGGCGACTGGAACTCAGGCCGGAGCTGTGCAACTTCGAGGGTGCTTGCGTTGCGGCCTGAGTCTTGTGACTTCATTGTCATCGGCGCCGGCATGGCGGGCGCCTCGGTCGCCTACGAGCTGGCAGCACAGGGCCGGGTGATCCTGCTCGAGCGTGAAGACCAGCCCGGCTACCACAGCACGGGCCGCTCGGCCGCGCTGTTCACCGAGACCTACGGCAACGCCACCATGCGGGCCCTGACCCGGGCCGGGCGCAGCTTCTACCTGCAGCCGCCGCCGGGCTTCGCCGAGCACCCGATCCTGACGCCGCGCGGCGCGCTGCTGGTTGGGACCGCGCAGCAGCGCGAGGCGCTGGAGCAGGCGCTTGTCCAGGGTCTGAAGATCGTCAATAACCTGACCCTCTGGAGCGGAGAGCAGGTGCGAGAGCGGGTGCCGGTTTTTAGCGCCGAGCAGGTGGCCGGCGGACTGTGGGAACCCGATGCGATGGACATCGACGTGCACAGTTTGCACCAGGGTTTCCTGCGCGGCATGCGTGAACGCGGCGGCAGGCTGTTTTGCAACGCGAACGTCGAGGGTCTGGTCCGCAGCGCCGCGCGCTGGCAGGTTGCAACCCGGGCCGGCGAGTTCAGCGCGCCGGTGCTGGTGAACGCTGCTGGCGCCTGGGCAGAAACCATCGCGCAACTGGCCGGAGCCGGACCGATTGGCCTCAAGCCGCTGCGGCGCACCGCAATCACCTTTGAGCCGCCGCCGGGCGTTGCAATTTACGACTGGCCGGCCGTGGTCGACGTCGAGGAAAGCTATTACTTCAAGCCCGATGCGGGACGCCTGCTCGCATCCCCGGCTGATGAGACGCCCTCGCCGCCGTGCGATGCGCAACCCGACGAGTACGACATCGCCGTGCTGGTGGACCGTCTGTCTCGAGCCACGACGCTCACCATCCCGCGCATCCATTCGAAATGGGCCGGCCTGCGCAGTTTTGTCGCAGACCGGACCCTGGTTGCCGGCTATGACCCGAAAGTGAGCGGGTTTTTCTGGCTCGCCGCGCAGGGCGGCTACGGCATCCAGACGGCAGCTGGCGCCGCTCGTGCAGCCGCCGCGTTGATCACCGGGCGGGCGCTGCCAGCGGATTTGCAGGACCTCGGGATTGCGCCCGAGCATCTTTCCCCGTCGCGCCCGACCATCCAGGTGTAAGGCACCATGGATCACAAAATGACAAAGTGGCCGGCAATCTTTCGCAGGCGTTCCTTGACCCTATCGCAAAAGCTCGCCGTGGCGCTGGCTGCCCTGCTGCTGGGCCTGCTTGTGATGGGCGGCCTCACCTACCGCACCCTGCTTGCTTCGAGCGAAACCGTGGCGCTGGTGGAGCAGTCCACGGTTCCGGCGGTGGCGGCAAGCTACGAGATTCGGATCAATGTGTCCGAGTTTTCCGCCAAGGTCCTGAGCTACCTGTCAGCGCCTGGCGCGGAACTGCGCGCCAGCGCGCTGAAAAACCATGACGATATCGGCCTGCAGCAGCAACGCTATGTGCAGGCGGTGCGAACGGCGCAGGAACGCGAACTGGGTGAAAAGGCCGGCCGCCTGCTCGCGAGCTATCGCCTGCAGGGCCAGCTCGTCATGTATGCGGCGGACAGGCTGCAGCTCGAAGTCGATGGCGTTGTCGTGATCGTGCGCCAGATCGGCAGCTTGATCGACGCGGAGATGCTCGCAGTGATGGACGCCTCGTCGCCGCGGGCAAGGCAGAAATACGATGCGGCGCGCGGAATCGAGTTGAAAACCATCGACATTGCCCAGGCCATCCGCTTTTACGCCCAGGATGCTTCCGCCGCGCACCGCACCTTGGTGCTGAACACAGCGGAGAGCCTCGACCATGAACTGATGCGGATTCAGTTGTTGCCGCTGCTCGCTCGCGAGAAGGCAGTGGTCGAGAAGGCGACCGTGATCTGGAAAGCGGTGCGCCCGCAACTGATTGACGCCGTCGCGCTAAAGGACGAAGCCGACCAGTTGCACCGCGACTTCAACGGGCAACGGGTCGTGCTGGAGCGGTTGTTCGATGAAGGCGGCATGAGGGCGGGTGCCGCGCAACGGCTTGCCGCTGCGCTGCAGACGCTGCAGGCCCATCAGGCGCGTTTGCAGTTCGCCATGGTGCTTGGCGCTGCTGCTGGCGCTGGTCGGCGCAGTGGCGGCCTACCTATGGATCAGCCGCACGGTGCGCCGCGCCGTGTTCAGCTTGAGCTCCGGCGTGCAGATGATTGCCTCCGGCCAGCTCGATGTGCGGTTGCGCGAATCGGGCGACCCGGATTTTGACCGGGTGCTGGAAGGCTTCAACCAGATGGCTGAACGCCTACAGGCCACCACGGTGTCAAAAAGTGAACTGGAAGAGAGCGAGCAGCGGCTGGAGGCGGCAGTGCGCGGCTCGCAGGCCGGGATCTGGGACTGGAATCTGCTCAGCGGGGCCTACTACGTGTCGCCACGGGTCAAGGAGTTGTTTGGCCTTGCCGCGGATGCAACGGGCGAGCGGGAGTTCTTTGTCTCGCATTTGCACCCTGACGATGTGGGCCGGGTCGAGGCGGTGCGGCGCGCGCACTTCGAGCGGCGCGGGGCGTTCGACGTCCAGTACCGGGTTCGGCGCGAGGGCGGCGACTACCTCTGGGTGCGCGACATCGGTCAGGCGAAATGGGACGAGACCGGGCAGGTGCTGCGATTCTCCGGATCGATCTCGGACATCGACGCGCAGAAACAGGCCGAGGCGCGCATCGAGCACATGGCCTACTACGACGGCCTCACCGAACTGCCGGGGCGGGCGCTGTTCAACGACCGGTTGCGCCTGGCGCTGCAGGACGCCAGTCGGCTCGGGCGTCTGGTCGCCCTGTTGTTCATTGACCTGGATCGCTTCAAGGCGATCAACGACACGCTCGGTCACGCCGCCGGTGACTTGCTGCTGCAGGAAGTGGCGCGGCGCCTGCAGAGCTGCGTGCGTCGTGGTGACGTGGTCGGGCGTTTTTCAGGCGATGAGTTCGGCGCGGTGCTGGCCGACATCGGCCGCCTGGAGGACACCGGTCCACTGGTGCATCAGTTCCTGCAGTCTTTGCCATGCCATTCCTGTTGCAGGGCCAGGAATGTTTTGTCACGCCAAGCATCGGTGTGGCCGTCTATCCCACCGACGGGACGATGGAAAAGGATTTGCTGCGTGCCGCCGATGTCGCGATGTACCGAACCAAGGAACGCGGGGGCAACGGTTACCAGTTCTTCACCGCTGACATGACGATCAAGGAGCAGGACCGGATTGCGTTCGAGAACGCACTGCATTACGCGCTGGAGCGCGATGAGTTCCGGCTCCATTACCAGCCGGTGGTGTCACCGCAGGGGCGGATTCTGGGGGTCGAGGCGCTGATCCGCTGGCAGCATCCAAAAATGGGCCTGCTCGGGCCGGCGCAGTTCATCGCGCTGGCCGAGCAGACCGGGCGCATCGAGCCGATTGGCGAGTGGGTCCTGCGCAGCGCCTGCGAACAGTTGCAGCAATGGCACCTGGCTGGCTTTGACGGTCTGTCGCTCGCCGTCAATGTTTCGCCGCGCCAACTGTTGCAGAAGAATTTCGCCCAGACGGTGCGCGAGATCGTCCAGGCGTTCGGCCTCGATCCGGCGCAGCTAGAGCTCGAAGTCACCGAAGGAATCCTGGCCAAGAGCGAAGCCAGCGCCGCCGTGTTGCGCGAGATCAGTTTGATCGGCGTGCGCCTGTCAATCGACGACTTCGGCACCGGTTACTCCTCGCTGGCCTACCTGAAGCGGTTCCCGATCAGCACGCTGAAAATCGATCAGTCCTTTGTCCGCGGCGTCCCCGACGATGCCGAAGACTCCGCGGTGGTGGTTGCCATCATTGCGATGGCGCGCAGTCTGGGCTTGCGCCTGGTGGCCGAAGGCGTGGAAACGGCCGCGCAACTCGGGTTTCTGCGCGCCCACAGTTGCGACGCGATCCAGGGTTACCACTTCAGCCGGCCGGTGACGCCTGAGGTCATGACCCGGCTGTTGCAGGACGGCCGGCCCCTGGGTCCGGCGAGCGTGACAGCACCGGGTTAGCGCCCGTGTCACGCTATCGCAATCCCTCTTGACAGGGGTTGCGCTCCCTCATGAAATACCGTGACGCTGGAACGCGCAGCGCGCAGACAACCCACGCATTGCAACAATCCAGGAAAGTCGGTTTGGAATATTTTTTGCAGCAGTTGATCAACGGCGTCACGCTGGGCTCGGTCTATGGCCTGATCGCCGTCGGCTACACCATGGTCTACGGCATCATCGGCATGATCAACTTTGCGCACGGCGACGTTTTCATGGTCGGCGCATTCATCGCGCTGATTTCCATTGTCGGGCTGCCCATGCTCGGCGTGCTCAGCATTCCTCTGCTGCTGGTGCTGACTCTGATTCTGAGCACCGCCTGCACCTCGCTCTACGGCTGGACCATCGAGCGGGTCGCCTACCGTCCGCTGCGCGGATCGTTCCGCCTGGCGCCGCTGATCACGGCGATCGGCATCGCCGTGGTCCTGCAGAACATGGTGCAGGTGACGCAAGGAGCGCGGGTCAAGCCGATGCAGCCGATGGTCAAGGGCGGCTTCACCATGATGGATTCGAGTGATTTTGTCGTTCGCATGTCGAACATGCAGATTCTGATCATCCTGGTGACCCTGTTGACGCTCGCCGTGTTCTGGTACCTGATTGCCAAAGGTGAAGTTGTTCATCGTGCACTGACTCGCCGCCATCAGCCCGAGCGCGCCGTACAGGGCGTTCGTCACGCACATCGAGGTTTCGACATTGCCCGCGACCACCGCCGCCGGCGGATTCGGGTTCAGCATGCAGCCCTCGGGAACGATCACGCGCAACGGCTTCAGGCAACCGGCATTGAGCGGAATGTCGTCGTCAACCAGGGTGCGAAAAACATACAGCACGGCGGCCATGGTGACGGCCTTCGGCGCGTTGAAATTGTTCTCGAGCTGCTTGCTGGTGCCGCTGAAATCGATCGTTGCGCTGCGTGCTGCCGTATCGACCTGGATGGCGACGCGAATCAGCGCGCCGTTGTCCAGCGCCAGGCTGAATTCGCCGTCCCTTAGCGCCGTCACCACGCGTCGCACCGACTCCTCGGCGTTGTCCTGGACATGGCCCATGTAGGCCGCCACCGTGGTGCGGCCGTACTGCGCGACCATCGCGCGCAGTTCCTGCACGCCTTTTTCGTTGGCGGCAATCTGGGCTTTAAGGTCGGCGATGGTTTGCTCGGGATTCCGCGCCGGGTAGGCGCCGGCGCCGAGTCGCGCGCGCAGCTCGTCCTCGTGCATGACGCCGTCTCGCAACAGCAGGAAATTGTCAAACAACACCCCTTCCTCGGCGATCGTCTTACTGAAGGGCGGCATGGAGCCCGGGGTGCTGCCGCCAATGTCGGCATGGTGACCTCTTGAACCCACGTAAAACGTGGGTTCCGAGGCCATGGCCTGCATCTGCCCACCCCCACCCCTGCCCTCCCCCGTCAAGGGGGAGGGTGTCTGTAGAAAGACGGGCGTCACCACCGTCACGTCGGGTAGGTGCGTCCCGCCATGGTAGGGGTCGTTCAGCAGGTAGACGTCGCCTTCACGCATCGCCGGGTTGCGCTCGATCACGGTCTTGATCGACTCGCTCATCGAACCAAGGTGCACCGGCATGTGCGGCGCGTTGGCAATCAGGTTGCCGGCGGCGTCAAACAGCGCGCAGGAAAAATCAAGCCGCTCCTTGATGTTGACCGAGTACGCCGTGTTCTGCAGCCGCAGGCCCATCTGCTCGGCGATGCTCATGAACAGGTTGTTGAAGACCTCGAGCAGCACGGGGTCGGCCTCGGTGCCGATCGCGTGCCGCGTCACGCGCGCTCGCGCACGGGTCAGCTCGATCGGTCCGGCAGCAAAGAGCCGCGCCTGCCAGCCAGGCTCAACGACCGTGGTGGCGTTTCTCTCGGCAATGATGGCCGGGCCCGCGATGCAGGCTCCCGCTTGCAGCGACTCGCGAACAAAAAGGCCGGCATCACGCCAGCCGGCGCTGGCCTCGTCGGACTCGCAGTACATCGGCACGCTGGCCACGGGAGGCGGCGCATGGGCCGCTGGCTCGATGCCTGCCGCCGCCGGTTGATGGCGCTCGCCCGCGCCAATGGCTTCCACCGAAACCGCCTCGATCACCAGCTCGCGCCCCGGCATCAGAAACGCGAAGCGCTGCCGGTAGGCGTCCTCGAATTCGCGCAGGATCGCCGGCAACGCCGCCATGCGCACCTGCAGCGCCGTGTCGGTGCCGGCATAGCGCAAGTGCAGCTGCTCGCGCCGCTCGATTCGCTCTGCTGCAACGCCCTGCGCCGCCAATTCGGCGCAGGCCGCTCTGCCCAGCTCGTCGAGCCGGTCCTGGGCGGCGCGCAGGCCAACCTCGTCCAGTGGCAGCTCGAGCGAAGCTTCGCGCATCTCGATCTGGTCGGCCAGGCCCATGCCGTAGGCGCTCAGCACACCAGCGAGCGGGTGCACAAAGACACGCGTCATCCCCAGCGCATCGGCCACCAGGCAGGCGTGCTGGCCGCCGGCGCCGCCGAAACATTGCAGGGTGTAGGACGTGACGTCATAGCCGCGCGCCACCGAAATCTTCTTGATCGCATTCGCCATGTTCTGCACCGCGATCTGAATGAATCCGGCCGCCAGCGACTCGGCGTTGGCGTCGCGACCAGTGGCCTGGCGCACCTGCGCGGCCAGCGCCTCGAACTTGCCGACCACACTTGCACGGTCCAACGATTGGTCGGCATTTGGGCCGAACACCTTGGGAAAGTGCTGCGCTTGAATCTTGCCCAGCATCACATTGGCGTCGGTGGTGGTGAGCGGCCCGCCGCGCCGGTAGCTCGCAGGCCCCGGATTCGCGCCGGCCGACGCCGGCCCGACGCGCAGGCGCGCGCCGTCAAATCCGAGGATCGAACCGCCGCCGGCCGCGACGGTGTGGATGCTCATCATCGGCGCGCGCATCCGCACCCCGGCGACCTGGGTGTCGAAGGCGCGCTCGAATTCGCCGGCGTAGTGGGACACGTCGGTGGACGTGCCACCCATGTCAAAGCCGATCACCTTGCTGTGTCCAGCCGCCACCGCGGTTCGCACCATGCCGACAATGCCGCCGGCCGGGCCGGAGAGGATCGCGTCCTTGCCTTGAAAATGGTGCGCCTCGGTCAGCCCGCCCGAGCTTTGCATGAAGAACAGGCGCACGCCGGGCATCTGCGCGCCAACCTGATCGACGTAGCGGCGCAGGATCGGCGACAGGTAGGCGTCCACCACGGTCGTGTCACCGCGCGCCACCAGTTTCATCAGCGGACTGACCTCGTGCGACACTGAAACCTGGGCAAAGCCGATCGCTTGCGCCAGCGCCTTGGCCGCACGCTCGTGCGCCGTGTAGCGATACCCGTGCATGAAGACGATGGCGCAGCTTCGAATGCCGCCGTCAAAGGCCGCTTGCATCTGGGTGCGCAGCGCCGCCTGATCCAACTCGGTCACCAGTTCGCCGTGGGCGCCGATCCGCTCGTCGGCCTCGATCACCTGCTCATACAGCAGCTCAGGCAGCACGATACAACGATCGAACAGGCGCGGCCTGGCCTGGTAGGCAATCTGCAACGCGTCGCGAAAACCCCGGGTCGTCACCAGCAGCGTCCGCTCGCCCTTGCGCTCGAGCAGGGCATTGGTCGCCACCGTGGTGCCCATCTTCACGCACTCGACCTGCTCCGGTGTGATCGGCTCGCCGTGCTTGAGGCGAAGCAGGCGGCGCATCCCCGCAACGGCCGCGTCCGGGTACTGTTCCGGGTTCTCGCTCAACAGCTTGAGCGTATGCAGTTCAGCGTCGGGCGCGCGGCCAACGATGTCGGTGAAGGTGCCACCGCGATCAATCCAGAACTGCCAGCGTGGCTTCATTCTTGCATCCATAACTCTCGCACCAGGGAAGGAAGATGTTCAACGCGGCGGCCGCTGGCGCGGCGCACCGCCTCGGCATAGGGCGGCATGTTGGTGCATTCAAGCACGATGCAACTCAAGCGCGGATGACGGCGCACCAATTCGAGCGCGGCAGCGACCACATCCTGCTCAGCCTGAGCCTGATCCAGCGTGGGCTGGTTGGCAAGGATCTGCCGCTGAAACTCGCAGCCGTCCTGCACGCCGACGCAAGGCGTATCCTCAGCCGCGCCAACACCGCGGAAATGCGCTGCCCGCAGCGAGTCGGCGTCGATGGTCAGGACTCCCGGGCGCTCGCCGGCGGCAAGCAGACGGGGCAACCAGAGCAGGCTCGAACTCAGCACCGGCACCGGCACCGCCTGCTGCAGTTCGCGCTGAAACATCGCGAGGAAGCCGCAACTGGTCGCAATCATGCGGGCGCCCAGCCGCACCAGTTCCCTGGCCGCTGCCAGAAACGGCGGCAGGATCGTCACGTCCGCCTGCCTGACCACCATGTTCGGACTGGCGCCAGGTACGACGTGAAGGCGCGCCTCGATCCCAAGTTGGCGAAAGGTCTGCGGATGACCGACGTCACCGGGCGGGCGCGGGAATTGCGTTTCCAGCATGAGCAGGCCAAGGAACCCGGCAGCGGCCGGCGCAGCACAGGCCGCCTTCATCTGCGTGACCGTCATGGTTCGGCCTGTCCCGCTGCCGGACGGCCTGATCGCAGCGGCCGCACTTGGGGAAAACACCGGAGAGGCTTGCCTCTGATTGGGCTTATGCTTTGCCTTCGATTCATTCTCATCATTGTCCTGGAGACGCCATGAAACTCAAACTCGGATTATTCGCTGCTTTGCTCACCCTGGGCGCCCCGCTCCTGGCGCAAACCAAATGGGACCTGCCGGCGGCCTACGCGGCGACCAATTTCCATAGCGAAAACCTGGTCCAGTTCGCCAACGATGTGGACAGGGCCAGCGGCGGCAAGCTCAAGATCACCGTGCACGCGAACGCCTCGCTGTTCAAGGCGCCGGAAATCAAGCGCGCGGTGCAGGGCGGACAGGCCCAGGCCGGGGAAATCCTGCTGGCCAACTTCCAGAACGAGTGGCAGATCTTCGGCGCCGACGGCCTGCCCTTCCTCGCCGACAGTTACGACGAGGCGATGAAACTGTACAAGGCGCAGAAGCCGCTGCTGGAGAAGAAACTCGCGGCCGACGGCATGCTGCTGCTCTACTCGGTTCCATGGCCACCACAAGGCCTCTATTCGAAGAAACCGATCGCCTCGGCAGCCGACCTGAGGGGCATCAGGTGGCGCGCCTACAGTCCGGCCACGGCGCGCATGGCCGAATTGGTGGGCGCTCAACCGGTGACGGTGCAGGCGGCCGAAGTGAGCCAGGCCTTTGCCACCGGCGTCGCCGAGAGCATGATGAGTTCGGGTTCGACCGGTTGGGACGCCAAGCTCTACGAGCACGTGAAGTTCTGGTACGACACCCAGGCCTGGCTGCCGAAGAACGCCGTCATCGCGAACCTTGCCGCATTCAATGCGCTGGACAAGGCGACCCAGGAAGCGGTCACGAAGGCCGCCGCCGACGCCGAACTGCGCGGCTGGGCCACCAGCAGACGCGCCAATCTGGAGACATTGGACAAGCTCAAGGCCAATGGCATGAGCATCTTGCCGCCTACGGCGCAGTTGAAGGCCGACATGAAGAAGGTCGGCGAAACGATGCTCAAGGAGTGGCTGGAAAAGGCCGGTCCCGAAGGCAAGCAACTGGTTGACGCCTACATGAAATAGCCGCGCCCTCGATGCGCGGGTTTCTCGATCGGCTCTACCTTGGCGCTGCCGGCCTGGCGGCGCTGTTCATGGTCGGCCTGCTGGTGATGGTGTTGCTGTCGATAGCCGGCCGGCAACTGCACTTCCATGTCCCGGGCACCGACGCTTACGCCGGCTATCTGATGGCGGCCAGCGGCTTTCTGGCGCTGGCCCATACGCTCAAGCGCGGCGAGCATATCCGCGTCACCCTGCTGTTGAACGCGCTCAGCGGGCGCTGGAGAACAGCACTGGAACGCTGGGCGCTTGCTGCGGCCTGCCTGCTGTCCCTGCTGTTTGCCTACTACAGTTGCCGTCTGGCCTGGCAGTCGCGCCTGTTTCACGATATTTCGACCGCCAGCGACGCCACGCCCCTGTGGCTGCCGCAGTTGTCGATGGCCCTGGGCAGCGTGATCCTGCTGATCGCTTTCATTGACGAACTGGTGCTCGAGCTCAAGGGCCGGCGTGTTCCTGCGGCGAGCGGCGCTGAAGCGTTGCACAATGAGTAGCTTGGCATGGTTCGAACCCTCACCCCTGCCCTCTCCCGCGTTGCGGGAGAGGGAGCTGTCTGATGCCTGATCTGGCCATCACCGCCCTGCTCGTCGTCATGCTGCTCCTGATCCTGGGCAGCGGGGTCTGGATCGGGCTCACCCTGTCGGGTGTGGCCTGGATCGGCATGCAGTTGTTCGCCTCGCGCCCGGCCGGCGACGCAATGGCCGTGACGATCTGGGGCTCGTCATCGAGCTGGACCCTGACGGCGCTGCCGCTTTTTATCTGGATGGGCGAAATCCTGTTCCGTACCCGTCTGTCGCAGGACATGTTCAAGGGCCTGGCGCCCTGGATGCAAAGCCTGCCGGGGCGCCTGTTGCATACCAACGTGGCGGGCTGCACCATCTTTGCCGCCGTCTCGGGCTCCAGCGCAGCCACCTGCGCCACCATCGGCAAGATGTCGCTGCCCGAGCTGCTGAAGCGCGGTTACCCGGAACACATGGTGATCGGCACCCTGGCCGGCGCGAGCACCCTGGGTCTGCTGATTCCGCCCTCGATCATCATGATCGTCTATGGTGTCAGCGCCGAGGTTTCGATCTCCAAGCTGTTTATCGCCGGAGTGCTGCCGGGCTTGCTGCTGGCAGCGATGTTTTCCGCGTACATCATGGCCTGGGCCCTGCTCAATCCTACCCAGGTGCCGGCCGCCGACCCGCCCATGCCGCTGGTTAAGAAGCTCGCCCAGTCGCTCAGCCTGATGCCGGTCGTCGTGCTCATCATCGCCGTGCTCGGTTCGATCTACACCGGAATAGCCACCGCCACGGAAGCCGCTGCGGTCGGCGTCGTCGGCTCGCTGCTGATTTCCACCTTGCAAGGCTCAATGAGTTGGCCGACTTTTCGCGACGCACTGATGGGGGCCACCCGTCTCTATTGCATGATTGCGCTGATCCTTGCCGGCGCCACCTTTCTCACCTTGAGCATGGGCTACATCGGTCTGCCACGCCATCTGGCCGAATGGATCGCTGGCCTGGGGCTAAGCAACATCGCACTGCTGCTGGCTCTGGCGCTGTTCTACATCATCCTGGGCTGTTTCCTGGACGGCATCTCGATGGTTGTGCTGACCATGGGCGTCGTCATGCCCACCGTGCAGAAGGCCGGCATCGACCCGATCTGGTTCGGCATCTTCGTCGTCATCCTGGTCGAGATGGCGCAGATCACGCCGCCGGTCGGCTTCAACCTGTTTGTGCTGCAGGGCATGACCGGGCGCGAACTGACCTGGATCGCCAAGGTCACCATGCCAATGTTCGCCATCATGTGCCTGGCCATCGCGCTGCTCTATGCCTTTCCCGGGATCGTCACCTGGCTGCCTCAACAAATGATAAAGTAGGCGCCCGATGCTGAATCTGCTGGCCGTATGCGTGGGCGCCAGCCTCGGCGCCTTGGCCCGCTGGGGCCTTGGCCTGTGGCTCAATCCGCTTGGCGCCGCGGCGAGCAGCGTGCCACTGGGCACGCTGGCGGCCAACCTGATCGGCGGCTACCTGGTAGGCCTTCTTGTCGCGCTGTTCCAGGCTCTGCCCGAACTCGATCCGGTCTGGCGCCTGGCGCTCATTACCGGCTTTCTCGGCGCGCTGACGACCTTTTCAACATTCTCGGCCGAGGTCGTCGCGATGCTGCAACAGGCACGCTACGCTCTTGCGCTGGGCACGGCGTCGCTGCACCTGTTGGGCTCGCTGCTGCTGACCATCGCCGGCATCTGGTCGGCCACTCTGCTTCTGCGACCCTGAGCAGGACGCAGGCCCCTCGCCCACTTCAATCTTCGCCTGCCCGCAACGATTGCCACAGGTCCACCAGCACCATGGTGATGCCAATCAAAATCACGACACCCAGCGATACCTCCTTGAGCTTGAACACCACCGGCAGCAGGTAGGCCAGCAGCAACACCACCGCCACCACGCCGGAGAAAATCTTTACGGGCATTTCGTTACTCCTGGTTCGAGCTTCAAGCGCTCGCCACCCTTGACTGCAACCAGCGCGCAGTACGCAGCAGCCGCGCGTCCATGCCGCGCGCCGCCACCAGTTGCGCACCCAGTGGCATGCCGTCCGGCGCAGTCATGAGTGGCAGACTCAGGCTGGGCATGCCGCAAAGGGTCCACAGGGTGCAAAAGGCCGGGTCGCCGGTGCTTGCGATGGCCGGCGCGGCGCCCGGCGCGGCCGGCGTCAGCAGCGCGTCAAAGCGCGCGAAAGTTTCCTCGAAGCCCTGGTTCAGCAAGGCCACGCGGGCCCGGGCCTTCTGATAGTCCAGTGCCAGCGCAGCGCGACCGCGCTCCAACTGCTGGCGCAGTGAATCGGACAGTTTGTCGCGGCCCTTCTCCCATTCAAGTTCAAGGCTGGCCGCCATTTCGGCCTCTATGATGGTGCGGTGCCAGTCCCAGGCCTCGCGCATCGCGTCCGGCAGTTCGATCTCCTGGCATTGCGCTCCCAGCACCTCGGCCAGCTCGGCGAAGGCTTCGCGCGTGGTGTCGTCGGCGCGATCCCAGACCGGGGTCTTGATGAAGCCAATGGATGGCGGCAGCGGCGGCTCGGAAGCTGCAACCTGGGAAAAGGGAATGCGTGCGCGCGGCTTTGTGTCGGGGTCGCGTTCGTCGTAGCCAGCAATTTGTTCGGCCAGCAGCGCGATATCCTCGACGCTGCGCGCGAACAAACCAACGGTGTCGAGCGTGCGTGACAGCTTCAGGATGCCATGGCGCGAAATCAGGCCGTGTGTGGGCTTGAATCCGAACACGCCGCAAAAAGCCGCCGGGCGAATCACCGAGCCATTGGTTTGCGTGCCAAGCGCCAGCGGCACCATGCCCGCGGCCACTGCAGCCGCCGAACCCGAGGAGGAGCCACCGGGGGTGCGCTCGGCGTTGTGCGGGTTGCGCGTCTTGCCCGGCGCGTAGGTCGCCAGTTCGGTCGTGACCGTCTTGCCCAGAATCACCGCACCGGCAGCCCGCAGCGTTGCGACCACTGCGGCGTCGCGATCCGGCGTGCGCCCGGCATGCAGCACGGTGCCGTCCTCGGTTGGCATGTCGGCGGTGTCGATGATGTCCTTGATGCCGATGGGCACGCCATGCAACGGGCCGATGGCCCGGCCTTCAGAGCGGTCCAGGTCGCGTGCACGGGCCTGCGTCAGCGCATGCGCCTCGTCCAGGTACTGCCAGGCAAGCACGTCGGGTTCGACGGCCCGAATGCGCGCCAGGCAGGCCTGGACCAACTGTTCCGAGCTGATCACACCGCCGGCAATGGCGCGCGCCGCATCGGCCGCGCCGAGTTGCTCGAGTTGGGTCAGGTCCACAACGTCACTAGCCGTACAGGGCGTTGGGCAGCCACAGCGCGATGCCCGGGAAGATATAGATCATCAGCATCGTCACCAGCACCACGTAGACGAACGGCATGCAGCCGCGGAAGATCTGCGTCAGCAGCACGGTAGGCGGACTGACACCCTTCAGGTAGTAGGCCGACATCGCCATTGGCGGAGACAGGAATGCCGTCTGCAGGTTCAAGGCCACCAGCACCCCGAACAGGATCGGGTTGATGCCGAAATGCTCCAGCATCGGCAGGAAGATGGGCACGAAGATGATGATGATTTCGGTCCATTCGAGCGGCCAACCGAGCAGGAAAATGATGAGTTGCGACAGCAGCAGGAAGGTGATGGGTCCAAGATCCATGGCGAGCACAAACTCCTTGATGATCTGGTTGCCGCCAAGGTAGGCAAAGACGGAGGCAAAGGTGGCCGAGCCGACGAACAGCCAGCAGACCATGGCCGAGGTTCGTGCCGTGAGGTAGACCGACTCGCGCAACCCCTGCCATGTCAGCGCGCGGTAGGCCGCCGCCAGCAGCATGGCCCCGAGCGCGCCGACGGCAGCCGCCTCGGTCGGCGTGGCGATGCCGAACATGATGGCGCCCAGCACCGACAGGATCAGCAACGCCAGCGGAAAGAACGATTTCAACAGCATCAGGCCGACTTCAGCCAGCGGCACGTCGCCTTCGGCCTTCGGCAGGGGTGGCGCCAGGTGCGGCTTGAACAGCGCAAGCACAACGACATAAACGATGTACATCCCGGCCAGGAAGAAGCCAGGAATGAAGGCTGCCGCGTAGAGCTTGACGACCGACAGGCCGGCGATCGCGCTGTACACAATCAGCATGATCGAGGGCGGAATCAGGATGCCCAGGCAGCCCCCCGCACAGATCACGCCGGTGGCCAGGCGCGTGTCGTAACCCGCTTTCATCATCTGCGGCAACGCCAGCAGACCCATCAGCGTGACGACGGCGCCGACGATGCCGGTGGCGGTGGCGAACAGCGCGCAGGTGACAAGCGTTGCGACGGCAAGCGAGCCGGGCACGCCTTTCAGCGCGATCCGCAGGCTCTTGAACAAATTGTCGAGGATGTTGGCACGCTCGACCAGATAGCCCATCAGCAGGAACAGCGGGATCGATACCAACGCGTCGTTGTTGAGCACCGTGAAGGTGTTCTGCGTCAACAGGTAAAACACCCGGCTGTCGAAAAACGCCTGGGCCGGCTTGAAATAGGCGTAGAAACCGAAGCCGACGCCCAGCGCCATCAGCGTGAAGGCGACCGGGAAACCGATGCAAATCACGAACACCAGGATGCCGAGCATCAGCAGGGCAACAGCCGGATCGCTCATGACGTAGCTCCCTGTTCGGCCTGCGCCGCAGCCTTGCGCGCATGCTCGCGCAGCAACTGCTGTTCGAGTTCCTCGACATCGTGCAGCCTGGCCGGCCACTTGCCCTCGCGCAGGCAGGCGATGCAACGCAGCACCTCGGCGAAACCCTGCAGCGCCATCAGCGCAGCGCCGACGCAGATCATCATCTTGAGCGGCCAGATCGGGACGCCGGCCGGACTGTTGACGCTGACCTCGCGCAGCCGCATCGACTCGAACCCGTAGCCCGATCCGGCAATCACCAGAGCCAGGATGCCCGGAAAAAAGAACAACAGGTACAGCACCAGCTCGACCCTCGCCTGCGTCGGCTCGCTCCAGCGCCGGTAGAACATGTCAGCGCGAACATGACCGCCGCGCGACAGGGTGTAGGCGCCGGCCATGTAGAACACCGCGCCGTACATCAGGTAGCTCAGGTCAAAGGCCCAACTGGTCGGGTCGTTCAACGTGTAGCGCATGAACACCTCGTAGCAGGTACCAAAGGTGAGGATGATGATGCACCAGGCAAAGGCGTGGCCTGTCGTCTTGCTTAGTTGGTCAATCGAGTAGATCAGGCGATGCACCATGACACGAATCCGGTCGAATGGAGAAAAAAGGGCGGGCCCTCGCCCGCCCCACCATCATGCGCCAACGGCGCGATCAATCAGGCTGGCAGTTTGGTCTTGAACACGTGCTCGTAGCCGAGCTTGTAGTCCGCTTCATTGATGAACATGTAGTACGCCACCCGTTTCGCCCAGGCCCGCTGCGATTCGACCACCTTGGCGAAGAAGGGATCCTCCTCCGACATCTTCTTGGTCAGCACGTCCCAGGCCTTGAGCTGCTCGGCCATGATCGGTTTCGGCGTGCGGATGACATTGACCTTGTGCTTCGTAATCAGTTCCTGCAGGTCGCGCGAGTAGTTGTCCATCGCCGTCCACCAGTTCGCCGAACTGGCGGCCTCGGCGCCGTACTGCAGTATCGCCTGCAGGTCTTTCGGGATGGTCGCCCACTTCGGCTTGTGGAAGGCGATCTCGAAGAACTCCATCGCCTGATGGTAGCTGCCCATCATGTAATTCTTGATCACGTCCTGTGCGCCGAAGCGGCTGTCCGAGGTCGGGTTGTTGAACTCGAAGGCGTCGATCACGCCCTTCTCCAGCGCGGGCACGATTTCACCGCCGGGCAGCTGCGTGACTTTGGCGCCCATTTGCTGGAACAGGTCGGCCGCCAGGCCCACCGTGCGGTACTTCAGGCCCACCAGTTGCTTGACGTCCGTGATCGGCTTCTTGAACCAGCCCAGTGGCTGCGTCGGCATCGGCATGACAAAGAATCCAACCACGTCGAGATGGATTTTCTGCAGGAGTTCGTTGTAGAGCGCCATGCCACCACCACGGTGAATCCAGGCCAGCGTCTGCTGCGCGTCGCAGCCGTTGATCGGGCCCGAACCGAACAGCGATGCCACCTTGCTCTTGCCATACCAGTACACCGGCACGCCGTGACTGGCATCAAGCACGCCTTTGCTGGTCGCGTCCATCACTTCGAACGGTTTCACCACCGCACCGCCCAGCAGGTAGTCGATGCGCAGCCGCCCGCCCGCCATTTCGTTGACGCGCTTGACGTATTCCTCGGCCATCTCGTTGAAGATGTCCTTGGCGCCCCAGGCGCCCTGCATCTTGATCACGATCGGCGACTGCGCGACCGAAATCATCGGCGCGGCCAACGCGGCGGTGCCGGCGATACCCGCCGCGGCGCGACCCAGAAAGCGGCGGCGCCCGGACTGCAGCGCCGTGGCGCCATCCTTGGAAACAGTATCTTGGCTCACGTTCGGTCTCCTGTAGTTGAAGTTGACATCATAGCGATTCGATCCGGTTTGCAGCGCAGCAATTCCTAGGTAGAGACCCTGATTCCTGGTCCACGCCGCGCTTGGGATGCTCAGCACCAGCCTGTTCAGCGCGCGGCATTCGGAACGAACAACTGCTCGCCGCCGATCCGGTACCCGGCAATCACCTGCTGGCCAGCCGGCGAAGTGACCCAGTCCGCGAACTTCTGCGCCTCGGCGCTCCTGACATGCGGATGTTTGGCCGGATTGACGACGATGACGCCGTACTGGTTGAACAACCTCTGGTCACCCTGCACCAGCAGCGCCAAGTCACCCCGATTCCGAAAATTCAACCAGGTGCCGCGATCCGCCAGCAGATAGGACGCGCTGGCCGCAGCCATGTTGAGCGCCGGCCCCATGCCACAGCCACAGTCGCGGTAACCACTGCCATACTGCCCGGACCGGCCGGCGAGCGACCAGTAACGCAGTTCAGCGCTGTGGGTCCCGCTCTTGTCGCCGCGCGAGACCACTGCATGGTTGCCTGCCGCCAGCCGCCGAAACGCCGCGACGATGTCCTGGCCGCGGACCTGGGCCGGGTCGTCCCTTGGTCCGATCAGCACGAAATCGTTGTACATCACGGCCTGCCGTTTCAGCCCATGCCCCTCGGCGACAAACTGCTCCTCGGCCGCCTGGTCATGGACAAACAGCAGGTCAGCGTCACCGCGCCGTCCCAGGTCCAGGGCCTGGCCGGTGCCCAGCGCCACCACCTTGACGTCGATCCCGCTGGCCTTCCTGAATTCCGGCAACAGGTGGGCGAACAGTCCGGACTGCTCGGTCGACGTGGTGGAGGCCATCACGATGACCTGCGCCGGCGTCGATAGCGCCCAAGCCAATCCCAGCAGACCCAGGCACGCTTTCATCCAGCGCGACCAGGCCAGAGACTTCAGCATGCGCTCACCCGCTGTCAAGCCAACTCTCCCTGAAGAAACAAATGCGCCTCAGGGTGGTTGCGCCGGACCCGCTCGGCGTCGAAGAAGTCCCGCACCGGCAGGTCGGCGCAAACCCGCCCCTGCTCAAGGTAGATCACCCGATCGGCGAGCCGCTTGACCTGGCCCAGGTTATGGCTGGCAAACACCAGCGCGACGGCTGGCCTGCCACTGTCCTCCTCGCCTGCCGGCAAATGCGACCAGCCGGCGATCAGCGCTTCAACTTCACGCTTGGCATGTGGATCCAGGTTCGCCGTCGGTTCGTCCAGCAGCAACAGGCCAGGCCGCTGCGCCCAAGCTCTTGCCAACGCCAGCCGCTGCTGCTGCCCACCGGACAGGGTACGCGCATTGCGCTCGGCAAGGTGCCCCAACTCGACGCGGGTCAGCGCAGCGCGGGCCAGTTCCATTGCCCGTCCCCAGCGCATTCCCTGCAGCCACAGACCCAGCGCAACATTGGTCCGCACCTTGGCCCGCAGCATGTGCGGGCGCTGGAACAGCATGGCGCAACGCAGACCTGGTTCGGTCTCCAGGGTTCCGCCGCCCGGTGCGATCAGGCCGTGCAGCACACGCAGCAGCGTACTCTTGCCGCTGCCGTTGGCGCCGACCAGGGCAACGCGCTCGCCCGCGTTGATTTGCAGGGTCACGCCTGAGAGCGCCGCAACGCGGCCGTAGCGCACCGACAGGTCGCGCAGTTGCAGCAGGGGGCTCGGCTCGCGGAACGTCGACCCGGCGGCAGTCACGCGAGACCCCTGACAGCCGGGGCCGAGACCGCCCCGTCAACCCGCTCGCGCCAACGCCGCAGCGCCGCCGTCAGCAGATTGAGCAGCAGCACCAGCGCCAGCAGCACCAGGCCCAGGCCGACCGCCAGCGGCAGGTCGCCCTTGCTGGTCTCGAGCGCTATGGCCGTGGTCATGACGCGGGTGAAGCCGTCGATGTTGCCGCCGACAATCATCACCGCGCCAACCTCGGAAATGGCGCGGCCAAACGCCAGCACCAGCACGGTGAGCAAGGCGTAGCGCTCGTCCCAGGCCAGCAGCAGCGCGCGCCAGCGGCGGCCCGCACCCATCGACTGCAACTGCTCGCCGTGCTGCCGGTCGGCGTCTTCGATCAACTGGCGCGTCAGCGCAGCCACCACCGGCAACACCAGCAGGGTTTGCGCAAATACCATGGCGTTGAAGGAAAAAAGCCACCCGAGAAAACCAAGCGGCCCGCTGCGCGACAGCAACAGATAGACGATCAGCCCGACCAGCACCGAGGGCAGCGCCAGCAAGGTGTTGAGCAGGGCCAGCACGGCTTCACGACCGGTAAAGCGCGCCACCGCCAGGCCGGCGCCTACGCCGAGCCCGATGACGCTGCCAATCAGGCAGGCGCTGGCGCTGACCGCCAGCGACCGGGCCACGATGGCGTACAGCGTGGCGTCGCCCGAAATCATCAGGCGAAGTGCGACGGTGAAACCGGCAGCGATCGAATCCATAGGCCCGGCTATGTTAGGCGCTGGCCCGCACGACTTCGGACCTGCACGTTCGAGCGATGCAGAGCATCGCTACGCGGCGCAGGAGCGAAACCCGACAAAGGCGTCATCGCGCTCGGGCAGCAGGCAAGCCCTGAACTTTTGGTGCCGCAAGCGCGGCCGTGTCGCAAACGAAGCGCCACGGACCGCCTTACAGCGGCCGAGCCAGGGGACGGTCCAGTCCCGATCGGGGCCAGGCGCAAAACCGGGATAGCCACGAAATGTCGATGCCGTCCACTCCCAGACGCCACCCCAGACAAACCCACGGCGCGCGGCGAGTTGGGCCGCAGCCTCCCATTCGACTTCGCCCGGCAGCCGACGCCCGGCCCAGCGGCACCATGCGTCGGCCTCCCACCAACTGACATGCTGCACCGGCTGGCTGCCCGACATCCTGGTGGCCCGGCCAAAACGGGTCAACATCACCGCGCCGCTGGCGACTCCAATCTGCTCGACATGGCGCGGCCCGCGCCGGCCTTCGGCGCGGATTCGAGCCTCGAGCCAGGCCCAACCCTCGGGTTGCCAGAGTTCGGCGCGGTCGTAACCTCCGTCATCGACGAACTCGACATACTGCGCCCAGTTGACCGGCTGCGCGTCGATTTCATATTCGGGGAGTTGGATCTCATGTGCCGGCAACTCATTGTCCAGCGCAAATCCGGCTTCGGTCCAGCCCATGTTCCAGCGTGTCGAAGGCAACAGCAACGGTTCCCTCTGCGCCAAGGCTGCCGGCGCCGGCAGGTCGATGGCCCAGCCCATCGCTTGCGCCGAGCGGCAAAGCAACTCGAACCATTGATCTTCATGCATCAAGGCCAAACGAAAGAAGTACAACGCGCGGTCCTGGTCATCGGTCTTCTCCAGCAATTCCAGACTCGCCTCCAGTGATTGCAAGAGAAAACCTCGCGTCGCCGCGGCGTCAGGCAGATCCATGCGCCAGCGCTGTTCAACGCTTGACAGCGCCGGGTTCCAGTAGCGATCGGCATTGGCCTGCTGCGAGGCCAGCCGGACCGGTGTGGGATCGCAATCAACCCCCTTGCCGCGTTGCAGGTTGCGTGCGATCCAGTATTCCTGATACCAGGCCAGCCGGCCCAGTTCCCATAGCGGCGGGGAAACATCAAGCTGCATGGCCCGCTCCATGGCGTGGGCATCGAGCTTGTCCTCAACTTGCGAATAGAGTTGCAGACTGTGGTTGCGCGCGTTCATCAACGCCATGGACAGCAGCTCGGCATCTGCCTGGCGAATCGCTGGTGAGTGGATCAGCCGGTCGCGGCGGGCCGTATCCTGTTTGGAAGTCATGAACATGCGTGCAAACCTGCCTTGGCCATGTTTGTCGCAACAGCGATGCGGCCAAGGCGTGTCAGGATTGTCTCTGACATGATGAGACAATGTAACGAACATTTCGGAGCAAAAATGCCTGCCCTGTTATCCCTGTCCAGAGTGATCGATTCGATCAACCTCGGCTTTGGCAAGTTCATCATGTGGCTGATCCTCGCCGCCACCGTGATCAGCGCGGGCAACGCCATCATGCGCAAGGCCTTCAACATCAGCTCCAACGCCTACCTTGAGATCCAGTGGTACCTGTTTGCTGGTGTCTTCATGCTTGGCGTGGGCTACGTGATGCTGAAAAACGGCCATGTCCGTATCGACTTCATTTCCTCGCGGCTGTCCAAGCGGACCAACGCCATCATCGACTCCATCGGCATTGTCGTTTTCACGATCCCGCTGGCCGTGATCATGATCTACCTGTCCTGGCCCTACTTCTACCGCGCGTTTCTTTCCGGTGAAGTGAGTTCGAATGCGGGGGGCCTGATTCGCTGGCCGGTGCTCGCGCTGCTGCCGCTGGGTTTTTTCATCCTGCTGGCTCAATCGATGTCCGAGCTGATCAAGCGCATCGGTTTCCTCACCGGCCACCGCAGCGAGCCCTTCAGTGTCGAGCACGACAAGACGGCCGAGGAAATTTTTACCGAGGAACTGCTGGCCGAGGCTGAAGCACAGGCTCAAGCAACGACCCAATCCAGCACGAAAGAACCCGCATGACCGCGCTGATCGCGGCCAATTTCGTCCCGCTGCTGTTTGCGGGACTGTTCTGCTTTCTGCTGACCGGGATCCCGGTCGCCTTTGGCCTGGCCGCCACCGGCCTGCTGTTCGGTTTCATCGGCATGGAGCTCGGCCTGTTCTCGACCAACCTGTTCCAGGCCCTGCCGCTGCGCGTCTTCAACATCATGTCGAACGAAACGCTGCTGGCGATTCCGTTCTTCACCTTCATGGGGATCATCCTGGAGCGATCCCGCATGGCCGAGGACCTGCTGGAGACGGTGGGCCAGGTGTTTGGCCCGGTGCGCGGCGGCCTGGCCATCGCCGTCATTCTGGTCGGCGCATTGTTGGCCGCCACCACCGGAGTGGTTGCAGCAGCGGTGATTTCGATGGGGCTAATCTCGTTGCCCATCATGCTGCGCTACGGCTACAACCGCACCATCGCCACCGGCACCATCACGGCATCGGGCACCTTGGCGCAGGCGATCCCGCCCTCGCTGGTGCTGATCGTGCTGGCCGATCAGATGGGCCGCTCGGTCGGCGACATGTACGCCGGCGCCCTGCTACCGGGCCTGCTGCTGGTCGGGCTCTACCTGACTTTCATTCTGGTGGTCGCGCTGGTCAAACCGGCCTGGTATGGCCAATTGGCGGGTGATGTCAGCGCCTTGACGCCCAGGCATCCGCTGGACATTGCTGGCGGGCTGCAATGCCCGGTGCTCGGTCTGTACGCTGGTGACGATGCCGGCATTGCGCCGGATACGGTGCGGCGCATGCAGGCGGCATTGGCCGCTGGCGGCGCGGCGTCGCGCGCCTCGCAGATCGTCGTCTATCCCGACGCGCCGCATGCCTTCCATGCTGATTACCGTCCGAGCTACCGCAAACAGGCCGCCGAGGATGGCTGGCGGCGCTGCCTGAACTGGCTGCGCAGCCATGGTGTCGCGCCATGATCCTGCTTGCCATTGTTCTTGGAACGCTGGTCGCCGGCGTCGGCAGCGTATGGCTGGCGGCGGCGTTGAATTTTGGTCTGCTGGCCCGCTACACGCAGCATATGCTGAGCCTGGCCGCCGGGGCACTGATGGCCACCGCCTTCTTGAACCTGCTACCCGAAGCGTTTGAAAGTGGCATCAGCGCGGAGCGGCTGTTCATGACGCTGCAGGCCGGCCTGGTGCTGTTTTTCCTGCTGGACAAGGCGGAACTGTGGCACCACGGCCATGAACACCGCCACGACTCGGCCGCCGCGCATGGCGCGGCGCATCGGGACAGCGAAGCCGGCCGCGACGATCACGATCACCCTCGCCGAAGCGACGCACCGGCGCCGGCCAGCGGGAGCTGGGCCGTGCTCGCCGGCGATACCGTGCACTGTTTCGGCGACGGCGTGCTGATTGCGTCTGCCTTTGTCGCCGACCTGCGCCTGGGCCTGATCGCGTCGCTGGCCGTGCTGGCCCACGAGGTGCCGCATCACATGGGTGATTTGGTGGTGTTGCGTCATCTGTCGAGCGACCGCCGCGTGGCGATCGTCAGGGTTTCACTGGCCGGAGCCTTCACCGTCGTCGGCGGACTTGTGGGTTATTGGCTGGTCGACAGCCTGAGGGACTACCTACCCTATTTTCTGGTTCTGGCTTCAAGCAGTTTTGTCTATGTCGCGCTGGCCGACCTGATTCCCCAATTGCAACGGCGGCTGGGCGCCCGGCAAACCCTGGCCCAGGTGGCCTGGCTCGCGCTGGGCATGGGACTGGTCACCGCCGTGGTCAATGTGCTGGCGCACTGACATTAAGCGGGCCTCCTAGGGTCAACAAGAGCTAATCAGGAACCCCGGAGGCTATGCCGCTCGACTGGAAGGAAATCGCCAACCGCGCCCGCTCGTTTTCCCGGGAGTGGCGGCATGTCGAACGCGAGGACGCCGACGCCAAGAGCTTCTGGGACGAATTTTTCGAGGTCTTCGGAATCAAGCGCCGCAAGGTCGGCACCTTTGAGCGTCAGGTCAAAAAGCTTGACGGCAAGGACGGCTACATCGACCTGCTCTGGAAGGGCACCCTGCTCATCGAGCACAAGAGTCGTGGCAAGGACCTGGCGAAGGCGTTTAAGCAGGCCAAGGACTACTTTCCCGGCCTGAAGCCCGACGAGGAGCCGCGCTACATCCTGCTCTGCGACTTCTGGCGCTTCGAACTGCATGACCTGGACGAAGGCACGGTCCATGCCTTCACCCTGCCCGAGCTTGAATACAAGCTGCGGCTGTTCTACTTTGTCGCCGGTTACCGCAAACAGCGAATCCGTGAGGAAGAGGCCATCAACCGCGCGGCCGTGGAAGCGCTGGGTGAACTGCACGACCTGCTCAAGCGCGACGGCTACACCGGTCACGACCTGGAGGTTTTTCTTGTCCGCCTGCTGTTTTGCCTGTTCGCCGATGACACTGGCATCTTTCAGCCCAAGGACAGCTTTCACGACCTGATCGAGTTTCACACTGCCGAGGACGGCTCCAACGTTGGTGCCGTGCTCGACACCCTGTTCGTCACGCTGAACAAGGACATCGACCAGCGCCAGACTTCGCTGGCCGAGCAGTTCTCGATCTTTCCCTTCGTCAACGGCAAGCTGTTCGAGGACCGCATCGACCCGCCCGCGTTCACTGCGGCCATGCGCGCCCATTTGCTGGACCTGGCCAAACGCAACTGGGGCAATATTTCGCCGGCGATCTTCGGCGCCATGTTCCAGCGCGTCATCGAGCTCGATGCCCAGGATCGACGCCGCGAATTGGGCGCCCACTACACCAGCGAAACGAACATCCTCAAACTCATCAAGCCGCTGTTCCTGGACGAGCTGCGTGCCGAGTTCGACAAGGTGAAGGGCGACACGAATCGCCTGTTCGAATTCCAGAAAAAGTTGGAACGCCTGACCTTTCTGGACCCGGCTTGCGGTTGCGGCAACTTCCTCGTTGTCGCCTACCGGGAGCTACGCAAGCTGGAACTGGACGTGATGCGCGCTGCCAGCCGCTTTGGCACCCGCATCGGTCATGTGTTCGACTTTCTTAAGGTCGATGTGGATCAGTTCTACGGCATCGAATACGAAGAGTTCCCCGCGCAGGTGGCCCAGGTGGCGATGTGGCTGACCGACCACCAGATGAATGTGGAGGCCGGCGCCGAGTTTGGCGAACCCATGCTGCGCGTGCCGCTCAAGCGCAGCGCGCAGATCCGCCACGGCAATGCGCTGCGCATCGACTGGGCCGACTTTGTGCCGCCAACCCGGCTCAACTACATCCTGGGCAATCCGCCATTTCGCGGCAAGCACCTGCTGAGCGCTGAGCAAAAAGAAGATATGGACACCGTTTGCCACGGCGTCAAGAGCGCCAACAGTCTTGACTACGTGTCGGCCTGGTACATCAAGGCGGCGCGGTACATCACCACCGCTCCCGACAGCTTTACGGGTATCGCGGCGGCAGCAAGCAAGGATCGCAAGAAATTCAAGGATGTGAAGTTCGGCCAGGGGGCTGGCGGCTTCGGCGACCTGTTTGTCGATGTTGACCGCGTGGAGACCGTCGCGCGCCAAAAAGTACGCTGCGCTTTCGTTTCCACGAACAGCATTTCGCAAGGCGAGCAGGCCGGCGTGCTCTGGAGCTGGATGCTGCATCAGGGTATGCGAATCCAGTTCGCGCACCGGACGTTCAAATGGACGAATGACGCGCCGGGTCGCGCGGCGGTGCATTGCATCATCATCGGCTTCGGGGTCGAAAAGCCGAAGCAAGCGCTGTTGGCCGACTACCCTGAAGTGGACGGACCCGCCTTGATCTCGCTGGTCAGCAGCATCAGCCCCTATCTTGTCGAGGGGGGCGACTTTGTCCTTGGCAGCCGGGGCGCGCCAATCTCGCAGGTACCCGCTGCAATGTACGGTTCAAAGCCTGCCGATGGAGGACACCTGGTGTTGTCGGATACGGACAAGATGGCACTACTGGCTGACGAACCCGACGCTGCGAAATTTGTTCGCCCGCTGATCAGTGCCGAAGAGTTCCTGCACGGCAAATTGCGCTGGTGCCTCTGGTTGAAGGACGCGAAAGCCACCGAGCTGAAGCGCTTGCCGAAAGTGATGGCGCGGTTGGAAGCGGTGAG
>JBCKPH010000028.1:0-26440 GCA_038901755.1 Burkholderiaceae bacterium | reverse complement strand
ACCCGCCGCGCGCAGAGCCGGCTCCACATCGGCGGGCATGCAGTCCCGTTGCAGCAAGGGCATGCCATCGCTGATCCAGGGAAACTCTTCCGCTCGGTAACGCCAATAATGCTGGTGGGTGTCGATCTTCATTACGCTGTAGCGCTGGCTTTGGCTTTGGGCTTGAACTCGTACTCTTGCAAGGAGGCCGCTTTCATCTCGATAGAAAAGCCTGGGGCTTGCGGCGGCATGTAGGCCGCATGACGGATCACGCAGGGGTCCACAAAATGCTCGTGCAGGTGGTCCACAAACTCGATTACCCTGCCCTCGCGCGTACCGGCAATACACAGATAGTCGATCATGGACAGGTGCTGCACGTACTCGCACAAGCCCACACCACCGGCGTGCGGACACACGGGCAAGTTGTACTTGGCGGCCATCAGCATCACAGCCAGAACTTCGTTCACACCGCCCAGGCGGCAGGAATCGATCTGCACCACGTCAATGGCGCCACGCATGATGAGCTGCTTGAAGATGATGCGGTTCTGGCACATCTCGCCCGTGGCCACTTTCACCGGGTGCACACCTTCGCGGATCACGCGGTGGCCTTCAATATCGTCCGGGCTGGTCGGCTCTTCGATGAACCAGGGCTTGGCAAACGCAAGCTCACGCACCCACTCCACGGCCTGGCCCACATCCCACACCTGGTTGGCGTCGATCATCAGCTGGCGGTCTGGCCCCAGCACCTCACGCGCGATGCGCAGGCGGCGAATGTCGTCGGCCTTGTCGCGGCCCACTTTGAGCTTGATGTGGTTGAAGCCCGCGTCGATCGCCTCCTTGCACAGGCGTCGCAGCTTGTCATCGTCATAACCCAGCCAGCCAGCGGACGTGGTGTAGCAAGGGTAGCCCTCGCGCTCCAATGTGGCCCAGCGCTCCTCCTTGCCCACGGCTTGCTTTTGCAGCAGGGCCAGGGCTTCTTCGGGCGTGATGCAGTCGGTGATGTAGCGGAAGTCGATGAGCTTGACGATCTCCTCAGGGCTCATGCGCGACACCAGCTTCCACACCGGCACGCCCTCCTGCTTGGCCCACAGGTCCCACACCGCGTTGACCACGGCACCGGTAGCTAGGTGGATGGCGCCTTTGTCCGGACCAATCCAGCGCAGCTGGCTGTCGGAGGTGATGTAGCGCCAGAAGCGCCCCATGTCCTCGGCCACCCAGGCCATGTCCAGACCCACCACCAGATAGCGCATGGCCTCAATGGCGGCGCAGCAAATCTCGTTGCCACGGCCAATGGTAAAGGTCAGGCCGTGGCCTTCCAGACCCGGTTGGTCGGTTTCCAGAATCACATAGGCGGCAGAGTAGTCCGGGTCCGGGTTCATGGCGTCCGAGCCATCCAGATGCTGGGAAGTGGGAAAACGCACGTCTACGACGCGCATGGAACGAATGACGCTCATATCAGGCCTGTACGGTGACTTGTGTCTGGGTGCCCAAGCCGTCAATGCCCAGGTGGATGGTTTGCCCAGCGCGCAGGTACACGGGCGGCTTCTGCCCCATGCCTACGCCGGGTGGGGTGCCCGTGGAAATCACGTCACCAGGTTGCAGACTCATGAAGCGGCTCAGATACGAAATCAGGAACTTAACCCCGTAAACCATGGTGGATGCGCTTCCATTTTGATAGCGCTTGCCATCCACCTCCAGCCACATCTTCAGCGCTTGCGGGTCAGGCACTTCGTCCGCCGTCACCAGCCAGGGGCCGGTGGGGCCGAAGGTGTCGCAGCCCTTGCCCTTGTCCCAGGTGCCGCTGCGATCCAGTTGGTATTCGCGTTCGGACACGTCGCTCACCACGCAGTAGCCCGCCACATGCGACAGTGCATCGGCCTCGCTGATATAACGCCCGCCCTTGCCAATGACCACGCCCAGTTCCACTTCCCAGTCGGTCTTGACCGGCATTGTCCCGTCCGTTGTTGAACCATGCCGTGTGACGGTTCCTCTGTTGTGATGTTACGCGTCCTTCTCCCGTCGTTCACCTTGGGCCGCTTTGTGCAGCAACGGACACCGATTTCACTTCAGAAGCATGGCCGCCGCTGCATCCATTGCCAGAGCGCCTTCCTGGTCCCTGGCCCAGAGGCGAATCCTCCGGCCTTCCTCCTGCGGCTCGGCGCAAACCTGGAACGGCCGTCCGGCAAACAGCGGACGGATGGCGCGAAACTCAAAACTCGCCAGGTCGGCGTCGGGCTGATGTTCGCGCAGCAGATCGAGCAACAGGGTCGCGATCAGCGGCCCATGCACCACCAGGCCGGGATAACCTTCAATCTGCGTCGCGTAGGGCTGATCGTAGTGAATGCGGTGCCCATTGAAGGTCAGCGCCGAATAGCGAAACAGCAGCAATTCGTCGGGCCGCACTTCGCGCTGCCAACGGCTGTCCCGTGGTGCAATAACAGGAGCTGCTACGGCGTTGCCCGACACTGCCTCGCGGTAAACAATGTCCTGCCACTCGGTTAGCGCGATGTCCGTCTCGGCGCCGCGCCGAATCTCATGCCGCACGCGCACGAACACCAATGGACCGCTACGCCCGCTCGTCTCCTTGACGCTTTCGATGGTTGAGAGGCGCACCAACTCGTCGCCAACATGGATCGGGCGCTGGAACTGGAGTTGGCTTCCCGCCCACATGCGCCGCGGCAGCGGAACCGGTGGCAGGAACCCGCCGCGTTGCGGGTGGCCATCAGCACCGAGCTCGGACTGCCGATGCAGCGGCAAAAAATAGAGCCAGTGCCACAACGGTGGCAGCACGGCGCCGGTCGCCGGACGCGCCGAGGAGCGATTGAGCATGGCGGCCAGCGCCGCACAGGGCTCGGGTGTGATCAGGTCGGCCACCGTTTCGGTCCGGCCAACCCAGTCATTCAGGCTGGCGTTCAAGCGGCTCGGCCTTCGGTGCGGATGTTATGCATGACTCGCCCCAAGCGCGGCTTGGGTTGCGGCAGACACGCGCCTTACTGCGGCACCACGCCCGCTTTCTTGACCAGCGCGGCGTACTTCACCAGTTCGCTCTTGAAATGCGCCAGCGCCACCTCGGGCGTGGTGATGCTGATGGTGTTGCCCTGTTTGGCCATGGCCTCCTTCACCTCGGGCGTGGCAAAGGCGGCGGCGAAAGCCGCGTGCAGGCGCTTCACCAGTTCCGGCGACATTCCCTTGGGGCCCACCGCGGCGATCCAGCCTTCCACCAGGTAGGTCGGGAAGCCCGCCTCGGCCGAGGTCGGAATTTCAGGCGCGGCGGGGATGCGTTGCGGCGCCGAAACGCAAAGCGCGCGCACATTGCCGGCCTTGATCTGCCCCTGCAGGGCCGGTAGCGCGCCGACGCCCCAATCGACCTGGCCGCTGACGATATCTTGCAGCATGGGGGCAAAGCCGCGGTAGGGAATATGGGTCGAGAAGGTTCCCGACGCCTCCTTGAACATCTCGGCGGCCAGATGCAGGATGGTGCCGTTGCCGGAAGAGGCATAGTTGTACTTGCCCGGGCTGGCTTTGAGCAGCGCGGCAAACTCCTTCAGGTCCTTCGCCGCCACCTTGGGATTGACCACCAGCACGAGCGGAGTGGCGCCGATGATGGTGATGGGCGTGATGTCGTTCACCGGGTCGAACGGCACGGACGTGAGCACGCTCGGATAGATCACATGGTTGTTCGAGACCATGGACAGGGTCAGTCCATCGGGCGCCGACTTGATCATGGCGGCGGTGCCGACGACGCCCCCCGCGCCGGGGTTGTTCTCCAGCACCACGTTCTGGCCCAGCGCCCTGGACAACGCGCTTTGCGAGGCGCGGGCAATGCCGTCCACACCCGAACCGACGCTCACTGGAAGGATGAAACGGACGGTTTGACCCGACTGTGCAAAGGCCTGCGGCAGCGCTGCGCCAGCCAGTGCCGCCGCGGCAAGTGCCAAGACGGAGCGGCGCTGCGCGCCGTGATCGGAGATTTCTGCAATGCGGCTCATGGAGACTCCTTGGTGAGATGACCGCCTAGGCGACGGCAACCTGGGTACGCAGCGATTCTATTTCGGCGGCGCTGTAGCCGAGCGCGGCAAGCACCTCGGTGCTGTGTTGACCCATGCGCGGCGGGTCCATGCGCACGCCCAGTCGCTGTCCGGCCAACGTTAGCGGCAGCAGGACTGTTTTCACGCTTTGCCCGGCGCGCTCGCCGTCGGGCAGGCGAATGTCGGCCAACCCGCCAGTGGCCAGCAGATGTTCGTCCTGATAAAGCTCCTCGGGTTTTCGAATCGGCGCGAATGGCAGCCCATGGCGCTCGAACAGGCTGGCCAGTTCGGCCGCGCTGTAGCGCCCAAGACGTTCGCGCAGCGTCGCCAGCAGGCCGGAGCGCCCTTGCACCCTTTGATTGTTCGTTGCCAGGGCGGCGTCGTTCTTCAAATCGGGGAAATCCAGCGCGTCGCAGAAGGTCTGCCACTGCGAATCGCTGACCACGGCGAGAAAGATCTGCTCGCTATCCCGGACCGTGAACACGTCGTACACGGCCCAGGCCGAGATGCGATCAGGCATTGGCGCGGCCGGCATGCCGGTGATCGCGTACTGCAGCATATGCTGACCGACCAGAAAGATATTGTTCTCGAACAGCGCAGACTGCACCTCCATGCCGCGCCCGGTGATGCCGCGCTGCAGTAGCGCAGCCAACACGCCGATGGCGCCGAACATGCCGCCCATGATGTCGTTCACGCTGCTGCCGGCGCGCAGCGGGTCGCCGGGCCGCCCGGTCATGTAGGCCAGGCCGCCCATCATCTGCACCACCTCGTCGAGCGCGGTGCGGTGGTCGTAGGGTCCCGGCAGGAAGCCTTTGTTGGCGACGTAGATAAGGCGCGGGTTCTGCGCGCTAAGCGTGACGTAATCCAGGCCATATTTGGCCATGCTGCCGGGCCTGAAGTTCTCCACCGCCACGTCGGCGCTGCCGGCGAGCCGGCGCGCAACGGCAGCACCGGCCTCGCTCTGCAGGTTGATCGCGATGCTCTTCTTGTTGCGGTTGAACATGGCAAAAAAGCCGGCGCCCGCACCGAGCAGATGGCGTGTCCGGTCGCCCTCGATCGGCTCGACCTTGATCACGTCGGCGCCCAGGTCGGCCAGCACCATGCCACAGGTCGGGCCCATCACCATATGGGTGAATTCCACCACCTTCAAGCCGGCCAGCGGCAGCGGCGTGAACAAACCGGTTGTTGGGGCATGTGGCGGCGTGGTCATGGTATGGCTCGGATGAAGCTCGATTGTGAAACATTGGCGCGCCAGTGTCTGCGCGGCGGCGTACTGCAGTAGACTGCCAGCGGCGTCAGCCCGCTGCGCAGCCAGCAACCGATCGGTCGGCTGCGCGATGAGGGCCGACACGGCCCGAAACGTCCTGGCACCTTATGCAACCAGCCAATCAAATATTGATCGACGCTTTCACGACCAGTTGGCTTGCCATCCTGATCGCCGTCGTGGCCTCCCAGGTGGCCCTGGATCTTTCAAAGCGTCTGCAGTCGGGCGCGCTGGGCATCGGATTGGCCTGGCTGCTGGCAGCCGCGCTGGCCCTGGCTACCGGCGCCTGGTCAGTCCATGTGTTGACGCTGTCCGCCCAGCCAGGCAGCGCGGCGCTTGGTTACCGGTCCGGCGCGCTGGTTCTGTCCTGGTTGCTGGGAGCGGCGCTGGGAGCGATCGGGCTTGGGCTGGCCGCAAGACCGCAGCCGAGGCTGGTGCAGGCCATTGCCGGAGGCACGGTTGCGGGCTTGGGCATCGTGGCGGTGCAGTTCGGCTCCGTCTATGCCATCGGCGCGCAAACGGCAATCGACTGGCGATACGGTTGGCTGGCCCTGGCCGCGCTAAGCGTCCTGGCCGCTGCGACCCTGGCGTTCTACATTCACTTCATGCTGCGTCCCATGGTGAGCAGAGGACGGATCGCCTTCGAGTTGGTGGCCGCGCTGGTGCTGGGCGCGGCGTCAAGCGTCGGCGCGGTCCTGTGTTTGCGCATCGCCAGCCTGCCGGGACCGGGCAGCGCAACCGCGGAAAACTTGATGGCGCTGCGTTCGCTTGAACCGTTGGCGTCGTTGGGAACCCTTGCCCTGCTGGTCATGATGATGCTGAGTTCGGTGATCGACGCCCGCCTGCGCCGCGAACTGCGTCAGGCCAAGGTCGAGGTCAGCAAGAAGTCCGACATCGACGCACTGACCAGCCTGCCGAACCGCGAAGCGTTCGAGAAGCATCTGGATCAGCTGATCGACCGTGCCGCGCAGCAACAGCGTCGGGTCGCGCTGATCCACGTCAACATCGACGAATTCAGGCTGGTCAATGAAATGCTGGGACCCGAAAAGGCGGACCGGGTGCTCCGGGCGTTTGCGCACCGGCTGCGCGGCGAGGAAAAAGAAGGCGACCTGGTCGGACGCTGGGTCGGTGACGAATTCCTGGTCGCGCTCGGCGGTGATGTACGCCAGCTCGCCGTGGAGCAGCGCATGCGCCAGATGCTGGAGAACCTGTCCGAACCGTTCGAGCTGGAAGGCCGCGATGTCACGCTGACGGTGTCCATGGGTGTCGCCATCTTCCCGGAACACGGCGACCGCTCGACACTGATCTCGCACACCACCATTGCCAGCCGCGCCGCCAAGAGCGCGGGGGGTTCGACCTATTGCTTCTTCGAGCCGCGCATGATGAAACATGCGCGTGAGCAGGCCGACATGCTGGCTGACCTGCGCGACGCGCTGGCCAAGGGCGAGCTCGTGCTTCACTATCAGCCCAAGGTGCACGCTCCAAGCGGCAAGATCACGGCGGCCGAGGCGCTGATCCGCTGGCAACACCCGGTACGAGGCTGGGTCAGCCCGACCGAGTTCATACCGATCGCCGAGCGTTTCGGCCTGATCGGCGCGATTGGGAACTGGGTCATCGAGGAAGCCTGCCGCCAGATCCGCGAATGGCGCAATGGCGGCCTGCGCATGCGGGTCGGCATCAACCTGTCGGTGCGCCAGTTGCGCGAGCCCGATCTGGCCGAGCGCATCGCTGCGGCGCTCTCCAGGTACGACATCAATCCGATCCTGCTGACCTGCGAAATCACCGAATCGCTGGCCATGAAGGACTCGGAAAGCACGCGTCTGCTGTTCCAGAAACTCGCCGCCATCGGCGTCCACGTCTCGATCGACGACTTCGGCACCGGCTACTCCAGCCTGTCCTATCTGCGCCAGTTGCGCGCCGAAGAATTGAAGATCGACCGCAGCTTTGTCCTTGACCTGGAAACCAGCGCCGACGCGCGTGCCGTGGTTCGGGCCATCATCCAGCTCGGCCTGGCACTGAACATGAAGGTGGTGGCCGAAGGCGTTGAGACCGACGGACAGTACCGGTGCTGCGCGAGCTCGGCTGCGACGAGGTGCAGGGCTACCTGTTCGCCAAGCCGATGCCGGCCAACATGCTGACGCTGTGGGCGATGCGCGGCGAGGGCCCGGCGCCAACCGATTTCCGTCCCTCGCTGTATGGCGAAACCGCGCCGATGCCGCTGAAATAGTCAGCGTCGTTTGTTCGGTCGCGACATCATGCGCGCGATCAGCACCACCATCAGGAGTATCGGCAAGGTGATGCCGCCGAGGATGATGGGCAGCAGCCAGTGCTCCAAAAATAGGTCCAGCCGCACATTCTCGGGCTGCGCCGGGTCGTAAAACACCCCGACCTTGTCTCCCACCGCGAACCCGGCGTAGGCGTCGGACCCGTCCGTTCCGGTGCGCAGCACCTTGCCATCTGCCGTTCGGTACTCGACAACCAGCGAGGGCAGGCCGTCGGCAGTGACTTCGACCACCCTGCCCTCCACCCGCGCGGCAGCGTACTGGAACCAGAGCGTCTGGTAGCACATGTAGCCGAGGCCGAGCAGGAACGGCAGCAGCAGCGCTGCCATGCCCACGTACATTGCCAGGTTGTGCCTGGAGCGCATGCTCGCGTGCTGCTCGAATTCCTTTTCATGCTCGCGCAGAAACTCCGCTTCCGTCTCATTTGCCGTGCGCGTCGCCTGCCGATGCGCCGCCTTGTGCCGGCGCCGCGGGTCCGGCTCGCCCTGGAGGTCTGGCGTCGCCGGCTGCCCTGGCGAATGCAATCGCTGCTGCAGGGCGGCGAACACTTCTGCCGGCACCATATCGTCGCCCAGGCGCAGCAACTCCCTGCCCTGCTTGTCCGCAACGACCCAGACCCGGCGCGTGGCCGGGGTGGTTCCTGACTCCCCGAAGCCTCCGGGACTGGAACGGGCCGCCCTGCTGCGCACCGGGGCAGGCTTGAAACTCCCGATCACCAACCATGGGACGCGCAGGGTGCGAAAGAAACTGGTGTCGGTTAGACCGATGTCCTCGACGCGAATCCGGCGCGAAGAGGCCTCGACCCGGAGCTGCAGCAGATAGCCCAGCAGGCCGAGCAGCGGCAAAAACAGCAGCAGCCAGGCGTTCGCATCCGGCGTCGGGCCGTAGATTTCAATCCACATGCCGTACAGCATGACCGTCAGCAGCAGAAAGATCACCGATCCGCCGATCGCGATCGACTTGACTCGATGCGGCATTTCCGTCAGCGACGACACCGCCGCAGCGCCGGCTCCGGCCCACGATTCCATGGGCTCGGTGTCGCGCCACTCAAGCTCGGTTCGCGTCAGGTCCCGGCCCCATGGCTTGCGCGCCAGCCACACGCTGTAAGCTGCCAGCAGGAACAGGATCAGAAGCCTGTTCAGCAATGGGATCCAGAATCCCAGCAGGTCCAGGTTCTCCCATTGTTCGTGCGTGATCAGGCCGAGCACCATGGCATAGCCTTCGCGATCTTGGTAGGCCGAGTAGGCCAGCCAGGCCGCGACCGCGGCAAGCGCCGCGTACAGCGACATCTTGAGATTGGCAGCATGCTGGTGGGTCTTGAGTTCTTCCATGGCCAACATTTCCTGTGTCTGGCGCTGTCCGCGCTGACCAAACATGTTGTCACATCAGCCCTGCTTCGGCAAAGCCGATGCAGTCAGGGTCATCCGATGTCCGCCTCGCGTTCCCGCTTGAGCCAGAATAGCAACCATCCCGGCGCATGGCGCACTGGGATCGCTACAAGGAGACGGTACATGCGGATTTTTGCGGCATCCATCGGCACCGAGACCAACACCTTTGCGCCGATACCGACGGCGCTGGAGAGTTTTCACGAATCCTTCTACGCGCTGCCCGGGGAGCATCCGGAAGAGGCAACCCTGTGCACCGCGCCGCTTTGGGTTGCGCGGCGCCGTGCCAAGGCCGAAGGCTGGACCCTGATTGAAGGCTCCTGCTCGTTTGCCGAGCCCGCGGGGCTGGTTTCCCGAGAGACCCATGAGTACCTGCGCGATGAAGTGCTTGGCCAGCTCAAGGCTGCCATGCCGGTCGACGCCGTCCTGCTCGGTCTGCACGGCGCCATGGTCGCCGACGGCTACGACGACTGTGAAGGCGACCTGATCGAGCGGGTGCGCCAGCTGGTGGGAGCGTCGGTGCCGATTGGCGTCGAACTCGACCCGCACTGCCACATGACGCAAAAGCGCGTCAAGAACGCGACGCTGATCATCTGCTTCAAGGAGTTTCCGCACACCGACTTTGTCGCGCGCGGCGAGGAGGTGGTGGAACTGACCCTGCAGGCCGCGCGCGGCAACATCAAGCCGGTGATGTCGCTTTACGACTGCCGCATGATTGGCAGCTACCCGACCACGATGCAGCCGATGCGCGGCTTTGTCGACAAGATCAGCGCGCTCGAAGGCAAGGACGGCATCCTGTCGATCTCCATCGGCCATTGTTTTCCCTATGCCGACGTGCCCGAGATGGGTTCGCGCATCCTGGTCGTCAGCGACAACCGGCCCGAGGCCGGCGCAAAGCTGGCGCGCGAGCTGGGCCAGGAATTCTTCGCCATGCGCGGCAAGACCCAACCCGATTACCACAGCCCGGACGAAGCGATCGATATCGCGCTGAAAGACGGCGGCACCGTGGTGGTTGCCGATCCATCGGACAACCCCGGTGGCGGCGCGCCGGGCGACTCGACCGTGATCCTGCGCCGCCTAATCGAGCGCAAGGTGACTGGCGCCGCGCTGGCGCCGATCTGGGACCCGATGGCGGTACGGATATGTTTCCTGGCGGGCGTTGGCGGCAAGTTGCGCCTGCGCTTTGGCGGCAAGACCGCGCCCACCTCGGGCTTGCCCGTCGACGCTCTGGTCACCGTGACCAAGCTCGCGCGCAACGCGACGCAGACCTTTGCCGACGCCAAGGTGCCGCTGGGCAACTGCGCTGCCATCGACCTCGGCGGCATCGAGGTGGTGCTGATCACCAATCGGACCCAGGCGCTGGGCAGCGACATGCTGACTGGCATGGGCGTTGCGATCAAGGGCAAACGCATCGTCGTCGTCAAGTCGACCAACCACTTTCACGCCTCGTTCTCGCCCCTGGCGAGCCGCGTCCTGTACTGCGACTCGGGCGGGCCGATTCCGCGCGACCATCGGACCGTTCCCTACACCCGGGTCCAGCGACCGATCTGGCCGCTTGACGAGAAGGTCACTCCGCTGTTGCTGGTCTAAACTTCCGATCAGTTTTTTTGTTTCACCAGGAGAAACTCGATGACACCTTACGAGCGCTTGAAGCAACTCGGCCTGGAACTGCTGACACCAGCCAGTCCCGTCGGCAATTACGTCCCCTTTGTCCTGGCCAATGGATTCCTCTACCTGTCCGGACAGGGCCCGCGTCGCGCCGACGGCAGCATGCACACCGGAAAGGTGGGCGCCGACGTGAGCGTTGAACAGGCTTATGAGCACGCGCGGCTGGTCGGCCTCAATCTGCTTTCGGTCGCGCACCTGGCACTCGGCGATCTCGGGCGGGTACGCAGGGTAGTCAAGGTTCTTGGCATGGTCAACGCGATTCCGACCTTTGGCGACCAGCCCAAGGTCATCAACGGCTGCTCCGACCTGTTCGTCGCGGTCTTCGGCGACGCCGGGCGCCATGCACGTTCCGCCGTTGGCATGGGCTCGCTGCCCGCCAACATCAGCGTCGAGATTGAGGTCATCTTCCAGGTCGACGGCTAGGATGCCTGGCGCAACGAGCAGCAGCGCCCATGCGTGATGCGGCTGTGACGGCACTGGACCAAGCCAGGGCGCGAGACATCCGCAAGGAACTCGGCCTGCGGCCGGTCGTCAATGCTGCCGGCACGGTGACTGTGCTCGGCGCCTCGATCATGGTGCCGCAGGCGGTCGCGGCGATGGCGGCAATTGCCCAGGAGTTTGTCGAGATCGACCAGCTGCAGCGCGCCGCCAGCCGGGCCATCGCCCGGGCCACCGGTGGCGAGGCCGGATTCGTCACGGCGAGCTGCGCCAGCGCCATCACCCTGGCCGTGGCCGCGACCATCACCGGCGAGCGCCTGCTGGCGATCGAGCGCCTGCCCGACACCGGCGACTTGCCCAACGAGGTGCTGGTGCAGCAGGGGCATCTGGTCGGCTATGGCGCCGCGCTCGAACAGACCATTTCGCTATGTGGGGCCCGCGTGCTGCGGGTCGGCAACGTCAGCCAGACCCAGCCCTATCAGTTGGAACAGGCGATCAATGAGCGGACCGCCTGCGCCATGTTTGTCGTCTCGCACATGAGCGTGCAGCACGCGACGCTCGATCTTGAGACCTTTTGCCGCATCTGCAAGGCCAAAAGCATTCCAGTGATCGTCGACGCAGCGTCCGAGTACGACCTGCGCGGCTTTCTGGCACGCGGCGCCGACCTGGCGCTGTACAGCGGGCAGAAGTTTCTCGGCGGGCCGACCAGCGGCCTCGTCAGCGGGACGAAGGCGCTGGTGCGCGCAGCCTACCTGCAGAACCGCGGCATCGGGCGCGGCATGAAGGTCGGCAAGGAGAGCATTGCCGGCGTCATGGCAGCGCTTGAGGCCTGGGAAACGCGCGACCACGCGGCAGTGCGAGCACGCGAAGACGCGGCGCTGGAACTCTGGCGGAACGGCCTGTCAGCAGTCACTGCCCTGTCCTGTCAGCGCATTCCCGATCCCACCGGCAATCCGCTGGAGCGGCTGCGCGTCAAGGTGTTGCCGGAGAGCGGCTGGAGCGCGCGCAGCCTGGCCGACGCCCTGGCCAGCGCCGACCCGCCGGTGATGGTGCGTGACTATCAGACCAGCCTGGGCCACTTTGACCTCGATCCCTGCAACCTGCATCCGGGCGAAGCGCAAACCGTGCTGCAGCAACTTCTGCGCTGCCTGAACGCACCCGGAACCGCCGCCGAGTCGAGCCCACTGCGCTCGCTGCAGCGCCTGCTGAGCTGGCCGGATTAGGGATAACGCGCAGATGCTGCGCTGCAGGGTTGCCCCTCGCTGACGGATGTGCTTAAATAATTTGGCTTCGCGAACCCCATGGTCGATCTTCCAGCCGTTCTGCTGGCCGCTCCGATTGACCGAACACCAGGAGATGTTTTCATGAAAAGTTCAAGGCGTTCTGTACTTACGGCGGGTGTCGCCGCGGCAGCACTGGCGGGCGTCGGGGTGCCGCACCTGACCCGCGCCCAGCAACGGCCGCCGCGCCAGGCGCGCATGGTGCCGCACGGCGATTTGCGCTCGCTCGATCCGATCTGGACCACGGCGAACATGTCGGCCTACCACGGCGCCATGATGTACGACACGCTGTTTGGCATCGACGAGCAGTTCAGGCCGCAACCGCAGATGGTCGGGCGCACCGACATCTCGGCCGACCGCAAGACTTACACCTTTGAATTGCGCCCGGGCCTGAAGTGGCACGACGGCACGGCTGTGACGGCGCGCGACTGCGTCGCCTCGCTGCGCCGCTGGCAGGTCAGGGATGGGGCCGGACAGCATTTGTTCGAGCGCGTCGCCGACACCCCAGTGGTGAACGACAACACCTTCCGCATCGTGCTGAAAGAGCCCTACGGCCTGCTGCTCGACGCACTGGCCAAGACCAGCACGCCGGTTTGCTACATGATGAAGGCCGAGGTTGCGGCAACCGATCCGAACGCGCAGATCACGAAACACATCGGCTCCGGCCCATTCAAGTTTGTCGAAGCCGAGTTCCGGCCCGGCAGCCGCGTGGTGTACGAACGCAATCCCGACTATGTGCCGCGCAGCGAGCCGGCCTCGGGCATCGCCGGCGGCAAGCGGGTGCTGCTGGACCGCGTGATCTGGGACATCATTCCGGACGCGCAGACGGCGGCCTCGGCGCTGATGACCGGCGAGGTGGACTTTTTCGAGGTGCCGCCGATCGACATCCTGCCCACGCTCAGCGCCGCGCCGGGCGTCAAGATCGAGGTCCTCAACAAGTTCGGCAACGTCGGCTACTGCCGGCTGAACCACCTGCACCCGCCGTTCAACAACCTGGCCGCGCGCCGCGCGGCGCAGCTTGCGATCAACCAGGAAGACATCCAGCGCGCGGCGGTCGGCAACCCGTCGTATTACCGCACCTGCGGTTCGCACTTCACCTGCGATTCGCCGATGGGCGTCGAGGACGGCTCCGAGGCGCTGATGCTGAGGGCGCCGATGGCGCAGCGCCAGGCGCGGGCACGCGAGCTGCTGAAGGAATCCGGCTACGACGGCAAGCCGCTCGTGGTGCTGCACGCGACCGACATCCACATCATGAACCAGTCGGTCCTGGTGATCGCCCAGAATCTGCGACAGGTCGGCTTCAACGTGCAACTGGCCTCGTCCGACTGGGGTGGCGTGGTGACGCGGCGCTCGGTCCAGAACGCGCCGGACCAGGGCGGCTGGAACATCTTTTTCACCTGGGGCGGCGGCAATGCGACGGCAAACCCGATTGCCCTGGCGGCCCATTCGGCGCTGGGACGCAGATCCTGGTTCGGTTGGCCGGAGAACGCGCTGCACGAGAAACTGCGCGACGAGTGGGCCGCGGCGACCACCCTGGCCGAGCGCCGCGCGGTGGCGCAACGCCTGAACAGGAACATGATGGAATATGTGCACGACGTGAAGACCGGCCAGTGGGTCGGGCCGGTGGCCTACCGCGGTGATCGCCTGAAAGGCCTGATCGCCATCCCGGAAATCATTCCATGGTGGAACGTGGAGCGCATCGGCTGATTTCACGCCCTTGAGTTTCGCTGCCCGGTTGCGCCAGGCAGCGAATTCCCTGCCTGATGCTGTCGTACATCATTCGCCGCCTGCTCGGCGTGATTCCGGTCATGCTGGTGGTCGGCATTTTCGTTTTTTCGCTGCTGCATCTGGCGCCGGGAGACCCCGCCGCCATCATTGCCGGCGACAACGCGACCGAGGAGAACGTCGCCAAGATTCGCGCCAATCTGGGGCTGGACCGGCCCTTCCTTGAACAGTTCGCCAGTTGGGGCTGGGCCACGCTGCGTGGCGATCTGGGCGTCTCGATGTTTTCCAACATCCCGGTGACCAAGCTGGTGCAGCAGCGCGTCGGTCCGACCGTTTCGCTGGCCTTGACCACGATGCTGGTGGCCGTCAGCATCGCCATCACGGTCGGCGTCCTCGCGGCGTGGAAAGCCGGCTCGCTATTCGACCGTGCCGTGATGGGGTTGGCGGTCATGGGATTTTCCGTCCCGGTGTTTGTCGTCGGCTACATCCTGGTCTATTTCTTTGCGCTGGAATGGCGTTGGTTGCCGGTGCAGGGATACCGGCCGCTGGCCGATGGTTTCTGGGACTGGCTGCGACATCTGATCCTGCCCTCGATTGCGCTTGGGCTGGCCTACGTCGCGCTGATTGCCAGGATCACGCGCGCCAGCATGCTCGAGGTGCTGGCCGAGGACTACATCCGCACCGCCAGCGCAAAAGGCGTGGCCACAGTTCCGATCCTGCTGCGCCACGCTCTCAAGAACGCCGCCGTCCCGATCATCACGGTGATCGGCATTGGCGTGGCGCTGCTGATCTCCGGCGTGGTGATCACCGAGAGCGTGTTCAACATCCCCGGCGTGGGCCGGCTCGTGGTCGATGCGATCACGCGCCGCGATTACCCGATCATCCAGGGCGTGATGATCATTTTTGCCGGCGTCTACGTTCTGATCAATCTGGTGGTTGACATCTCGTACAGTTTCCTCGATCCGCGCATCCGCTACAGCTAGGCACGCTCGGCATGACCCATGTTTGATCGCCAAACCAAAGACGCCGCGCTCGCCTACGTTCGTCGCCACCCGACCATCATCCTGGGCTCAGCCCTGTTGCTGTTGATCACGCTGGCGGCGCTGCTGGCGCCCTGGATCGCCGGCGACCCACTGGCGTTCGAGCCGATCAACCGCCTGAAGCGGCCTTCGCCGGAATTCTGGCTCGGCACCGACAGCCTGGGGCGAGACGTTTATTCGCGCATGGTCCATGGCGCCCGCATCTCGCTGTTTGTCGGCTTGACGGTGGCCTTCATTTCGATTCTCTGTGGCGCTTTTGTCGGCCTGGTGTCGGGCTACTTTCCGCGCGTCGACGCCGTCGTCATGCGCCTGATGGACGGCATCATGGCGATTCCCGCCATCCTGCTGGCCATTGCCCTGGTGGCGTTGCTCGGCGCCAGCGTCAAGGTGGTGATCATCGCCATCGCCATTCCCGAAATTCCGCGCGTGACACGGCTGGTGCGCGCGGTCGTGCTGTCGGTGCGCGACCTGCCGTTTGTCGAGGCCGCGCGTTCGAACGGAACCCGCGTTGGCAAGCTGCTGCGCCGGCACATCCTGCCGAGCACGGTGGCGCCGCTGATCGTGCAGGCCACCTACATCTGCGCCTCAGCCATCCTGACCGAAGCCGGCTTGAGCTTTCTGGGCGCCGGCACCCCGCCCGAGTTTCCGACTTGGGGCAATATGATTGCGTCGAGCCGGCTCTACCTGCAGATTGCCCCCTGGACCATTTTTGCTCCGGGCATCTGCCTGGCGCTGGTCGTGCTTGCGGTCAATTTGCTGGGTGACGGCCTGCGCGATCTGCTGGACCCGCGAATTTCACGGCGCATGTGATGGTTCCCGTTCTGGAAATTGACAACCTGCACACGCGTTTTTTTACCCGTGACGGTGTGGTGCGCGCCATTGAAGGCCTGTCGCTCACTGTGCAGCAAGGGGAAGTGCTGGGCATTGTCGGTGAAAGTGGTTGCGGCAAGTCGGTCACTGCGCTCTCGGTGATGCGCCTGATCCCGCCGAGGTCCGGCCGCATCGTCGAAGGATCGGTGTTTTTCGAAGGCAAGGATCTGGCCACGCTCAGCGAGGCACAGATGCGCCAGATCCGCGGCAACCAGATCGCCATGGTGTTTCAGGAACCGATGACCTCGCTCAATCCGGTGCATACCGTCGGGGCCCAGATCGCCGAGGCGGTGCGCATTCACCAGCGGCTGTCGAGTCAGGCGGCGCATGAGCGGGCGGTGGAGATGCTCGGTCTGGTGCGGATACCGGACGCGCAGCGCCGGGTCAACGCCTACCCGCACGAATTCTCGGGCGGCATGCGGCAACGCGTCATGATCGCCATGGCCCTGTCCTGCAACCCCAAGCTGCTGATTGCCGATGAGCCAACCACGGCGCTCGACGTCACGATCCAGGCGCAGATTCTCAAACTGATGGTGGAACTCAATGGCCGTGTCGGCGCCGCGATCATGTTGATCACGCACGACCTCGGCGTCATCGCCGAGACGGCGCATCGAGTGGTCGTCATGTACGCCGGCCGCAAGGTCGAGGAGGCGACCGTGGACGCGCTGTTCGAGCGCCCGGTGCATCCCTACACGCGCGGCCTGCTGGCCTCGATTCCGCGCGGACGCCAGGGAGTGCGCACGCGCCGTCTGAGCGAGATACCTGGCATCGTCCCCTCGCTGCGTGAAAGCACGCCGGGCCAGCCGCCGTTTGAGGGCTGCGCCTTTGCGCCGCGCTGCGGCTTTGCCATGCCACGCTGCCACCAGCAGCAGCCGCCACTGCTGCAATACAGTGCCGCCGGCGTTGCGTTGGCTCCCGGCGGCAAGTTCCAGCCGGGCGACCACCTGGCGGCCTGCTGGGAAATCGAAAGGGTGCTGGCGTCATGACAGAGGTGCTGCGCATCGAGGGCTTGAAGAAATATTTCCCGGTGCGTCGCGGCATCCTGCAGCGGGTCTCCGGGCAGGTGAAGGCGGTGGACGGTGTTTCGTTCGCCATTCAGGCGGGCGAAACCCTGTGTCTGGTGGGCGAGTCAGGCTGCGGCAAATCCACCGTGGGCAAGACCATCCTGCGGCTGCAGCAGCCAAGCGGCGGCCGGATCTGGCTCGGCGGCACCGAGGTGACGGGCCTCACCGAGGACGAGATGCGGCCGCACCGGCGTCAGGCGCAGATGGTGTTCCAGGATCCCTATTCCTCGCTCAATCCGCGCATGCGCGCCGGCCAGATCGTTTCCGAACCACTGGAGAACTACGATTCCTCCAACGGGGCGCAGCGCGAGCAACAGGTGGTGGCCCTGCTGGAGAAGGTCGGCCTGCGCAAGGAGGCACTGGACCGTTATCCATTCGAGTTTTCCGGCGGCCAACGGCAACGCCTGGGCATCGCGCGGGCGCTGGCGCTGAACCCCAGGCTGATCGTGGCCGACGAGCCAGTGTCGGCGTTGGACGTCTCGGTGCAGGCCCAGGTGCTGAACCTGATGATGGATTTGCAGGAAGAGTTTGGCCTGGCCTATCTATTCATTTCGCACGATCTGGCCGTGGTCGAGCACATCGGGCACCGCATCGCCGTGATGTACCTCGGCCGCATCGTTGAGCTTTCGACCAAGGAGCGCATCTTCAGTCGGCCGCTGCATCCCTACACCGAAGCGTTGATGGCCGCCGCTCCGATCGCCGGTCCACGGGCCAGGCGCGAGCGGCTGGTGATCGAGGGTGACGTGCCGAGCCCGATGAATCCGCCGCCGGGCTGTCATTTCCATACCCGTTGTCCGTACGCCATCGCCCGTTGCAAGGTCGAAGATCCGCCGCTGCAAGAGATCGCGCCGGGGCATGTCGTGGCCTGCCACCTGCGCACCAAGGAAACCCTGGCGCAGACAAGTACAACATGACTGACATCTACGAACGCTTGGGGCTACAGCGCCGCATCAACGCCGCCGGCACGCTGACCCGCCTGGGCGGCAGCCTGATGGCGCCTGAGGTGCTGGAGGCAATGCGCCAGGCAGCGGGCGCCTCGGTCGACATCGCGGAGTTACAGGCCGCGGCCAGTGGCGTGATCGCCGGCGCCACCGGCGCCCAGGCCGGCATCGTGACCTCGGGCGCCGCCGCCGGCCTGACGCTGGCCACCGCGGCCTGCCTGTGCGGCTGGAACGCAGCTCGCATGGGCGCACTGCCCGACACCCGCGCCATGCCGAACCGCGTGCTGATGCCGCGGACCCACAGAAACAGCTACGACCACGCGGTGCGCGCCGCCGGTGCGCAGATCGTCGATATCGGGCACAACGACCGTGGCACCGGTGCCGGCGTGCGCGGCCTGGAGCCGTGGGAAATCGAGGCCGCCATCGACGCCCAGACCGTCGCTCTCGTATTTGTCGCAACGGCGCAGACCGTCGACGAATTGCCGGGCGTGGTCAAGGTCATCCATGGTCATGGCCTGCCGGTCATCGTCGATGCCGCGGCGCAACTGCCGCCGAAGAACAACCTGCGCCGCTTCATCGAGGCTGGCGCCGATCTGGTGGTGTTCAGCGGCGGCAAGGCAATCGGAGGCCCGCAGGCGAGCGGCATCCTGGCTGGCCGCGCCGACCTGATTGGCTCGGCCCTGCTGCAGATGATGGACATGGACGTGAATCCGGACAACTGGTCGCCACCGGCCTTGATCAACAGAGAGGCCCTGAGCGGGATTCCCCACCATGGGATCGGGCGCGGCTTCAAGGTTGGCAGGGAGGAAATCGTCGGCCTGCTGACCGCGCTGGAACGTTTTGTCGCGAGTGACGAAGCCGCGGATGGCGCCCGACTGAGCGCAAGGCTGTCGGCAATCGCATCGGCCCTCGCCGTCGAACCGTCGATAAAGGCAAGCCTGGTGCCGGCCAGCGCCAGCTATCCGGTGCCGCTGCTTGAGTTGACGGTCCAAGGATCGGCCATCGAATTGAGCCGTCGGCTGCTGCGCGGCAGGCCCCCGGTGCATCTGAGCGAGCGGCTCGCCGCCAGCGGCATCTTGATCATCAACCCGCAGGTCCTGCGCAGCGAAGACGACGCGACGCTGGTACGCTGTCTCCTCGCCGTTTGCCGGAAGGAATGAACTTGCCAAACCTGCCTAAGGATCTGATTCTGCGCGGCGCTCGTGTCATCGACGCGTCGCAGAACATCGACCGCGTCGCCGACCTGCGCTTCCATGCTGGCCGGGTCGCAGCCATCGGCGAGCGACTCGAGGCTGACGGCGAGACCGAGGTGCGCGATGTCAGCGGCAGCATCGTTTGCCCCGGTCTGATCGACCTGCACACCCATGTCTACTGGGGCGGCACCTCGATCGGCGTCGACGCCGTTGCGCTGGCGCGCTCCAGCGCCACCGCAACCTTTGTCGATGCCGGGACCGCCGGGCCGGGCAACTTCGCCGGCTTTCGCAAACATGTGATCGAACCGGCCCTGCCGGTGCGCATCCTGCCGTTGCTGAACCTTTCCTTTGCCGGGATTTTTGCCTTCTCGAACAGCGTGATGGTCGGCGAATGCGAAGACCTGCGCATGCTGGACCTGAATGAATGTGTCCGCGTGGCGCGCGAAAATGCCGACCTGATCGTCGGCATCAAGGTGCGGGTCGGCCGCGGCGCCAGCGGGCGCTCGGGCATCGCGCCGCTGGACATGGCGCTCGAGGTGGCCGAGGCGCTCGGCCTGCCGCTGATGGCGCATCTCGACCACCCGCCGCCCTCGCGCCTGGAGGTGATGTCACGGCTGCGCCCGGGCGACATCCTGACGCACTGCTTCCGTCCCTTTCCGAACGCCCCATCGCAACCGGGCGGGGGCGTGCGCCCCGAAGTGATGGCGGCGCGCGAGCGCGGCGTCATCTTTGACATCGGCCACGGCGCCGGGTCCTGCGGCTTCGCCACCAGTCGGGCCATGCTGGCGGCCGGTTTCCAGCCCGACGTGATTTCGTCCGATGTGCACGTGCTCTCGATTAACGGACCGGCGTTCGATCTGCTGCACACGCTGGGCAAATTTCACGCGCTAGGCATGACGCTAAACGAGGTGCTGCGTTGCGCGACGCTGAACGCCGCGAATGCCATCCGCCGCCCCGAGCTCGGCACCCTGAAGGTCGGCGCGCCCGGTGAGGCGAGCGTGTTCGACGTCGTGCGCGAGGTCACGGAGTATCGTGACGTGGTGGGCGAAGTGATCAAGGGCGAGAATCGTTTCGTGGCGCGGGGACTGGTATTGAACGGGCAGTGGTGGAGCTAGGCCGCATCACCCCATCAGGAGAATCCATGAAAAACCCGACGATGATCTTTACCGACATTGACTACGAGGCCCAGGGCAAGCAGGTCGACTGGCTGAACCTGCCGCATTCGGTGACACGCTCCGCCTATGGCGCAATCTCGATACCGATTGCCGTGATCCGCAACGGCGCGGGACCGACGGTGTTCCTGATGTCGGGCAATCACGGCGACGAGTACGAGGGCCAGATCGTGCTGGCCAAGCTGATCCGCGAAATCGAAAGTTCGCAGGTCCGGGGCCGCCTCATCATCATGCCGGCGGCGAACCTGCCGGCGGCGATGGCCGGCACCCGGGTCTCGCCGATCGACCAGGGCAATCTGAACCGCGCGTTTCCGGGCGACCCGCACGGCACGCCGACCTTTGCCATCGCGCACTACATCGACAGCGTGTTGTATCCGATGGCCGATTTTCACCACGATCTGCATTCCGGTGGTTCGTCCTTGCGCTACGTGCCGTTCTGCTCGATGCGCAAGAGCGGCGACGCCGCGCTGGACGAGCGTTCGATGGCGGCGCTAAAGGCCTTCGACGCGCCGCTGAGCCTGGTCTGGGCCTACAACCCGGAGAACCGGCTGGCCGGCGCGGCCGCGGCGCGGCACGGTCTGGTCTCGCTTGGCGGCGAGTTCGGCGGTGGCGGCGACGTGGACATTGCCGCCATGGCCATGCTGGAGCGCGGTGTCCGCAACTTCCTGCGCTTCACCGGCGCGCTCGCCAGCGACACGCCGGCCGAGCCTTTGCGTGGCACGCGATTCATGGAAGTCTCCAGCCGCGATCATTACGTTTACGCCCCCGAGGCCGGTCTCCTGGAGCCAGCCGTACCGCTCGGTGCGGAGATCAGGCGCGGTGACCTCGCCGGCATGATCCACTTTGTCGATAACCCGGCAAGGCGTCCGGTCCCCTGCTACTTCCGCAACACCGGCATGGTCGTTTGCCAGCGTCATTTCGGCCGAGTCGAGCGCGGCGACTGTGTCGCGCACCTGGGCACCGATTGCTGAACAATGCCACGCATCCTTAACGTCGCCACCGCCCAGATGGGCCCGATTGCTCGCAGCGAAAGCCGCGCCAGCGTGGTGCGGCGTCTGATCGTCTTGATGCGGCAGGCCAAGGCGATGGGCGCCGAGGTGGTGGTCTATCCGGAGGCCACGCTGACGGCCTTCTTTCCGCACTGGTTCACCGAGAACGAGGCCGGGGTGGACGCCTGGTTCGAGCGCGAGATGCCCAGCGTCGAGACAGAGCCACTGTTTGACGAGGCGCGCCGCCTCGAGCTGGGTTTCCATCTGGGCTACTGCGAGCTTGACCTGTCCAGCGGGCGCAAGCGCCGCTTCAATAGCTCGATCCTGGTTGATTCCGGCGGCAACATCGTCGCCAAGTACCGCAAGATTCACCTGCCGGGCCATTCCGAGCATCGGCCCGAGACGCCGTTCCAGAATCTGGAGAAACGCTACTTTGAGGTCGGTGACCTGGGTTTTGGCGCCTGGCGCCTCTGGGGCGGCGTGATGGGCATGCTGATCTGCAATGACAGGCGCTGGCCCGAAGCGTTTCGCGTCCTCGGGCTGCAGGGGGTCGAGATGGTTTTTTGCGGCTACAACACGCCGGTGCACCATCCAGCCGCGCCCGAGCATGACCGCCTGGGCCAGTTTCACAACGAGCTTTGCATGCAAGCCGGCGCCTACCAGAACAGTTGCTGGGTGGTCGGCGTCGCCAAGGCTGGCGACGAAGAGGGTGTTGACATGATTGCCGGCAGTTGCATCATCGCGCCCACCGGAGAAATCGTCGCGCGCAGCAGCAGCAACGCCGACGAGGTGATCGTGGCCCGCTGCGACCTTGATCTGGGCCAGTCCTACCGCGACACCACGTTCAATTTTGCGTTGCACCGGCGGCCCGAGCATTACGGCATGATTGCAGAACGCACCGGACGCGATGCACCCTGAGCCCGTGATTGCCGCCGCTCGCCGCTGATCTGTTCTTTCCTCTTTGCCTGAAGGCCTCGCACCATGCCCAACTGGTTTGACATCTCCAACGCCGACGCGGTGAGCTCGCCGGCAGTTCTTTTGTACCCGGCGCGGATCGAGCAGAACCTGCAGCGCATGATCGACATGGCCGGCGATGTGAAGCGCCTGCGTCCGCACGTCAAGACGCACAAGCTGCCGCAGATCATCGAGCTCAAACGCAAGGCTGGGATTCACAAGTTCAAGGTGTCGACGATTGCCGAGGCGGAAATGGCGGCCACGGCGCTCGCCGAGGACATCCTGCTGGCCTACCAGCCGGTCGGGCCCAACATCGGGCGACTGATTGAACTGATGCGCCGCTTTGACCGAACTCGGTTTTCGACCCTGGTTGACAACCAGGAGAACCTGCAGCGGATCGCCCGCGCCGCAGTCAGCGCGAATGTCGTCATCGAGCTCTATGTTGACCTCAACGTCGGCATGAACCGCACTGGAATTGCTCCAGGCGACGCCGCAGCCCTGTACCGCAGCCTTTGTCGGACCGCTGGCGTCAAGGCCGCTGGCCTGCACGCCTACGACGGCCACCTTCGCACGCCCGATCCGCAGGCACTGCAAAAGGCTGTGGATGCGGCCTTTGCGCCAGTCTGGACGCTGCGCGAGCAATTGCGCGCCGAGTCGCTGCCGGTGCCCAGCGTCATCGCCAGTGGCTCGCCCACCTTTGCCCTGTTGGCGCAGCATGATGGGGTCGAAGTTGGAGCCGGCACCACCGTGCTGTGGGACTTTAACCAGTCGCAGTCCTCGCCCGATCATCATTTCCTTCATGCCGCCGTGCTGTTCTGCCGGATCATCAGCAAACCGCTGCCTGATCGCCTGTGTCTGGACCTCGGCCACAAGGCGGTCGCCTCCGAAATGCCGCAACCGCGGGTCCGCCTGTTCGGGCTGGAAGACGCGGTGGCCGTGACGCACAGCGAAGAGCATCTGGTCGTGCAGACCGCTCGTGCCGCCGAGTACCAGGTTGGCGATGTGGTCTATGGCATCCCGTACCACATTTGCCCGACGATGGCCTTGCACAGCGAAGTCTGGGCGGTGCACGAGGGCCAAGCCGACGAACGCTGGCCGGTCGTGGCCCGCTCACGCCGCATCACGGTTTGAAACGCCAGAGCAACACGATCGCGCCGGCGACGATGATCAGCTCCATGAACCAGGCATGAATGCCCGCAGGAATGCGCTTCAGAAGCAATCGGGCAATGAATGCGCCCGGCACGGTGCATAGACCGACCAGCAGGCCGACAACCGCGAGTTCGAGGTCAAGCGCGGCGCGGCTGCCAAAGAGGGCGACCTTGGCCAGGCCCATAACGACAGAAATGACCGCGTCCGTCGCAACAAGAGCGCCGCCCTGAACGCCGCCGGACATGAGTATCGAGATCAGGATAACGCCTGTTCCTGTCATGCCGCCATTGATGAACCCGAAGAAGGCGCCGGCGCCAAGTTCCGTGCCGGCTGTGAAGCGGAACTGGACATGATTCAGGAATCGGCGCAAGGGCACACTGACGAGCAGAAATGTGCCAAGGAGCAGGGCGACCCACCCGGCGCTTAGCAAGGTGTAGCTGTACGCGCCGGCAATGCAGGCCGGAATCCCGAGCGCGAGCAGCAGCCGCACGTGCGGCCACTGGACCTCGCGCCAGAATGCGACGACCCGGCCGCCGTTGTTGAAAAGCATGGCAACCGCCATCACAGGGATGACGTTTTTCACCCCGACCAGCGGAATCAGGAACACCGGCAGCACCAGGCCGGTGCCGAAACCGGTCAGACCGCCCAGAATGGAAACGGCAAATGCGACCAGACAAGCCAGCGCGAGTTGCGCCGGGTCTGCCGCCAGCGCCTGCAGCGTTTCGCTCATTGACTTCGATCGGTGCGGCAGCCCATGCGATAGTGTAGGAGCGCTCTTCTCCGTTGCACGCTGCTACATTGAAACGCCATCCGTTCCAGCCATGCCATGCTGTCCATGACAAGCGTCAACTTCTATCGTGATCTGCCGGTGCTGGAGTCGTTCGACGCCGCCATCGAGACCAGCCGCCATGTGCAGTTGCCGGAAGACTGGTGGATCATCATCGCGGACGTGGTTGGCTCGACCCAGGCGATACAGGCCGGCGCCTACAAGGACGTGAACACGGTCGGGGTCGCCTGCATCGCTGCCGTCGTCAATGTGGACCGGGCCATTGACCTGCCCTTTGTGTTTGGCGGCGATGGCGCCACCTTTGCCGTGCCTGGGGACATGCAGGAACGGGTCGTCCCGGCGTTGCGTGAGGCGCAGCGCCTGTCGCGCGAGAGTTTTGGCCTGGCGCTGCGGGTTGGACTGCTGCCAGTCAAGCGGCTGCAGGAGCAGGGGCTGTGGGTGAATCTGGCGCGGGTTCGCCTTTCAACCAATGTCACGCAACCGGCCTTCTCCGGGCGCGGCTGGGACGAGGCCGAGCGACTGGTGAAAGACCCGGCTGCAAGCGGCGTGCTGCGGGTGCTGGAAGATGGCGGTCCGTGCGAGGGCAGTTTCGAGGGCTTCGAATGCCGCTGGCAGAGCGTGCCAAGTTTTCACGGCCACAAGCTCGCGCTGCTGGTCGCTGCCGTGTCACGCGACGCCGCAACCAACCTGGCCAGCTACCGCGCGGTCGCCGCCCGGATTCACCAGATCTATGGCGACGTCGCCAGCTACCACCCATTGCGGGCCGATCGCATGCGCCTGTCTTTCAACCCGAAACAGCTCAGTCATGAATGGCGGGTCCGCTCCAGCCAGCTCGGCGCCTGGGGCCGGATCAAGTATTTCTGCAAGATGCTGTTCTTGAATCTCGCCGGCGTTTACCTGTTCGCGCGCAAGATCGACACCGAGGCCGTTCGCTGGAGCCGCTACACGGCCGAAATGGTCGAGAACTCCGACTTCCGCAAGTTTGACGGCACGCTGCGCATGGTGATGGACGGCAGCGAGGCGCAGTACCAGCAGCTCGATGATTTTCTGCAAGGCCAGTTTCGCCGCGGCCACCTGGTCTATGGCATGCACCGCTCCAGCGAAGCGCTGCTTACCTGCATCGTGTTCTCCTACAACGGAAACCATGTGCATTTCGTCGATGGCAGCGACGGCGGCTATGCGCTCGCCGCGGCTGGGCTCAAGCAGCAGTTGAAATCGTTGAAGGTCTAGCCTAAACGGTAGCCCGCTTGCGGAGCGTCCGCTTTGAGCGACCCGTTAAAGCGCTCGCATGAGCCTCGACATACGCATCGAGCAAGCGGCGAATCATCCTCTGGTATTGCGTCTCGCTTTTCGCCGCCTGATCCTTGAAGAAATCGACGCTGCGCTTACTCAAGGTGATCGTGATCTTCACGTCCTCCTCTCGAAAGGCCAGTTGATCCGGCGAGGGAAGCAGATCAGCAATCACGCGCGGCTCGCCGATCGGCTCATCCGTGTATCTGATTTTCGCGCTCATAGACAACCTTTCCTTTGCGCCAATAGCCGGCGCCGATGATTCTTATCACGCCAGTGCGCAACGTGAATCTGACAGTCAAGATGCCGCCTTCAACCTGTCCGAAGCAAAAGTAACGCGCTTCTTTGCCGCTATGCGTGCGGTCTTCCGCGATCACACGCTTCGGGTCTGCGAACGCAAACTGAGCCGACGCAAACGGAACTCCGTGCTTCGCCAAGTTTTCCGCCGCCTTGCCCTCGTCCCATTCGAAGCTTGGCTTCCGCATGCCGCATGGTACGTCTGGTATGGCCCTTTAGCCATACAGAATTATGGCGCAACTTCTGCGTTTTGACGCCGAAGTCAAGCCGCGACGCGTTTACGCGTTGTCGCGCCCGGACGACCGGTCAAATTCCGATTCACTTCCTTGCGAAGCGCCTCGTTGATTCGAGACTGATAACCCCCACCCTGCGCCTTGAAAAATTCCAGGACATCGGCGTCCAGGCGAATCGAGGTGAGTACCTTGGTTGGAGTCGTCTGCGGTCCACGACCGCGTTTGAGCACCGGCACCCCGAGCATGCCTTCAGTCCATGCAGGGTTGTCGGGATCGTTGACCTTAGCCGAGGATTTCTTTGGCAACTTGGCGGTAGTAGCGAGCTTCATGCTTTTCTGCCTTTCGCAGCGAGATCACGTGCGTCCTTTGCGAACGCTCGGTGTAAACCAAGACAACCACCTCGCCGGCCAAA
>JBCKPH010000027.1:0-27081 GCA_038901755.1 Burkholderiaceae bacterium | reverse complement strand
ACTGGCTTGTTCGATGCTGATGGCCTGACGGCGAGTGTTCATGGCTTGCCGCTATGGTATTGAGACGAGGCGTAGATTATGCAATTGATTGTGACGGACGCATGGCTGGCCAGGAGTCGTGTGATCCATTTGACCGGGACCAGCCTGGTAACTGCCGGGCTGGCCGTCTCCACCTTGCTGCTGGTATTGTCGCTAGGAATTTATCACTGGATATTTCTCAAGGGCGCACGCGAGGGTTGGCCGGTCGTGGGACCCATCGTCCAACTTATTGTGCGCGACGAGTTCGCACAGCGCGACCGCTTCCTGCGCGAGAACCTGGACGCCATGGCGCGCCGGGTTGGCGAACTTCAGGCCAAGCTGATTCAACTCGAATCCCTGGGCGAGCGGGTCTCGGGGCTGACGGGGATCAGTCCGGCTGAAATTCGGAAAACGCCTTCGCAAGGAGGCGCATTGGTGTCGGACCGTCAGTTGTCGATGGACGATCTGCGCCTAATCGTGACCCAGCTTGAACAGGCTGCGAGCCAGCGTGAAGATTGGATGACCGTTGTCGAATCCAGCCTGTTCGAACAGAAGATCCGCAAGATGATGATTCCTACCCAGCCACCGGTCATCGAAGGCACGATGGGCTCCCCTTTTGGCTGGCGCATCGACCCGATGACCGGTCACTCGGCGTTGCACACCGGCCTTGATTTTCAGGCCGACCGGGGCGCGACGATTGTTGCCGCGGCCGGTGGTGTTGTCGTAGGTCAGCAGTCCCACCCGGCCTACGGCAACATGGTTGAAATCGATCACGGCAATGATCTGCGAACGCTGTATGCGCATGCGTCCGCGGTCTTCGTCAAGACCGGGGACCTGATCAAACGCGGCCAAAAAATCGCCGAGGTTGGATCCTCCGGAAGGTCCACCGGCCCGCATCTTCACTTCGAAGTGCTGGTTCAAGGAATTCCGCAAGATCCCCGCAAGTTCCTGAATTCCGCTGGCAATGTCTCAATCGCCCAATCGACACCAGGCGAAGGCCGGGGTCAGCGCACCGCGCGAGTGGTGCAACGGTAAAATCCGCAGCCAGGCCCGCAGCACGTCGGGCGACCCGCCTTGCGGCTGGCCAAGCAAAGCCCGGACCATCTTGTCGAACCAGTAAAGGTACCTGCTGCCTTGCCGACCTTCCCAGGCCGGCAAGGCAGTCCCGTGTTCATGCCTACCAATTTCCTTACAAAAATATTTGGCAGCCGAAACGACCGGCTGCTCAGGCAGCATCGCAAGACCGTCGAACGGATCAGCGCCCTTGAACTGCAGTTCGAGCAACTGACCGACGACGAATTAAGGGGCAAGACCACTGAGTTCAAGGAGCGTGTGGCGCAAGGTGCCGCTCTTGAGGACATTCTTCCCGAAGCTTTTGCCGTGGTTCGCGAAGGGTCCAAGCGGGTCATGAAGATGAGGCATTTTGACGTGCAGCTGTTGGGTGGAATCGCGCTGCATTTCGGAAAAATTGCGGAAATGGGGACCGGAGAAGGCAAGACGCTGACGGCGACATTGCCGGTTTACCTGAATGCCTTGACCGGAAAAGGTGTCCACGTCGTGACCGTGAATGACTACCTTGCCGGGCGGGATGCCGTTTGGATGGGGCGGCTTTACAACTTTCTTGGGTTGACGGTCGGAGTCAATCAGCCACACAGCCCGCGCGAGGAGAAACAGACCGCCTACCGGGCCGACATTACCTACGGCACGAACAACGAGTACGGCTTCGACTATCTGCGCGACAACATGGTCTACGACGTCGAGGATCGCGTCCAGCGCGGTTTGTACTATGCCATCGTAGACGAAGTGGACTCGATCCTGATCGACGAGGCGCGCACTCCTTTGATCATCAGTGGTCAGGCCGAAGATCACACGGAAATGTACCTGACCATGAATCGGGTGGCGCCCCAGTTGTCGCGCCAGGAAGGCGAAGCCGATCCGCGTACCGGCGAAGGAGTCATCAAGCCGGGCGATTTCACCGTCGATGAAAAGTCCCGGCAGACGCTGCTGACCGAGCAAGGGCATGAAAAAGCGGAACATCTGCTGGCCGGACTCGGCCTGATCGCCGAGGGAGCGACGCTTTACGACCCGGCCAACATCACGCTGGTGCACCATCTCTATGCCGCATTGCGTGCCCATCACCTGTTCCATCGCGACCAGCACTATGTGGTGCAAGGCGGCGAAGTGATCATCGTTGACGAGTTCACTGGAAGACTGATGTCCGGTCGTCGCTGGAGTGACGGCCTGCATCAGGCGGTCGAGGCCAAGGAAGGCGTTGCGATCCAGGCTGAGAACCAGACCATGGCGTCGATCACTTTTCAAAACTATTTTCGGCTCTACCGGAAACTGGCGGGCATGACAGGCACGGCGGACACCGAGGCCTATGAGTTTCAGGAAATCTACGGTCTGGAGACGGTCATCATTCCGCCGAACCGGCCGAGCTGCCGGGAGGACCAACTCGATCGTGTTTACAAGACCACGGGTGAGAAGTACCAGGCGGCGATCCAGGACGTCAAGGATTGTCATGACCGGGGTCAACCGGTGCTTGTTGGGACGACTTCGATCGAGAATTCCGAACTCATCAGTCAACTGCTGGAGCGCGACAAGCTGCCGCATCAGGTTCTCAATGCCAAGCAACACGCCCGTGAGGCCGATATCGTGGCCCAAGCGGGCCGTCCGCACATGATCACGATTGCCACCAACATGGCGGGCCGCGGCACCGACATCGTTCTGGGCGGCAATGTCGAGAAGGTCATTGAGCAACTGGAGCAGGACGGAAAGCGGGACTCAGCCGCGGGCACGGCAGAAATCGCCAAACTGCGCGCGCAGTGGTTGCAGGATCATGAATTTGTGAAGTCGCAGGGTGGGCTGCGCATCATTGCGACGGAGCGCCACGAGTCGCGTCGGATTGACAACCAGCTTCGCGGCCGGTCCGGACGGCAGGGCGACCGGGGGTCTTCGCGCTTCTACCTGAGCCTGGACGACCCCTTGATGCGCATTTTCGCCGGCGAGCGGGTCAAGGCGATCATGGATCGGCTGAAAATGCCGGAGGGAGAGGCGATCGAGGCCGGCATTGTCTCGCGTAGCATCGAATCGGCCCAGCGCAAGGTGGAGGCGCGCAACTTCGACATTCGCAAACAGTTGCTTGAATACGATGACGTCGCCAATGACCAACGCAAGGTGATCTACCAGCAGCGCAACGACATCCTTGACGCCAGTGACCTGTCGGCCCAGATTCGCTCTCTGCGTGAAGGATGTTTCACTGACCTGGTCCGTGAACATGTCCCCGAGGAATCGGTGGAAGAGCAGTGGAATGTCGCAGAGCTGGAACGGGTGTTGCGTGAGGATTGGTCGATTGATCTACGGCTGCAAAATGAGGTGCAGGCGGCCAGCGCCATGTCGGACGAGGACATCCTTGAGCGGGTTCTGCGGCAAGCGCACGAAGCCTTTGAGCGCAAGGTGGCCTTGGTGGGCGGCGCAAACTTTACCCAATTTGAGCGCATCGTCCTGTTGCAAAGCATCGATACGCACTGGCGCGAGCATTTGAGCGCATTGGACTATTTGCGTCAGGGCATTCACCTGCGCGGGTATGCTCAAAAGCAACCGAAGCAGGAATACAAACGGGAGGCGTTTGCGCTGTTTGGCCAACTGCTTGATTCGGTCAAGAACGAGGTGACAAGAATTCTGATGACGGTGAAGGTGCAATCGGACGATCAACTGGAGCAGGCTGCCGAGTCGCTGGAGTCGCGGGCCGAGAGCATTGCCAACGTCACCTACACGGCGCCCACAGAAACCGGCGAAGTGAGCACCGAGATTGAACAGGCATTGGCGCAGCGCAGCACGCCGCGCCCGAGCGCCGCAGTTCCGCGGGTCGGCCGCAACGCGCCTTGCCCGTGCGGCAGCGGTCGCAAGTACAAACAATGTCATGGCAAGCTGAGCTAGGTTTCATTGGAGCAAAGGGGCATGGCGGTCAATCTGGCGATACCTGATCCGAAGCAGCTTCATGCCATACCCGGCGTGCGCATAGGGGTGGCGCAGGCCGGCATTCGCAAGGCCGGTCGAGACGATCTGATGGTCATGGCGCTTGATGCGGGCGCCCAGGTCAGCGGGGTGTTTACGCGCAACCGGTTCTGTGCCGCGCCGGTGCAGCTGTGCCGACAGCACCTGGCGGCCAAGTCAGCGGTGCGGGCGATTCTTGTCAACACGGGAAACGCGAACGCCGGGACTGGCGCAGAGGGCCTGCGGCGCGCCCGATTGAGCTGTGTTGCGCTGGCTGGCCATCTGGGTATCGAGACCGAGCAGGTGCTACCCTTTTCGACCGGGGTCATCATGGAACCGCTTCCGCTGGAGCGCATTCAAGCCGGTTTGCCGGCCGCATTGGCAGGACTGCGCGAGGACAATTGGCTCGTTGCGGCTCGAGCCATCATGACTACCGACACCCAGCCCAAGGCATTCAGCGCGCGCGTTCTTCTCGGGCCTGACCCTGCGGCGACGCCGGTTCACATCACCGGCATCAGCAAGGGTGCCGGCATGATTCGCCCCAACATGGCAACCATGCTTGGATTCATTGCAATGGACGCTCAGGTCGACGCCGATGCGTTGCATCAATTGACACTTGACCTGGCGGAATCCTCCTTCAATCGGGTGACGGTGGATGGTGATACGTCGACCAATGACTCCTTTGTGTTGATTGCAACGAACCGAGCACAGCATGAACGCATTGCCTCGTTCGCAAGCGGCGATGGCCAAAAACTCAAGGATGCACTGATGGCGGTGGCGAGAAACCTGGCCCATGCGATCGTCCGCGACGCCGAAGGGGCGACCAAGTTCATCACGGTCAAGGTGGAGGGTGGGCGCACCGGTGAAGAATGTCGATTGGTCGCTTATGCCATCGCGCACTCACCGCTGGTGAAAACCGCGTTCTTTGCCAGTGATCCCAATCTTGGGAGAATTCTTGCCGCGGTTGGCTATGCCGGAATTGACGATTTGGACCCAACCCGGATCGACCTTCATCTGGATCAGGTTCATGTCGCCTCCAAGGGCGCGCGCCACCCCGACTATCGTGAAGAGGATGGGCGACGTGTCATGGCACAAAGCGAAATTGAGGTACGCGTTGGATTGGGCCGCGGGCAGGCCAGCGATACCGTGTGGACATGTGATTTGAGTCACGACTATGTCTCGATCAACGCTGACTACCGGTCCTGATGGAGTCGGATGCCATGAGTCGCGAACTTGAGTCCTTTCTGGCGCGCGCTGAGGCACTGCTGGGAAAAATCGAGTCGATTCTTCCGCAACCCCTGGCGCCACCCGATTGGAGCAAATCCATTGCCTACCGCTATCGAAAGCGCAGCAGTGGCCATGGGACGCTCGAGCCGGTGCGGCACATTGCGCCAATCCGGCTGGCTGACCTGAAGGAAATCGAAGTTCAGAAGCACCGGGTCACCGAGAACACGTCGATGTTTGTGGCGGGCCGACCCGCCAACAACGTGCTGTTGACTGGAGCGCGGGGCACCGGCAAGTCTTCGCTGATTAAGGCCTGCCTGAATGAATTCGCCGCGCAAGGCCTCCGATTGATCGAGGTTGAGAAGACGAATCTGATTGACCTGCCCGATCTCATTGACGTCGTCGCCGACCGACCGGAGCGGTTCATTGTGTTCTGCGACGATCTGAGCTTTGAAGAGGGGGAGCCTGGCTACAAGGAACTCAAGTCAGTGCTCGATGGATCGGTGGCTGCGACGACGCAGAATGTCTTGATCTACGCCACCAGCAATCGTCGGCATCTGCTTCCGGAGTACATGTCGGAGAACTTGAGTTACCAGCACGCCGCGGATGGTGAAGTGCATCCAGGCGAGGTGGTCGAGGAAAAGACTTCCCTGTCGGAACGTTTCGGGCTATGGGTCAGCTTCTATCCTTTCGATCAAGACGAATACCTGAACATCGTTGCGCAGTGGCTGGAGTCATTTGGTGTCGACGCCGCATCGGCTGACGCTGCCCGATCGAAAGCGCTGCTCTGGGCTTTGCAGCGAGGCTCACGGAGCGGGCGCGTAGCCTGCCAGTTTGCCCGTGACTTTGCCAGTCATCATGACTGTGCCCGCTAAGACCGAGGAATCGACCGTTGCAGCCTGTTTTTGAGTCTGTCAAGGGGACCAGCGCCGACCATGTCCTGATCGCTGACAAGGAGTTGCCACGATCTCCGGGAGAGCCCCGGCATCCAGTCGACGTGGCCGTTGGCATCCTCTGGAGAACCGGGCGAGAATTCCTGATGACCACGCGTCCGCGTGGCAAGGTCTACGCCGGTTACTGGGAATTTCCGGGTGGAAAGATTGAGCGCGGGGAAACGGTCGAGCATGCGCTGCGTCGCGAACTGCTGGAGGAGCTTGGCGTCCTGGTCCAAGGGATGCAGAGATGGAAGGTGCAGTGCGTGGACTATCCGCACGCGCTGGTCAGACTTCACTTCGTCAAGGTTTCGTCGTGGTCCGGCGATCTCAAGATGAATGAGTTGCAGTCTTATGCCTGGCAGACACTACCGGTCAGCGTGGGGCCGATATTACCGGGGGCGTCACCGGTACTGGATTGGATCGGCGCGGAGAGTTCCCTGACGCGTTAGCTCTTCGTCAGGAGCAAAGTGCCAATTCGAAACCGGCGTCTGCGGTTGCGGCGCGCAAGCGGCCATCCTCTTCATGGCGCATCAGGCGAACCGAGACGATGAGCCGATTGCCGCTGATCTCGGGAATCAACCCAAGCGCGGCATCAATCCTCAGGCGCAACAATTGATATGTCTTTCCTTCGGCCAACTTCTGTTGAAATTGTCCGCCATGGGTGATCACCTTTTGCGGCGTACCCGAGTCCCTGAGGAGTTTCATCAGGACATGAATCGATTCGGCCAGCGGTCCCATGGTGCTGGCCCAGCCCTCGACATCGCGCCGCCTGCTGCCCGCGTCCGACTGTTGCCAGGCAAAGTAGGAGGGCAGATCAAACTCACACGTGCCCGCGGGGATTCCAATTCTGCTTCGGATCCCCATCAACCATTCATTCTCGGCGAGGGACTGTCCGGCCTTTCCAGGCAAGGCGTTCAGGGAAGAGAAACAGCCGTCGAGTTGCTGCATGACCTGCTCAAGGGCGGTTTCCGAGATGGCTGGGTTGCCGCGGTACGAGTTCAAAAGCTGTCGCTGCCGATCTAGATCACGCAACAGGTCGGATTTCAGATCTGCCCGGGCCGCGACCTCCATGGCCTCAAACAGTGTTGCGATTGCGTAGTGGTGATCCAGCGGATGGTCCCTGGGGACCAGGATCCCGAGGCGCCGAAACAAATGTTCCAGCCGCAAGTAGGTCCGGATGCGTTCATTAAACGGGTATTCGTACAGGGTCACGCTGGCCTTCCAGTGATTCAATCATAGCCCGAGGAAATCCGCCACCTGATCAACCTGAAGCTGCAACGAAATCATTGAGCCGCGGTCATTCTGGATGACAAGATCGGATGCCAACAATCGGCTCTCGCGGCTTGCTTGGGCGGCGATGATCCTTCTGGCGTCGTTTTCGGTCATGCCACTGCGCAGGACCACGCGTCGCACCTGTTCGTCCATCGAACAATCGACCGTAACAATGCGGTGCAGCAGCGCACGCCAACGGGAAGACTCGACCAGCAGCGGAATCTCAACGACGACGCAGCGCGCGCCGCGGGCCAATGCTTCGTTCGATTGGCGATTGATTTCTGCGCCCACGATGGGGTGAATGATGTTTTCAAGTCTTATTCTGGCCTCTCGATCAGAAAATGCGATCGATCTCATGCGGTCCCGGTCCATGGCGCCGTCGGCCTGGATATATTCGCTGCCAAACGCCGCAACAATGGCGGGAATGGCTGTGCCGCCAGCCGCTGTCGCAGCACGAGAGATGGCGTCAGCATCGACGACCACGGCGCCACGATGGGTCAGCAGAGCCGCGACCATGCTCTTTCCGCTGCCAATGCCTCCAGTGAGGCCAATCCTGCGAGCAACGGTGCTGGCCACTACGGCGAAAGGGGAAAGAAAAATGGGACGGTACGGCGCAACACATCGGGTCCAATCGCCATGCAAAGCAAGCCGGCGCCAGCAAGAAAAGGGCCGAACTTGATTGGAATATCCTTGTGCGCGATTTTTCCGATGGCGAGCATGACGACTCCGAGCAAAGAGCCGACGGCGGTGGACATGAGGATGATGGCCAACAGATACTCCACGCCGAACCAGGCCCCAAGCGCGGACATCAGCTTGAAGTCGCCATGTCCCATGCCTTCCTTGCCCGTCAGAAGGCGGTACAAATGAAAGAAGCTCCAAAGGATGAGATAGCCCAAGGCGGCGCCCCAAACCGCGGACGAGAGAGCGATGGTCCAACCCATGGCGGCGGACAACAGGCCTAACCATAGGAGCGGGTAGTTCAAGTCATCGGGCAAATAGCCCGTGTCGAAATCAATCCAGAATTGGCAGATCAAAAAACAGGAAAATGTGATCCAGATAAGGGCCATCGGGGACACGCCCCATCGTTCGACGCAAAGAGCAAAAACCGCCGCCGACAACAGTTCGACCAACGGGTAGCGCAGACTGATGCTGGCGCTACATGCGGAGCACTTGCCTTTCAGCAAGGCAAAGCTGAGCAAAGGCACGTTCTGATACCAGCGGATCGGGTTGCCGCACGCAGGGCAACGGGATTTCGGGCGCCAAAGACTGAGCGCCTCCTGCTGTGGCGCCTCGGTACCAGCATGGTCTGCACAGTCAGCCGCCCACTGCCGTTCCAGCAGCTTTGGCAGCCGGTGAATCACGACATTGAGAAAGCTTCCGATCACCAGACCTGCCAGAGCCGCCAGGCCGACTTCAACCAGATGCAATTCCTGCATCTTGCGAAACTAGACGACTGCGCCGAGCTTGAAGATTGGGAGATACATCGAAACCACGATGCCTCCGACAATCGTTCCTAGAACAGTGATGATGATGGGTTCCATCAGGCTGGACAGGCCGGCCACCATGTCGTCGACTTCCGCCTCGTAGAAATCCGCAGCCTTGCCAAGCATGTGATCGATCGATCCTGACTCCTCCCCGATGGCGCACATTTGCAGGACCATGCTGGGGAAAATGTTGGTGCCCGTCATGGCCGCCGTCAGGCTGGTACCGGTGGAAACTTCCTGTTGAATCTTGGTCGTGGCAATGGCGTAAACGGAGTTTCCGGCGGCGCCACCCACAGAGTCAAGTGCCTCGACCAGAGGCACCCCGGCCGCGAACATGGTTGACAGTGTTCGCGTCCAGCGGGCAATGCAGGATTTTTCGATCATCGTGCCGAAAATCGGGATCTTTAGCATGACGCGGTCCATGAAGCGCTGGACCTTTTCATTTCTTTTCCAGGCCTGGTTCAAGAAGTAGAGGGTGCCTCCAATGCCACCAAAAATCAGCCACCAGTAGGCAACGAATACCTCGCTGATCGCGATCACAAAGAGCGTTGGCGCCGGCAGGTCGGCGCCAAAGTTTGCGAATACGCTCTTGAACGCGGGGATGACAAAAATCATGATCACCGCAACGACGACAAAAGCCACCACCAGCACCGAGATCGGGTACATCAATGCCGACTTGATCTTCGACTTGATGGCTTCAGTTTTCTCCATGTAGGTGGCGAGTCGATCAAGCAGGGCCTCGAGAATACCGGCGGCCTCACCGGCCTCGATCAGGTTGCAATAGAGATTGTCAAAATACATCGGGAACTTTCGAAACGCAGAACTGAGAGACGTTCCGGTTTCAACATCCATCTTGATGTCGCTGAGCAGCTTGGTCATCCTTGGATTGGCGTTGCCGCGGCCAACAATGTCAAAGGACTGCAGCAGGGGCACGCCGGCTTTCATCATGGTCGCCAGCTGCCTGGTGAAAATCGCCAGGTCCTTGGGCTTGATGGACTTGCCCGCCCCGGAGCGGCGTTTCTTGATTTTTGTCGGAAGTACGCCCTGGCGACGCAGCGAGGCCTGCACCTGATTCTCGCCAACGGCGCGGACTTCCCCCCGCACCACCTTCCCGTTGCGATCCTTTCCCTCCCATTCGAAGACAAAGTCCTTGACGCTTCTTGCAGCAGTGGCCATATGGTTCTCGTGTCTCTAGGAGTTGCTCACACGTTGGTCACGGCAAGGACTTCTTCAAGGGAAGTCAGTCCGGCACGAACCTTGGCGAGTCCGGATTGGCGCAGGCTGCGGACGCCGTCCTTTTCCGCCTGCTTCGCGATCTCCAGCGCGTTCCCGTCGGCCAAGATGATCCTTTGCATGTCCTCGTTGATCGGCATCACCTGATAGATGCCGATCCGACCCTTGTAACCGTTGTTGCACATGGAGCAGCCGACCGGGCGGTAAGTCGTCCATGTGCCATCAATGTCTTCTTCCGTGAAGCCGGCTTCAATTAAGGTCTCGCTCGGGATGTCTGCCGGAGTTTTGCAGTTGGGACATAAGCGGCGCGCCAGCCGCTGCGCCGTGATCAAGATGACGCTTGAGGCAATATTGAATGGCGCAATTCCCATGTTTCGCAAACGCGTCAACGTCGCCGGCGCATCGTTCGTGTGCAATGTCGAAAGCACCATGTGGCCGGTCTGCGCCGCCTTGATGGCAATGTCTGCTGTCTCCAGATCGCGAATCTCGCCGACCATGATGACGTCTGGGTCCTGGCGCAGGAACGATTTCAGGGCCGCTGCAAAGGTCAGGCCGGCCTTGTCATTGACATTGACTTGGTTGATGCCCGGCATGGTGATCTCGGAAGGATCTTCCGCGGTCGAGATATTCACGCCCGGCGTATTCAGAATGTTCAGACAGGTGTAGAGAGAAACGGTCTTCCCCGAACCGGTCGGGCCGGTGACAAGAATCATTCCGTACGGGCGATGCACCGCGGTCATCAAGCGCTCTTTCTCGATCGGGTCATAACCAAGCGCATCGATGCCCAGCCTGGCGCTGCTCGGGTCGAGAATACGAATCACGACCTTCTCTCCAAACAGCGTTGGCAATGTGCTGACCCGAAAGTCGATGACTCGATCGGGCCCGATCTTCAGCTTCATTTTTCCGTCTTGCGGAATGCGTTTCTCCGAGATGTCCAGCTTGGAAATGACCTTGATGCGGGAAACCAGCTTGTCCTTGATGGCGATCGGCGGCGACGCAATCTCCCGAAGCTCGCCGTCAACCCTGAAACGGACGCGGTAGTTGTGCTCGTAGGGCTCGAAATGCAGGTCTGACGCACGCATGCCGAAAGCGTCCAGCAGCATCTTGTGCAGGAACTTGACGACTGGCGCATCCTCGACCTCGGCAACGACCGTCTCTTCCGCGTCGGACAGCGCGGCCTCGGCCATGCCCTCGTCAAACTCGAAGTCTTCGCCGATGATCCCTTCAACAGATTCGGCGGCGCTCGCCGCGCTGGCCTCGGCCGCCTTGGCCAGCTTGTCGTACTCGGCAATGACCCAATCCACCCCCATCTGGGTGGCGAACCGAATTTTCTCCGCCGCTTCATGATCCGAAGGATCGGCGGTTGCAACGATCAGGCGGTTGTTGCGCTTGCTGAGGACAACAATCCGATAGGTCCGGCAGATCTTGGCGTCGAGCAGCCCCTTCGGCAGCCTTTGCAAGTCGATGGCATCCAGATCCAGCAACGGTGCCGCGAACGCGGTGGACATGGTATGCGCCAGATCGCTGACCGAGACGGTGCCGGAGCCGATCAACTCGGCAATAAAGCTGTTCCGATTGGTCTTCGCCTTCTTGTAGATTTCTTCCGCGGATTTTTGGGCAAGCTTGCCGGCCGAGATCAGTGCTCGTCCGAGTCCCGGAAGGGCAACGGTTGGAGCTTCATTGGTGACGGAATCGACAGCAGCCATGGACGGCAATGGTACCCAGCCAAAGGATAAATGTCATCCTAACATGCTGAAACGCCGAGGAACTCCTTGCGCCCCAGGTGCAACGACACGACGGGAATCGGCTGCCGTCGGCAAGCTGCTGAGCCAGGCGCTTGGTCGGGGTGAGAGGATTCGAACCTCCGGCCTCTACGTCCCGAACGTAGCGCTCTACCAGGCTAAGCTACACCCCGAATTGCAGCGGGCGATCCCATGAACATCAGGAGCGCCTGTCGAGCAGTTGATCCGCCAATTGTAGCAAACAGCGTTTGTATGCAGAGTCGGAAAGCGGACCCAATGCCTGCAAAGCCCGCTCGGCTTCGCGTGCCGCGGCAGCGCGCGACGCCTGAATGGCTCCGGTGCTTCTGACAAGTGAAATCACTTGATGCAGGGCCGTGCCGTTCCCGGCCAAAACGGCCTTCCGAATGGTGTCGCGATCCTTCGGTGAACTGCGTTGCATCGCGACAATGACTGGCAGCGTCACCTTGCCTTCACGCAAGTCGTTTCCCAAATTCTTTCCCATTGTGCTGACGTCGCCGTCATAGTCGAGAACATCGTCGATCACCTGAAACGCTGTTCCCAGCGCCTGCCCGTAGTCGGCACAAGCCTGCTCGACATGCGAAGTGCTCCCGGCCAACACGGCACCCAAGCGGGCACTCGCCTCGAACAGCTTGGCCGTCTTGCAGCGAATCACATGGAGGTAGCCTTGCTCGTCAAGATCGGCATCGCGCATGTTCAAAAGTTGCTGTACTTCGCCTTCGGAAATGACGTTGGTTGCGTCCGCAAGGATCGCCATGACGCGCATGTTCTGTGCCGTGACCATCATCTGGAAGGCGCGCGAATAAAGAAAATCACCGACCAGCACACTGGCAGGATTTCCAAACAGCTTATTGGCGGTGGCGCGACCGCGCCGCAGCGTGGACTCGTCAACGACGTCATCGTGCAGCAGGGTGGCTGTGTGGATGAATTCGACCACCGCGGCCAGCGTGAAGCGGTCCGTGCCGCGGTAGTCCAGTGCGCCGCAGGTCAGGAGCAGCAGTGCCGGTCGCAGGCGTTTGCCTCCCGAGGAAATGATGTAACTGGAGACTTGCCCGATCAGGGGAACGCTTGTTGACAGTCGCTCGGCGATGAGCCGATCAACTTGCTTCATGTCGTCGGCGATAAGGCCGATTTCAGGGGATTGATTGGACAATGAAGACAAGGGGAGCCGTAGCGGGTCCTGGCAGACTTGTTCGATTATAGAAATGCGTTCGCATGGACTTGCCCCGAGTTGCTCGCTTCAGGGCCCGCATGCACCCGGGTGCGGGTCATGGAACCGACGGGAATGCTATACTCGCAGGCTCCTTGGAAATCTCTCCGGGGTGTGTCTTTCAAGAGGTTGAAATGTACGCGGTCATAAAAACTGGTGGCAAGCAATACCGTGTTGCCGCCGGCGAGAAAATCAAAGTAGAACAGATTGCTGCGGATATTGGCCAGGAAATTGTGATTGACCAGGTGCTCGCAGTCGGCGAAGGCGATGCCCTCAAGGTTGGTACACCCTGGGTGTCCGGTGCGTCGGTCAAGGCCACAGTGGTGGCGCAGGGTTTGCGCGACAAGGTGCGCATTTTCAAGATGCGCCGCCGCAAGCACTATCAAAAAAGGCAAGGCCATCGGCAGCATTTCACCGAGCTGCAGATTGCCTCGATCGCAGTTTGAGGGTTAGCGGAAATGGCACAGAAAAAAGGCGGCGGCTCGACGCGAAATGGCCGGGATTCCCAGCCAAAAATGCTTGGTGTGAAGGTGTTCGGCGGCGAACTCGTGCCGGCCGGTTCAATCATCGTGCGTCAGCGCGGAACCCAGTTTCATCCTGGAACCAACGTTGGCATCGGCAAGGACCATACTCTTTTTGCGCTGGTTGAGGGTCACGTGTCCTTTGCGGTCAAGGGACGACTCAACAAACAGATGGTGAGTGTGGGGCCGGCAGCCGCAACCGAACAATGACGGGGCAGAGGAGCCAGCAGGAAGCCCCGCCAGGTCGGGGCTTCTTTGTTTGGACCGGTGATTCGGCCGCGATGAGCATCGAACCGCTAAGTTCCGAGACCGGATCGCCATGAAGTTCATCGACGAGGCGCTGATCGACGTGATCGCAGGCGATGGCGGGTCGGGTTGTGTTGCCTTCAGGCACGAGAAGTACAAGGAATTCGGCGGCCCCAATGGTGGCGATGGCGGGCGTGGCGGCCATGTCTACGCGACCGCGGACCCGAGCCTGAACACCTTGGTCGATTTCCGCTATTCACGTCGCCACGAGGCGCGCAGAGGCCAGCATGGCATGGGCTCAGACATGTTTGGTGCCGCGGGCGAAGACGTTACGCTGAAGGTTCCTGTCGGAACGATCTTCAGCGACGCGCATTCTGGAGAAATCCTGTTGGAACTGCTGACACCGGGCGAAGCCGTCATGCTGGCCAAGGGCGGCGACGGCGGTTTTGGCAACATGCGTTTCAAGAGTTCGATCAATCGGGCGCCGCGCCAAAAGACGCCGGGCTGGCTCGGCGAGCGAAAGAGCCTGAAACTTGAACTCAAGGTACTGGCCGACGTCGGGCTGCTGGGAATGCCCAATGCCGGCAAGTCGACTTTGATCACTGCCGTGTCGAATGCGCGTCCGAAGATTGCCGACTATCCGTTTACCACCCTGTACCCGAATCTCGGCGTGGTCAGAGTCGGGCCCGAACAGAGTTTTGTTATTGCCGACCTGCCTGGCTTGATCGCTGGAGCTTCCGACGGCGCCGGACTCGGCCATATGTTCCTGCGACACCTGCAACGGACCCGCCTTCTGCTGCACGTCGTCGACATGGCTCCGTTCGACGACACTGATCCGGTCGAACAGGTTCGGACGATCATCGTGGAGCTGAAAAAATACGACCCCAAACTGTTACAGAAACCACGCTGGCTCGTGCTGAACAAGATCGACATGGTTCCGCATGCCCAACGCAAGCCCAAGGTCCAAGCATTGATCCGTCGTCTAAGATTCAAGGGGCCGGTCTTTGAACTGTCAGCATTGACGAGGGAAGGCTGTGACGCCCTGGTGCGTGCGGTGTTTGCACATTTGGATGCGGAATTCCGGAAACAGCAGGGCGGGGCGACCATCGATCCGCGGTTTTCCGATCCCGCGTAGACCGCCAGTTGGTTCCGGCATTGTCGGATGTTTCCAGGATCTATCGCATGGAGAATAATCTTCTAGCTACCACATCCGAGCCGCGCGACGCCCGAAGAATCGTTGTCAAGGTCGGTTCAAGCCTGGTCACGAATGAGGGCCGTGGCCTGTCCGAGGACGCCATCGGGGAGTGGTGCCGCCAGATCGGGTTGCTTGTTCGGGACGATGCTGGACCGACCGATCCGGCGGGACGTCGAAGCGCCAGCCTGGCTCGGCGCGAAGTTTTGATGGTTTCGAGTGGCGCCATTGCCGAGGGTATGAAGCGCTTGGGCTGGATGTCCCGCCCGCGGGAAGTGCACGAGCTGCAGGCGGCAGCCGCGGTCGGTCAAATGGGTCTGGCCCAGATGTACGAATCAAAGTTCCGGGAGCTTGGATTGGCAAGTGCGCAGGTGCTGCTCACCCACGCTGACCTTGCCGACCGGGAACGCTATCTCAACGCGCGCTCGACCCTGCTCACCTTGCTGCGGCTTGGCGTGATTCCGGTGATCAATGAAAACGATACGGTGGTCAATGAAGAGATCAAGTTTGGCGACAACGATACTCTGGGCGCACTGGTGGCGAACCTGATCGAGGCCGACCTGCTGATCATTCTGACCGACCAAAAAGGTCTTTACAGCGCGGACCCGCGGAAGGATCCGCTGGCGCGGTTCATTGAGGTCGCTCAGGCCGGCTCTCCCGAGCTCGAGGCGATGGCTGGTGGCATCGGCTCAAGCATCGGGCGCGGTGGAATGATCACGAAGATCCTCGCTGCAAAACGCGCCGCCGGCTCGGGCGCTTCCACGGTCATCGCATGGGGAAGGGCGCCCGATGTGCTGCTGCGCATCGCGCGGGGCGAGAACATCGGGACGCTGTTGCGCGCGTCGACGCCGAAAACGCAGGCACGAAAACAATGGATGGCCGATCATCTGCAGCTGCGCGGCTCCGTGTACGTTGACGATGGCGCGGCGGCCAAAGTTCGCGCTGAAGGAAAGAGCCTGCTGCCCATAGGCATGACAAGAATCGAGGGTGAGTTCTCGCGTGGCGACGTGATTGCGATTCGAGATGCGAATGGAACTGAAATTGCGCGCGGGCTGGCCAACTATGCAAGCATCGAGGCGCGCCTGATATGCCGCAGGCCGTCCAGCGAGTTTGAAGGCCTGCTCGGCTATGCGGCCGAGCCCGAAATGGTTCATCGAACCAATCTGGTTCGAACGCGCTGAGCAGGATCCGCAATTGAGTTCAGCGGTTGTCGATCGGCGGCGACCTGAGATTGCGAACCATTTCGGCGACCGAGGATGCGGCTGCCCGACCGCTGCAGATGCCCTGGCGCGCGAGGCGGTAGGCGTGGCGCGAGGGCATGTTTTCCCGCATGGGTTTCCAGATCGGGTCTTGAACGCTGAGCCAGTCGCTGTCCGCGGTCCGCCGTGCGTAGGTCTTGAACTCGCCAGTGGCACAGCGAATCGCTTCGTACATGGCATTCATGCTTCCGCTTTCGGCCATGGCGACGACAACGTAGCGAACCACGCCATCCTTGCTCAAGGTGATCGTCGCTGGATCCACGCCGAAGACCATGGTTTGGCCAAGTGAGACATCGAACCGAATCAGTCTGGATTTCTCGAAACGAGGCGGAGCAGGTGCAACGCTCTCCGTCCAGTCCGGATCCTCGGGGGCAAGTTGCGCCAGCACAGACCCGACGCTCAGGCAGGCGAGCAAGGTCGCCACAATATTCCTATTCATCGGCTTGATTTCGCTGGTTTGAAACCGTGTTGGTTTGGGGATCCGGATCAAAGCTTGCTCCCGGGGGCAGGGCATACCCGACTGCGGGTTCTGCATGGAGCGCGGCACGCGGGTCGGTTTCGTCGAAAAGCCCGGCACTTGCATGTTGTCGCGCGCCGCTGCGCAGGTAGAGATTCCGTGGTTCGTGCCGCGGCAGATAGCGGGACAGTTCGACAAGCGCCATTTCATAAACGCCGCGCTTGAACTCAACCACCATGTCCAGCGGAACCCAATAACTGTTCCAGCGCCAGGCGTCGAACTCGGGATGCGTCGAGGCACGCAGATTCAAATCCCAGTCGTGCCCGATCAACTGCAGCAGGAACCAGATCTGTTTCTGACCCTTGTAATGGCCGCGTGCTTCACGTCGGATGTAACGATCCGGCACTTCGTAGCGCAACCATTCCCTGGTCCGGGCAAGGACGCGAACATGCTCCGCAAGGAGCCCCACTTCCTCACGCAGTTCCCGGTACATCGCCTGCTCGGGCGTCTCGCCACGATCGATGCCGCCCTGCGGAAACTGCCAAGAGTGGGTTCGAATCCGTTTACCCCAAAAAACCAGGTTCTTGTGGTTGAGCAGGACAATGCCGACGTTCGGCCGAAAGCCGTCCCGGTCGAGCATAATCAAACCTCACGATTTCTTAACTGATTCCATTATGCACAGGCCGGCCGGTGCAGCAAGCAGCCGACCCGGAATCGCCCGCCCGCCTGTCCGCGCCGACGTCGATGAAAGCCTCCCAATTTTTCGTTTCCACGCTCAAGGAGGCTCCTGCAGACGCCGAGATTGTGAGCCACCAGCTGATGCTGCGTGCCGGCCTGATCAAGAAACTTGGAGTCGGCATCTACACCCTGATGCCCATGGGGTTGCGCGTCATTCGCAAGGTCGAAGCCATCGTTCGGGAGGAAATGAATCGATCTGGGGCGGTGGAACTGACCATGCCGGTGGTGCAGCCGGCCGAACTCTGGCAGGAAACCGGGCGCTTCTCGAAAATGGGTCCGGAACTGCTGCGTTTGAAGGATCGGAACAACCGGGATTTCATCGTGCAGCCGACCAGTGAAGAGGTGATCACGGACATCGCCCGGCAGGAGTTGCGCAGCTACAAGCAACTGCCGCGCAACTTCTACCAGATTCAGACCAAGTTCCGTGACGAGAGGCGTCCGCGTTTTGGACTGATGCGTGGTCGTGAGTTCATCATGAAGGACGCCTACAGTTTTGACCGGGACCCGCCAGCAGCTCGCGCCAGCTACGAGTTGATGGCCAGGACCTATCGGCGCATCTTTGATCGCTTCGGTCTGGCCTATCGTGCGGTGGCTGCTGACAGTGGCGCCATCGGCGGTGAACTGAGCGAGGAGTTTCAGGTGCTGGCCTCAAGCGGGGAAGACGCCATCGTTCATTGCCCGCAAAGCGACTATGCCGCGAACATGGAAAAGGCCGAGTCCCTCGCGCCCGTGGCCGCCGTCGCGCCGCCGGTGCAGTCAATGACCAAAACGGCAACCCCGGGGAAAAGCACCTGCGCCGATGTCGCGGAGTTTCTTGGCGTTGCGCTGCAATCGACGCTCAAGTCGCTGGTGCTTGCCACCGACGAGGTCAATGACGCCGGAGCAATGACCGGCTCACGCATCTGGCTCCTGCTGCTTCGTGGCGATCATGAAATGAACGAGGTGAAGGTGGGCAAGTTGCCGGGAATGGAACGTGGTTTTCGTTTTGCGACGCAGGCTGAAATCGAGGCGCACTTTGGCTGTCCGCCCGGTTACCTCGGACCGGTGGGCACACACCGGTCCGTCACCGTCGTGGCGGATCGCGAGGTCGCCGTGATGAAGGACTGGATTTGTGGCGCCAATGAAATTGATTTTCATCTGACCGGCGTCAATTGGGGGCGTGACCTTCCCGAACCCGGCCTGGTGGCCGACTTGCGCAACGTCCAGGCGGGTGACCCTTCGCCCGATGGTTGCGGCCCGCTGATGATTGAGCGTGGCATCGAAATCGGACATGTGTTCTACCTGGGGACGAAATACAGCCGGGCCATGAACGCGACCTTTCTCGATGTCAACGGCAAGCCCCAGTTCATGGAAATGGGTTGTTACGGTATCGGCATCACGCGCCTGCCGGCGGCAGCGATCGAGCAGAATCATGACGAGCGCGGCATCATTTGGCCGGATTCTCTGGCGCCGTTCACGCTGGTCATCTGCCCCATTGGCATGGAGCGAAATGCCGAGGTCAAGGGTGCAGCAGAGGCGCTCTATCGGGAGATGCTCGAAGCCGGAGTCGATGTCATCCTGGACGATCGAGGCGAGCGACCGGGGGTGATGTTCACCGATTGGGAGTTGATTGGCATTCCGCACCGCGTGGTCATCTCCAAGCGAGGTCTGCGTGAGGGGCAATTCGAGTACCAGGGTCGCCGTGACAAGGCTGCAGTGAAAGTTTCGGTGTCCGACATGCCGGCCCTGATCCGGTCCCGAATGGCCTCATGACCGGTCCAGATTCCCTGGTTTGATGCGAAGAAGAAAGTTGCTGTTCGTCTGGCCCTTGGTGCTTGCGTTGCCGGGGATTCATCAGACGGCATGGGCGGGAAGCCAGATTGAAGAGCCGCTGATCGATTCCGTGCGCACGGCGCTCAGCTCGGCAATCACGAACAAGGCGCCCCCGGTTCCGGAGTTCAGCGACACCGAGGCCCGATTGGCCTACCTGCGATGGTTGTCGGCGATGAGTGATCGGTTGCGCCAGCGCAAAGCGGATTTCCAGACCCGAACCGAGTTCCTGCAAACCGTTTGGTATGAATCCCGCCGCTCAGGGCTGGAAATTTCATTGATCCTGGGCCTGATCCAGGTTGAGAGCGCGTTTCGCAAATTTTCGGTCAGCTCAGCCGGAGCCCGTGGCTACATGCAGGTGATGCCATTCTGGACCCGCAGCATCGGCGACGGTGACGTTGGCAAACTGTTTCACATGCAGACCAACCTGCGCTTTGGCTGCGTCATCCTGCGCCATTATCTGGACCGGGAGAACGGCGACCTGTTCATGGCGCTGGGGCGCTACAACGGAAGCCGCGGCAGGCCGGAATACCCGCAGGCCGTGCTGAAGACGCAAAAAGCATGGACGTTCCCGGCCTGACCGGAGACGCGCAACACGGTATCGCTCGGCCGCGGCGCCAGCCAGAGGGGGCGAAGCCTACTGATCCGCCTTGCCCAGCACCTGCTCGAGCGCGCCCGACTCGAACATCTCCGTCATGATGTCGGAGCCGCCGATGAATTCTCCCTTGACGTAGAGCTGGGGAATCGTCGGCCAGTTGCTGTACTCCTTGATCCCCTGCCTGATTTCGCTGTCGTCGAGGACATTCACCGTCGTGACCGTTTTCGGGTCGACACCGCAGGACTTCAGGATCTGGATGGCGCGGCCAGAAAAACCGCACATCGGAAAGCTCGCATTGCCCTTCATGAAAAGCAGTATCTCGCTGGATTTGACGAGCTGGTCGATTCGCTCATGGGCATTGGACATGGTTGGTCTCCTCGGTAGGGTGCTTGGGCCCGATTATTTCACCTGCGTGCGCTTTCTGTCCGGGCTGGGGCTTTTTCGACACGATGGTCCGACCACGGCGCGGGTGGCCTTCGCGCTAGTCGCATCGCATCGGCTGTCTCGGCAATCTGCTCATTGCACGGGCCGCCGGCCTGCGCTGCAGCGCTCGATACCACCAAGGTCGCGCCTCGATGTGATCTGCTGAAATCCGCAATCCCGAAGCATTTCGCCGACCCGACGCGCTTGATCGTGGCCGTGCTCGACCAGCAGCCAGGATCCTGGCTGCAGATGCGGCGGAGCCGTTGCGATGATTTCCCGAAGGTCGTCCAGGCCGTCCGCGCCTGCGGCAAGCGCCTGCTCCGGCTCCCAGGCGAGTTCGGCAAGATGCGGGTCGGCGTCTCCGACGTAGGGCGGGTTGGACAGGATCAGGTCGAAGACGCCGGCAACGGCACGCAACCAATCACTCTGGAGGAAGCACACCTCCAGGCCAAGCCTGGCGGCGTTTTGCCGGGCCAGTTCGAGCGCTGCGGCGCTGGCGTCAAGCGCCAGGATCTGCAGGTCGGGGCGCTGATGCTTGAGTGCCAGCGCGATGGCGCCACTGCCGGTGCCAAGGTCGAGTACCCTGGCGCCAGGGTGCCCCGCGAGAATCTCCAGCGACCACTCCACCAGAGTCTCGGTGTCGGGCCGGGGTATCAACACGCGGCTGTCCACGCTCAGGCTGATGCCGTAAAACTCCTTCTGACCGAGGATGTAGGCGAGCGGCTCACCTGCCAGGCGGCGCGCCAGAAGTGTCAGAAACAATGTTCCGGCGCTTGGCGCAATCGGGTCGTCAGCGTGGGCCGTGAGCCAAACGCGGCACTCGCTTGGCATTCCCATGGCGTGCAGCAGGAGGAGTTGTGCATCGAGCGCGTCCAGGCCCAATCCGCGCGCATGCACGATGGCGAGCGCCACGGAGTGAGGGAAAGCGGCTGGCGTGACAACCATGGAGCGACGAAGTACCAGCGCCGACTGACCTGGCCCGGTCAGCCGGACATCGCGGCTTCGAGTTCGGCCATCTGCTCGGCGTCGTGCGCCGAGCGCAGGGCATGAATGACCTCGCCCAGATCGCCTTCCATGATGAATTGCAACTTGTGCAGCGTCAGATGGATGCGATGGTCAGTGAATCGACCCTGGGGAAAGTTGTAGGTCCGGATTCGATCGGACCGGTCGCCCGAACCAATCAGGCCTTTTCTGGTTGAAGCTTCCTTGGCGGCACGGGCAGTTCGCTCCTGCTCCTGAATGCGCGCTGAGAGCACCTGCATCGCCTTGGCCTTGTTGCGGTGCTGTGAGCGGTCGTCCTGGCATTCGGCGACGATGCCGGTCGGAAGGTGCGTGATACGCACAGCCGAGTCCGTCTTGTTGATGTGTTGGCCACCCGCGCCACTGGCGCGAAAGGTGTCAATGCGCAGGTCAGCCGGGTTGATCTTGATCGCCTGCGCCTCGTCGGGTTCGGCGAGCACGGCCACGGTACAGGCGCTGGTGTGGATGCGTCCCTGCGCCTCTGTGGCGGGGACCCGCTGCACCCGATGCCCGCCGGATTCGAAGCGCAAGCCGCCGTACACCTGGTCGCCCTCGATGCGTAGGACAATTTCCTTGCAGCCGCCCTTTTCACCCGGAGATTCACTCATGATTTCAACCCGCCAGCCTCTGCGCTCAGCGTAGCGGGTGTACATGCGCAGCAGGTCGCCGGCGAACAGGGCAGACTCATCGCCACCGGTGCCGGCACGGATTTCCAGAAACGCATTTCGCGCGTCGTCGGGGTCCTTCGGAATCAGCAGGGACTGCAGCTCGGCTTCAAGCGCCTGCAACTGCGCCTGCTTGGTCGCGATCTCTTCGCGCGCCATGTCGCCCAATTCTGGATCCGACTCCATCGCCCGCGCTTGCGCCAGTTCGGCCTCGTACTTGCTTAGACGAATCTGGCGCCCGGCAACCTGGGTCACCTCAGCGTGTTCGCGCGACAACAACAGAAACTGTGCCATGTCGCCCATGATGTCCGGACGCGACAGCAGGAAATCGAGTTCACCCAGGCGCTCGACATAGCGCTGCAACTGCGCCCGCAGAAACGGTTTCATCCGAGGCAGCTAGCGCGAACGCCGCAGAAAGAAGTGTTCGATGGCCTGACCGGCGCGTGCGCGAGCCGCGTGGTCTCCCGAATGCAATTCGGCGTAGGCGCCATGCAGCATTTTCTGGCTCAGTCCGCGCGACAGCGAATCGAGCACCGCTTCGACCGGTTCGCCCTTGGCTAGCAATTTCGCCGCCTTGGCCAATTCGGCATTGCGCCAGGCTTCCGTTTGAGTGTTCAGACGCTGAATCAACGGAACCGCGCTACGTTGATCCATCCAGTGCATGAAACTTGTGACTCCGGCATCAATGATCACTTCGGCCTGGGCCACCGCGGCCTGCCGATTCGCCTGGCCGGACTGCACGGCGCTGGCCAAATCGTCAATGTTGTAGAGAAAAACGTCCTCCAGCGTCTTGACTTCGATCTCTATGTCACGCGGCAGCGCAAGGTCAACCATGAACATCGGCCGGTGTTTACGCGCCTTTAGCGCCCTTTTCACTGAACCCAGCCCGATGATCGGGAGTGTGCTGGCGGTGCAGCTGACCACGATGTCAAACTCGTGCAGGCGCTCTGGCAGGTCGGACAAACGCATCACTTCGGCGCCAAATCGGGTAGCGAGTCGTTCACCGCGCTCGTAAGTGCGATTGGCGATTGCCAGCGAGCGTAGATTTTTCGCGGCAAAGTGCGTCAATGCCAGTTCGATCATCTCGCCCGCGCCAACAAAAAGTGCTCGCGCTTCGCGCAAGTCCTCGAACAGTTGCCCCGCCAGACGCACCGCTGCCGCGGCCATGCTGATCGAGTGGGCGCCAATGGCGGTCGAGCTTCGGACCTCCTTGGCAACTGCAAAGGACCGTTGAAAAAGCTGGTTCAGTGTGCTGCCGAGCGTGCCGGCGTTTTCCGCCGCACGCACCGCTTCCTTCAATTGACCCAGTATCTGGGGTTCGCCCAGCACCATGGAGTCGAGCCCGCTGGCAACCCGAAAGGCATGCCGTGCAACCATCTGGCCCTGCAACCAATAGGCGTGTTGCTTCAACTCGGCCGAGGCAACCTTGCCGTTGCTGGCAAGCCAATCCAGCGTAGTTTCCAGCTCCGCCTGTCCAGCCGCGCAATAGATCTCGGTGCGGTTGCAAGTCGAAACAATGGCAGCTTCGGGTTGTTCCCGAAACGAACGCCGCAAGCCGTGCAACAGGGGCGGCAGTTGATCCGTGGCGAAGGCAAACCGCTCGCGCAGGTCGAGCGGCGCGGTCGTGTGATTGAGGCCCAATGCCCAAACTGCCATGCTGCGATTATAAAATCAGCCTCTTCGCGCGCAGTCCCGCGCGTTCGGACCGTGGAGGATCCGCACCAGATGGATCTGCAAGACATCCTTGTGCACCTGCTGAACTTCGTCGCGCCAGCGTTCTGGTTGGCGTGTTTCCTGCCGTTGCTGGGGCGCACTTTGTTCAAACCTGCGGCGCGCCGGTCCTGGTGGATGCAATGCTTGATTGTTTTCCTGATCGGCGTGACGACGCTTTCGCTCGCGCTTTGGCTGACCGGGCGCGACGCCAAGATGGTCAGTTACGCGGCCCTGATACTGGCCTGCGGCAGCGCCCAGTGGCTGCTGCTGCGTCGACCGGGGCGGTAGACCGGCGGCCACGCTGGGGCCGCGGCACGGCCTCAGGGCGCGAACAGATCGACGCGACCGGTGATGATGCCGTCGACGCCCAATGCCAGCAGCCTGTCGACTGAGGATTGGTCGTCGACGGTGTAGCAAACGATTCGGAACCCCGCCCGCCTCGCTGCGCCGACCGTGTCCTCGTTCCATTGCTCATGCTTGATGACCAGGGCGATGCAGTCCAATTTTCGGGCGGCGTCCAGCCATCCTGGCGAAATGCTGTGAAGTAGCAGACCGCGCGGCAGCTGTGGCTGCGTGCTCCGGGCGCCTTCGAGCGCGGAAACTTCAAACGAAGTCAGTAACGGGGACGCTGCCTCGGCATCCCAGTACCGAACCAGCTCATTTGCGACCACCGCGCCGGTGCGGTAGGCCGTGCCAGGTGTCGGCTTGATCTCGACGTTCAGGTGGCACTGATTGCGCAGGCAGAAGTGGGCGATGTTTTCCAGCGACGGCAGGGGTTCGCCAGCATAGGCTGCGGAATGCCAACTGCCGGCGTCAAGTTTGCTCAGTTTCTGCCAGGACAGCGCGCCGGCGTCACCCGAACCCGTGCTGGTGCGTTCAAGGGTCGCGTCATGCAACAGAAACGGAACCTCGTCGGCACTCAATTTTGCGTCGCATTCGAACATTTTGTAGCCATGCCCCGCTCCAACTCGAAACGCGGCGAGCGTGTTCTCTGGGGCCAGTTTTCCGGCGCCCCGGTGCGCGATCCAGCGTGGGTAGGGCCAGTGCCGCAACCGGTCGGCCTCAGGGGTCATTTGCGCTTGCCGGTGGCCTCGTCAAACCAGTGCAGTCGGTCCGGACGGGGAGTCACGTGAATGGTTTGTCCGACTCTGGGCGCGGGCGTGGTTTCGTCGATGCGCAAAGTGACCATCTCCTCGCCAAGCCAGGCGTAAACCAGCCGCTCAGCGCCCAGCATTTCGGTGGTCTCGACCTGCAGCGGCCAACCCGATTCGGCCAACTCAAGGTGTTCAGGGCGAATGCCCAGAAGAGTTCCCGGCTTGGCACCGGGAGCGGACTTGAGCAGGTTCATCGGGGGTGAGCCAATGAAACCGGCGACGAAGGTGGTCGCTGGCCGGTGGTAGACCTCATCCGGGGTGCCAAACTGCTCCATCACGCCGGCGTTCATGACCATCATGCGTTGCGCCAGCGTCATGGCCTCGACCTGATCATGCGTCACGAACAGCGAGGTGATGCCAAGCTCGCGATGCAGTTTCTGGATCTCGAGTCGGGTCTGCACCCGCAGCTTGGCGTCCAGATTCGACAGCGGCTCGTCAAACAGGAACACCTGGGGCTCCCGCACGATGGCGCGGCCCATGGCGACGCGTTGGCGCTGTCCGCCCGAGAGCTCCCGCGGTGCGCGATGCAGCAACTGCCCCAGTTCCAGGATTGCCGCTGCCTTGTCGACCCGGATCTTGATCTCGGCGACTGGAACCCTCTTGATCTTCAGTCCATAGGCCATGTTGTCGAACACGCTCATGTGCGGATACAGCGCGTAGTTCTGGAACACCATCGCGATGTCGCGCTCAGCCGGCTCCAGATTGTTGACGACGCGCCCGCCGATGGAGATTTCGCCAGCCGTAATCTCCTCCAGTCCGGCGACCATGCGCAGCAGCGTTGATTTGCCGCAACCGGACGGGCCGACGATGACGACGAATTCGTGATCCGCAATTTCGGCGCTCACGCCATGGATGACCTGAAGCTTGTGCTTCCCGATACCGTATTGCTTGACGATGTTGTTCAGGGTAATGGCTGCCATCTATTTTTCCGTGTCCACCAGGCCTTTGACGAACCACCTCTGCATCAGGATCACCACCAGCGCTGGCGGCAGCATGGCCAGGATGGCCGTGGCCATCACTGCATTCCATTCGGTTGCGGCGTCGCCTCCGGTGATCATGCGTTTGATGCCCATCACCACCGGATACATGTCCTCGCTGGTGGTCACCAGCAGCGGCCAAAGGTATTGATTCCAGCCATAGATGAACTGAATCACGAACAGCGCCGCGATCGAAGTGCGCGACAGCGGCAGCAGCACGTCCCAGAAAAATCGCATGGGTCCGGCACCATCCATGCGGGCCGTCTCAACCAATTCGTCGGGAACGGTCAAAAAGAACTGCCGGAACAGGAAAGTCGCCGTTGCCGATGCGATCAGTGGCACCGTCAGCCCGGCATAGGTGTTGAGCATGCCCAGGTCCGACACGACCTTGTAGGTTGGAAGGATGCGCACCTCCACAGGCAGCATCAAGGTGACGAAAATCATCCAGAAAACCAGGTTGCGAAACGGAAAGCGGAAGTACACCACCGCGAAAGCCGACAACAGCGAGATCACGATCTTGCCGGTCGAGATCACCAAGGCGGTGACCAGACTCACCCATAGCATGGACGCCACCGGCGGTATCTTGCCGCCATAGGCGGTTGTGCCGCCCCAGAGCGCCAATTCGTAGTTTCGCAGCACCGTGTCGCCTGGGAGCAGCGACATCGGCACGTTCTGCACAATTTGCTCGGCGGTCTGGGTCGACGCGATGAAGGTGATATAGACCGGAAAGGCAACGATCAACACCCCGAGCAAAAGCACAAGATGGGACAGTAGGGTGGCGGCGGGGCGGTTTTCAACCATGGCTTGTCCAGGATCAATAGTTCACGCGCTTTTCGATATAGCGAAACTGCACGATGGTCAGCGCGATCACGATCACCATCAACACGACCGACTGCGCCGCCGAGCCGCCCAGGTCGAGTGCCTTGAAGCCGTCGAAATAGACCTTGTAGACCAGGATCGCGGTGTCCTTGCCCGGACCACCCTGGGTGGCCGTGTCGATGATGGCAAAGGTGTCAAAGAAGGCGTAAACGATATTGATGACCAACAGGAAGAAGGCGGTTGGTGTCAGCAGTGGAAACTGAACCGTCCAGAAGCGGCGCCAGGGTCCTGCGCCATCGATCGCCGCGGCCTCGATCAGACTTTTCGGGATCGACTGCAGCCCGGCCAGGAAAAACAG
>JBCKPH010000026.1:0-28075 GCA_038901755.1 Burkholderiaceae bacterium | reverse complement strand
GATACGCTTCGCGGTATTTGTCGTTGCACAACACCAAGCGGTCTTGTGGGTCATACATGACAAAGGCTTCGTCCAGTGCGTCGATGGAGCCGCGCAGCAGGTCGCTGACGCGCTGAACTTCGATCACGGCCTGCTTGCGCTCGGTGATGTCGCGCACGATCGCGACAAACAGGCCGCCGCCGTCGCTCTGCGTTACCAGTTGCAAGAAAACAGCGACCTGAAAATCGGTGCCGTCTTTACGCCGGTACACCGTATCAAAGCGAAGCGATACCTGTTCACCCGAGAGCAGGGGCGCTATGAGCTGCCGAAATTCTGACTCGGGTGACTCGGGTATAAGGGGTTTGATCTGGCAGGGCGTCATCCCGAGCAGCTCTTCCCGGCTATAACCCATGCTCAGGATCGCCCCCTGATTCAGGTAAACAAAGCGAAGGGACTCCGGCTCAAACATAAAAATCATGTCCAGCGTGCTGTCCAGGACATTCTTGAAGCGGAGAATCTCCGCCTCGGCGCGCTTGCGCTCGGTGATGTCGGTGTGAGTACCGATCATCCGCGATGGATTTCCGTCGCCATCACGTCTGATCAACTTTCCCCGGCTCATTATCCATTTCCAGGAGCCATCCTTGCAGCGCATGCGAAACTCGATGGCATAGAGTGGTCGGTCACTCGCGAAATATTCCTGGACAACGGTTCGCATGCGATCCTTGTCATCTGGATGGAGATGTTCTGTCCACGCCAATCCGGTACCTGGAAATTCATTCTCGGCGTAACCCAGCATTTCTTCCCAGCGTTTGGAATACACGTTTTTGTCGGTTTGAGGGTTCCAGTCCCACATTCCGTCTCCGGCCCCATCCAGGGCGAATTTCCAGCGTTCTTCGCTTTCATTCAGCTTGTCATGCTGCTGTTTCAGGTGCTCCAGCATACCGTTGATCGACTGCGCCAGGCTGGCGACCTCAAGGCTTTCGGCGGCTTCCGCGCGGCCCGTGCCAAAGCCCTTTTCAGCGACGCCTCGGGCAAAAAATTGCAAGCTCAGCAAATCCCTGGTCAGCCTTTTACCGAAGTGCAGCCCCAGCATGATCACCATCACCACCATGCCGACTGTCAGTATGAAAAATACCCCCAGCGGCTGCCAATCGACCGACCTGGCGCTAGGGTCAGGGCTGGTGAGAACGGCGAAATCAAAATGTTTGTAAATCGGCGGCACATTCACCGCTGCAGCCATGGCCGTCGGAGAATGCAACAGCTGTTCAGATTCCTTGCCACGCACGAGCCGCACGCCCTTCTGCAGCGGAAGATCGTCCAATTTGATTCTGTAGAGCAAGGCGCCTTCCGCCACATTCGAGTGCGGAAAGACAATGAACTCGACCGCAATCAGCTCTTCGCCCTTTTCGCCGAGCTGCACCCGTGAAGCGGGTTGGCCGGCGGGAAGCTTTTCTCTCAGCCAGTTCAACTCTTGCTCGCTGAAGCTGCCCTTGCCGTTGCTGGCGATTTCACGCCCTTTGAAATCGGTAAACAGAATATCCACCGGTAGGTCTTGGATACGCTGGATGCTGTTCAGGAACGGTATCAGATATCTTTCATTGTCAGTGGTGGCGACCAGGGCGTTTACGATCAGGCTGCTATTGGGGAGTTCAGACATTCGTGCGGCAATAGCGTGCAGCTTGCTGCTGACGCTTGTCGCCTGCAGCTCGGCATCCTTTTTCAGCAGGCTGCGTAGAGAAGCCGCATGCTCCTGGTTGATCAGCCACCAGGATGCGCCAGCGATCGCCAGCATGGCGATGCCAGCCAACAACGCCGCCCTATACGCAAAGCGCCGCGCGAGGCTGACCAAGAGGGGTTTCGTCATGCTATTACGTCATGCTATTACGTCATGTTATTTCTGCGCCGGAACCAGCACCCCTTCCCGGCTATAGCGTGCCATCAGTAACTCTGCCGGCCCGAGCGCCTCGTGGCGAGTCGGGGTGAACGGTGGCTTGTACAGCTTGATCAGGCCCCGATGCTCGGGCACCTTTTCCAGCGCGTCGCGGATGGCGCTACGCTCGGTGCTGCGCGCCAGGTTGATTGCCTTGGCCAGGATGTGCATCAAGTCGTAGGCATGCGCCACGCCAACCGGTGCCTGAATGTCCTCAATGTGCTTGATGCCACCGGTCTGCTCCGCAGTCTTCATGAAGCGCGCCAGCATCTGCTTGTCGGCGGTGAAGAAACTGAAGGTCTGGATCACCGACAGATCAACTTCCTGCAATGCTGCACCCGCAAGCTTGAAGAATTCGCCGCCGGTGAGGCCCCAGTGGCTGATGATAGGCACGCGCTGACTCGGCGGCAGGGCCGCCATTTCGCGCACCAGGGCCGCGGTCTCCGCCTCGCCGGAGGACAGCAGCACCGCCTTGGCACCGGCATTCATCAGCTTCTGGTATTGCTTGATGAGCGTGGTGTCTCTAGCGTTGTGCCAGGCGACATCGACGATCTTCTGATTCTTGACCCCGAGCATGTATTTCTCTGCCGCAGCCAGGTTGCTGCTCCCAAAGGTGGTGTTGACCAGCAGCAGGCCGACCTTGTCGAAGCCCCGCTGTTCTGCCGACTTCAGCAACTTCGGCATGGCCAGGCTGTCTCGCAGCGACAGGCGAAAGAGGTAGTTCGGCCGCATGCCGTTGTCGATGATCGGATCGGCCGCCGCCCAGAGCACCAGGTACGGCAGTTTCGCCTTGTTCAGTGTCGGCAATTGCGCGATGACCACCGGACTGGAGCGTCCGCCGAACACGGCAACCAGGTTGGGCATGGCCGCGAATTCGGCGTGGTTCTCGACGCTGCGCGCCAGTACCCCGCGATTATCTTTGGTCACCAGCTCAATCGGACGCCCGCCCAGCACGCCGCCGGCCGCATTGATTTCCGCGATCGCCGCGCGCAGGCCCAGCTCGAAGGCCGGCGCGGCGAAGCTATTCTGGCGGCCGAACTCGCCGTCCAGACCGACCAGCACCGACGCCTTCTCTGCCGCTCGGGCCGTGACCACGCACAACAGCATGGTCATGCACAGCGCAAAGCTGCGGAATATTCTTGGGAACAAGGTCATCATGCGGATTCTCCTAACGTGATTGAACAGTGGCAGGCTGGCGCAGGCGGTGGCAATCAGGGCCGGGGCATAGCCGCGCCAGCGGGCCCGGGACAGCGAGTTGGCGGCAGATGCGTCTGCATGGGGGAATGCTGTGCCCATTTGCATGCCATCTGATCAGGGAATTGAGTTGAAAAGCTGGACGATGCTTTTGCACCGGTTTTAGAGGGTATCAGGCTTGACATAGATTGAGTACGACATCTTTCCTGCATTTCGGCCGTGCTTCTTCTATATCGGGTGTTCTTCGGGGAACTTGATGCCAGAAGACTTTTGCTCATTGAGTTTCTTGTCAAGGTGTTCGGATATCCGTGCCAGCAAGGGCCGCATATGCGCGACGATGCCGCACGCCTTGTCGTAATCCACGGCACGCTGGCAGTGCTCCAGGCCCTGGCAAAGGTCGGCAAAACCCATCGCACCGACCGTTCTGGCTGACGACTTGGCGCGGTGGCCCAGGGCGGCCACGCCCATCATGTCTGCTTGTGCCAGCGTGGCCTCGACCTCGGCCAGGGTGTCGTGCATGGATGACACGAACATCAGGGCGTACTTGCGGATCTTCTCGGGGTTGTGGCTCACGGTTTTGGCCAGCACGGCCAGATCGATGACGCCGGCATCGCCAGCCGCTGCGTCGCTCACCGCTGCGGGTGGCCGGGGTAAATCCACCGCTGCGCTGGCGGCGCGAGCGGGCTGGTTCTGGCCCGACTGCTGCGCCCTCCGCGTCGAGGTAGTGAACGTGCGCTCTAAATGTTAGTTTGCCCCCGTTCAAGTAACACGGGGGCATCCATACACTCCGGGCGCCTCTAAAAAGACGACCCTGGCTGCTCCAGAAACGCCAACTCCTCCGCACTCGAATCCCGCCCAAGGATGGCATTGCGGTGCGGAAAGCGCCCGAACCGGGCGATGACGTCGCGGTGCCGGCGGGCGTAGTCGGCGAAGCCGGCAAAGGCGTCGCTGCCCAGTGCGGCCTGCTGTTGCGCCAGCGCCTCCAGATGTTGCACGGCGAGTTCCTGGTCGGGCAGGGCCTCGGAATGTTCCAGCGTCAGCAGGATGAACAGCCGCTCGATCGGCTTGAAGGCGGCAAGCCCGTCACGCTGCAATGCCTGATGTGCCCATTGCCTGGCCAGCGCATCGGTGGCGAAGGTCTGGGGCTGCCCGCGGTAGATGTTGCGCGGGAACTGGTCGGTCAGCAGGATCAGGGCGAGCAGGCCGGGGGCGGTGTCGGCCCAGGCATCGAGCTGACTTGCGGCGGCTTTCTCCACCGAGTTCGAGAAGCGCTGGCGCATGGCCGCGTCAACTGATTCGTCCTTGCTCCACCAGAGTTTGGCCTGGCGCCGCGCGATGGTCTCGTCATCGGCGGGTTCGCCGAACCAGAAGTGGTGGATGCTTGCCGGGGTCTCGTTTTGCATGACCCCGCTTGTATCACGGCGCGGGGCGGCCGCTAGCCGCAGGCCAGGCTGAGCGCCTGCAGGGTCTTGCCTGAGGACGGGTCGACGACCACCAGGTTGATCTGTCGCGGGTGCTTCGGGTCGGCGGCGCGGGTACGCAGGGTCAATGTCGCCGCACCTCGGTAGTCGCCCACCGGCGTGTACTGCCGCACCACAAAGTCATGCTTCAGGAACTCGCCACGGTTCTCGCCGGCCGACACGCGCGAGTTGTGACCATGTTCCGTCACTGTCCAATAGGCGGCCCACCGCTCGGATGCGCCGTCGAGCGGGTTCACGCTGGCCTCGAAGCTGTCCGGGCCCAACCGCCTGATCGACAGGCTGGCACGCGGCGATTCAGCGTTGCCTGCGACGGGCGGCCCGGTTCGCCAGTCGGGCCAGTCCTTGCCGTTGCGCACGAGCTGTGGCGTGTAGATGCTTCGCAGGCGATTCTGCGCCGCGATCTGCCGTTGTCGCGCCGTATGCGCCGGGTCGGCAAAACGGTCAACCCAGCCAATGTAGTCCCAGTAGCCGACATGAAAGGCCTGCACCACGGCCTGGTCCGCGGCGACCGCCGGCTTCCATGTCGAGAGCCACTGATCGGCCGGCGGGCAGGAGCTGCAGCCTTCAGAGGTGTAGAGCTCGATCACCGGAGTCAAGCGGGCGCCGGACTGCGCCTGGCAGCTTGCAGCCAGGGCAGGGGACAGTGGCAACAGCATGAGCAGTGAAGCCAGTGTCAGAAGTTTGCGCAAGATGATCATGACCTTGGTCGTGAGCGGCGAACACCTTCTTACTGCAAACGAATTTCTGCGACTGGCCCCGGTCCAGGCTCGGTCCGCCGCACTCGCGCAAGTCCGCTTCGACCATCAGCTACGCGCTGGACAGTGCGCCGATCTCAAGCAGGCGCTGCTCCTGCCGGCGCACCAGGCGTTCGATGTCCGCGACGTCCAGGGCGGAGAGTTTCGGCCCGGGTTTGCGCACCATGGCCGAGGCAATGGCGCCGCGTTGCGCCATCAGGTGTTTGCGCACGGCCAGACCGATGCCGCTTTGCTGCTCGTAGCGCGCCAGCGGCAGATAGGCGTCAAAGATATCGTGAGAGCGTTCTACCTCTCCCGCAGCGTGCGAGCGGCAAACTTCAACCATCATTTCCGGGTAGGCAAAGCCGGTCATGGCGCCGTCGGCCCCGCGTGTCAGTTCTTCCGGCAGGAACAGGCCGCCGCCATTGCCGGTGAGGATGGAAACGCGGGGCAATTCGCCGCGTGTGCTTGTTGCGCGAATCGCCGTCAGCTTGGCCAGGCCGGGGCAATCTTCGTGCTTGAGCATGACGCAGGTCGGCGCGTTCTGCAGGATTTTCACGATGACGGCACTCGACATCTGCACTCCGGTGGATACCGGGTGATCCTGCAGCGCCCAGGGAACCTGCGGGCCCAGCGTTTCACTGACCATGGCGAAATAGGCCAGGATCTGCTCGTCGCTGCGCAGCGTCGAGGCCGGCGCCACCATGACGCCGGACGCACCCAGTTCCATCACGGTCTCGGTCAGCTCGCGCATAGCGGCGAAGCCGGGCGAAGATGCACCGACGACCACCGGCACCTTGCCCTTCACCCGCGCCAACACCTGCCGAACGAAGCTGCGCGACTCTTCGGCCGTAAGCTTGGTCGCCTCGCCCAGAATGCCCAGGATGGTGAGCCCGGTGGCGCCGCGCTCGAGGTAGAAATCGACCATGCGATCCGTGCTGGCGAGGTCCAGCGAACCGTCATCGGTAAACGGCGTGACGGCGATCAGATAAACGCCCTTGGCGCTGCGGTCCAGTGTGCTCATGGCGGCAAGACTCCTGCAATCAGTTTATCCCGCATGTGCCAAACCGAATTCATTTCAGCGGCGGTATGTCGGGCTTTTCGGTCGCGCGAGTTTCACCCCCGTATCATGCGGGTCCGCATGAACGCACTTCGCATCTACGCCGGGCCGGTGGCCCGCAATCACATCGAAAAAGAAGGACTGCAGCCGGGTGACATCGGCCTGGTGCCTGGGGCTGCCGGTGGCCCCAAGGGCCTGATTCTGGGTCCGCTGGACCGCTTCATCTTTGGCGAGTGGCTGGCTGCGACCAAGCAGCCGGTGCATCTGGTCGGCGTCTCGATTGGCGCCTGGCGCATGGCCGGCGCCTGCCTGGAAAATCCTGTGTCGGCGTTCGAGCGGCTGCAGCATGACTACATCCATCAGGACTACGCCCTGCCACCGGGCCGCAAGCGGCCGCTGGCGCGAGAAGTCAGTCGCTCCTTCGGCCAAAGCCTGCAGGACTTCTACGGTGAGCGTGAGCATGAGATCCTGCAGCACAGCCGCTACAAGCTGCATGTCTTCACCTCGCGCGGACGCCTGCTGCTGTCGCGCGAACAACGCGGCCGGACCGCGGCCGGTTATGCCCTGGCGTTCATGTCGAACGCGATACGCCGGCAGGCGCTTGGTTACTGGCTGGAGCGGGTAGTTTTTTCCAGCCAGGAGGCACTGCCGCTGGACCTGCGTGACTACCGTACTAGGCAGGCCAGACTCGACCACGGCAACTTTCATCTTGCGGTGCGGGCCAGTTGTTCCATTCCATTTCTGATGGAGTCAGTACCCGATATTCCGGGCGCGCCAACGGGCGCCTACTGGGATGGCGGCCTGACCGACTATCACCTGCACCTGAACTATGCCGGCCTCGGTAAACGCCTCGTCCTGTATCCGCATTTCCAGAAAGCCGTGGTGCCGGGCTGGCTCGACAAGGGGCTCAAGCACCGGCACCGGGCGACGCGGTTTCTGGACAATGTCGTATTGTTGGCGCCGGACCCGAAATGGGTGGCCGCCCTGCCCAACGGAAAACTGCCGGATCGGACCGACTTTGCGCGCTATGCCGGCGACTATTCCGCTCGCGTCAGGGACTGGACCCAGGCCGCGCAGGCGAGCCAGCAACTCGCCGACGAATTCGCCTCATGGCTGGCGCGCCCGGACATGGCGCGAGTCGAACCGTTGTGACGCTGTAACCGCTGCGTGCGACCCGTCAGAGCGACGCTTCCAGCATCTGCTAGTAGTCGGACGCGCTGGCGATGACGGGGTTAGTCTTGTGGCAATGGTCGGCCAGCGCGCCGCGGATGATGCTGTCGAACTGCTCGCGCCGCACACCCATTTCGGAAAGTCCACCGGGTAGGCCGAGCCTGGCGTTCATGTCGCTGATCGCCTCGGCAATGTCATCGGCCGCGGCCAACCCCATGGCACGCGCCATGCGCTCCAGGCGACGCTCCTGCTGAATCGACTGTGCGCTGGCATTGAAGCGCACGACAGCCGGCAGGAACACGGCATTCAAGGTGCCATGGTGCAGGCGCGGGTCAATACCGCCCAGGCTGTGGCTGAGCGAATGGACGCAGCCCAGGCCCTTCTGAAAAGCCATCGCGCCCTGCATCGAAGCGCTCATCAGATTCAAGCGCGCCTCGCGGTCGCCACCGTCGCGCGTGGCGCGCTCGATGTGGTGCCAGGCCCGCTCCAGGCCATCGAGCGCGATGCCGTCGGCCGGTGGGTTGAAGGCAGGCGCCATGAAGGTTTCCATGCAGTGCGCGACGGCGTCCATGCCGGTGGCTGCGGTCAGCCTTGGTGGCAGCCCAAGCGTCAGCTCCGGGTCGCAGATCGCTGCTTTGGGCAGCAGGTGCCAGGAATGAAACCCGAGCTTGCGCCGGTCCTCGACGATGATGATGGCCCCGCGCGCGACTTCGCTGCCGGTGCCGCTGGTGGTCGGCACGGCGATGAGCGGGGCCACGCGATCCGTGATCCGGCTCGATCCGTCCTCGATCGTGGCGTAGCTTTTCAGCGGCCCGTCATGGGTCGCGGCAATGGCGACCCCTTTGGCGCAATCGATCGAAGAGCCGCCGCCCAGCGCAATCAGCCCGTCGCAGGAATGGGCCCGGTACAGCGCGGCGGCGGCACGCACGGCGGCCTCGGTCGGGTTGGAAGGCGTTTGGTCGAACACGGTCAACGGCAGGTTCGGCAGCGCGTCCAGTGCCCGTTGCACGATGCCGGCCGCCTGCACGCCCTGATCGGTCACCAGCAGCGGGCGGCCAATACCGACCCGCTCGCATTCGCTCTTCAGTAGGCGCAGCGCGCCAAATTCAAACTGGATGTGCGTCAGATAGTAGATGTAGGCCATGGCTGAATCAGATATCGACGAGCAAGGGATAGGGCAGGGGCAAAAGCGTCAGCGCCGGCCCCTGTGGCGAGCCAAGGGTCAGGCGGCCGGCCTGGGCGGCAGTGATCTGCATCGACACGATGGCGTCCCAACCGCCTTCGGGCGAAGCTGCGGACTGCGCGACGATGCCGCAGTTCTGCGCCGGGTCCGATGCTTCGTAAACTTCCTGCCCGACCTGCATCGGCTCTGCGCCATGCACGATGTAGGCGCGGCGTTTCAGCGTGCCGCGAAACTGGCTGCGCGCGACGATTTCCTGCCCCGGATAGCAGCCCTTCTTGAAGCTCACGCCACCGATCGACTCGTAGTTGAGCATCTGCGGAACAAAGGCTTCGACGATTGGCAAACTGATGCGGGCAATGCCACTCCTGACTTCACCCCAGTTCCACAGCGCCTCACTCAAGGCGGTTCCGGAGGGCAGGGCGGCTTCGGCGGGCGCGATCATGAGCGCTCGCTCGACTTGATCGGCCGGAAAGAGTTTGACCAGGCTGGCGTTGCCATCTTCGACCTTGCTCCAGGGACTTGCCGCCGCGAGATTCCAGGGCTCCAGTGCAGAACCGGCCAGACCGAAAACGCGGAACAACTGCGTCGCATCGTCCAGTTTCACCTTGGATCGAAGGACAAACATCGAAAGGCGTTTCAGTGTGGCCGGCAGGATATCTCGGCTGCACAGCAGCAGAAACTCCTGCTCTGCGCGCTTCAGTCCAATGAAGCTCGCCTGCATCCTGCCCTTGGCCGAACAAAGGGCGCACAGACGGGCCTCGCCCGGCCCGAGCAGGGCAAAGTCCTGCGTCAATTGCGCGTGCAGGAATTTGGCCGCGTCGTCGCCCACGACACGAATCACGCCAAGGTCGCTCAGGCCAACGACACCGTCAAGAGTTTCATGCATGGGCTGAATTATCATTGCCTGCGAATACCCCCAACGATGAAGGCCCCGTGCGACGATTTCTGAAGCTTGTGGTGGCGGCGCTGGCGGGAGGGATCGTTTTGCTGGGAGCCGCCCTGTGGTGGCTCAACGCGCCGGCGCAATGGGCCGATGGCCCGCTGGCGCTTTCGATCGAACCCGGCATGACAGCGCAAGGCGTGGCCACTGCCGCCGCTGCCGCCGGGGCGCCGTTTCATCCCACCCTGCTCCACGCCTGGTTTCGCCTGTCCGGTAAGGACCGCCAGATCAAGGCTGGCAGTTACGAGTTGGAGAGCGGCGTGACGCCGCGCGCACTGCTCGCCATGCTGATTCAGGGTGACGAGACGATGAAGTCGGTGACCCTGGTCGAAGGCTGGACCTTCCGTCAAATGCTGCAGGCCTTGCGCCGGGACGGCAGCCTCAGGGCCGACAGTGACGGCTTGACGCCGGAGGCCATCATGGCCATGCTCGGTCGACCGGGCGTCCATCCGGAAGGGCGCTTCTATCCTGACACCTACAACTACTCGAAGGGGTCGAGCGACCTTGCGCTGTTGCGGCGGGCCATGCGCGCAATGGACAGACAACTTGGCGCGGCCTGGGAACGAAGGGCGCCGGGGATCGCCTTGCGCGACGCGGAGCAGGCGCTGATTCTGGCCAGCATCGTCGAGAAGGAGACCGGCCGCGCCGTCGAGCGCACCATGATTTCATCCGTGTTCAACAACCGCCTGAAAATCGGCATGATGTTGCAAACCGATCCGACGGTGATTTACGGCCTGGGCGAGCGCTTTGACGGGAATCTGCGCAAGGTCGATCTGCAAACTGATACGCCCTGGAACACCTACACCCGCAGCGGCCTGCCGCCGACACCGATTGCCATGCCGGGCGCCGCCTCGCTGCTGGCCGCGGTGCAGCCGGCAGCGAGCGGCGCGCTGTATTTTGTTGCGCGAGGCGACGGCAGCAGCGAGTTCAGCAACACGATGGAAGAACATAGCCGCGCAGTCAACCGGTACCAACGCAAGAAGTAGCCGATCGAAAGTGCGGAACGATATGAAATTACCGGGTCTCTTCATCAGCTTCGAAGGCATCGACGGCGCGGGCAAGTCGACCCATATCGAAGCCGTGGCCGCGGCATTTCAGGGCCGGGGCAGGGTGGTGACGCGGACCAGGGAGCCCGGCGGCACGGCGCTGGCCGAGAAGCTGCGCGTGATGATTCTGAACGACGCCATGGACGCGCTGACCGAAGCGCTGCTGATCTTTGCCGCTCGACGCGACCACATCCTGCAGGTCATCCTGCCAGCGCTCACGCGCGGCGAGGTGGTTCTGTGCGACCGCTTCACCGACGCGACCTTTGCCTACCAGGGAGCGGGTCGCGGCTTCGACCTCAACACTCTGGCGACGCTGGAAAACTGGGCCCAGTCGATCCCGAACGACGGCGCAACCGGACTACTGCGGCCCAACCTGACCCTCTGGTTCGACCTGCCGGCCGAAGCTGCAGCAGACCGGCTCAAGTCGGCGCGGCTACCCGATCGCTTCGAATCGCAGCCGGTGGAATTTTTCCGGCGCGTGGCCGCAGGCTATCTGCAGCGAATGGGCGCCGAACCGGAGCGCTTTGTGCGCATCGACGGCAGCGCCGAACAGTCCGCAGTTTGGGCTGAAATCATGGCGGTCCTCAAGGGGCGGGGTTGGCTGGATTGACCGCGCCCTGGCTCGAACGTCAGTTGCGTGAACTGACAACGCGGCAGGGCCACGCCTGGCTGCTGCATGGACCCTCGGGCCTTGGGCAATACGAACTTGGATTGGAACTGGCACGGGCTTGGCTGTGTCAAGCGCCGACCGACGCTGGCGCCTGTGGCGGCTGCGCGAGCTGTCACCAGATCGATGTCATGGCACATCCGGATTTTTTTGTGCTGATGCCAGAAATTCTCTCACTTGAAAAAGGCTGGCCGCTGGACGAAAAGACCCAGGAGGATCTGGACAACAAGAAACGCAAGCCGAGCCGGGAGATCAAGGTTGACGCGGCCCGCGCCATGGTCAATTTCACCCAATTGACCCGCTCCGGTGGCGACTGCAAGGTGGTGCTTGTCTATCCGGCCGAGCGCATGAACCATGTGACGGCCAACACGCTGCTGAAGACGCTGGAGGAGCCGCCGGGCGAGTCGCGCTTCATTCTGTGTAGCGAGCGCGCCGACCTGCTGCTGGCGACGCTGCGCAGCCGTTGCCAGCAGTTTGCCCTGCGCTGGCCGCCGGAGCAAGAAGCCCTCGACTGGCTGGCGGGGCAGGGCATGGAGCGAGCGGAGGCGAGCGTGCTGCTGCACGTGGCCGGTGGTCAACCTGATCTGGCGCTGCGTTACGCTGCGGCGGGGCGGTCTGCGCTGAGCTGGCGTGACCTGCCCAGGGCGTTGGCACAGGGACAGACGAGCGTTTTTTCCGATTGGCCACTGGCCGATGTCGTCGATGCACTGCAGAAACTCTGTTACGACCAGATGGCGCTTCATGTCGGCGCGGGTCCGCGTTACTTTCCCGCGGCGGCGCTTGAACCATGCGCTTCAATGCTGGCCCTGAAGCGATGGTCCTGCGAGTTGCTGGACAGCGCGCGCGTCGTCGAACATCCACTGAATCCTGGGCTGATGATGGAAACGCTTGTCTGGCGAGCGCGGAACGCCCTAAACTCTACGCCTTAGACTAGCGAGCAAGATGAGCACCCCCAATCCCACCACGCCGCGCCCCAGCGTCATTCAGTTGGCGATCAAGGAAAAAGCCGCCCTCTATGCCGCCTACATCCCGTTATTTAGCGGGGGCGGGATCTTCATTCCAACCAATCGCGAATACAAGCTCGGCGACGACGTCTATGTTCTGCTTACCCTGCCCAATGATCCCCAGCGCTACCCGGTTGCCGGCAAGGTGGCCTGGGTGACGCCGGCGCGCGCCGCCGGGAATCGCACCCAGGGCGTGGGCATCCGCTTCCCGGTCGACGAGAAATCAAAACTCATGCGCTTGAAGATTGAAGAGGCCCTTGGCGGCCTGCTGGCCTCGGAACGTCCGACCCAGACACTCTAAGTCGCCGCAGCGTCGCGCCTGTGCAACTGCGCAGCGTAGGCGACTTAAACTCAGGCCTTCACTATGCAGCTTCGCAGGCAATTGCGTTCCGGCCTGAGCCGCCTCTGCGCTGGGTAGCACCAGTGCGAAAATCCTGCTCCAGCGCTTTCGCGCCTGACCCGTGCGCAAGACGCCTGCTGCCCGGTTCCAACCCGCTCCCTCATCCGAATGTTTGTTGACTCGCATTGCCATCTGTCGTTTCCCGAACTCGCCACGCGGCTAACCGAGATTCGCTCCGCCATGGCCCGTGCGGGCGTCGATCGGGCGCTTTGCATTTGCACCACGCTGGAGGAGTTTCCCGAAGTCCACGGACTGGCGACCGCGCACGACAACTTCTGGTCGACGGTTGGTGTCCATCCCGACAACGAAGGAATCACCGAACCGAGCCTGGAGGATCTTGTCAGCAGGGCGGCGCTGCCCAGGGTGGTCGCCATTGGCGAAACCGGGCTGGACTACTACCGGTTGAACGGGAGATCGCCGCACGACATGGAATGGCAGCGGAAACGGTTTCGGGTCCATATCGAGGCTTCGTTGAAGACTGCACTGCCCCTGGTGGTGCATACCCGAAGCGCATCGGACGACACCCTGGCGATCCTGCGTGAGTTTGCGCCGGTAATCGGCCAGGATCGTCTTCCAGGGGTGTTCCATTGCTTCACCGAGACCCGGTTGGTTGCCCGCGCCGCCCTTGACCTGGGCTTCATGATCTCGTTTTCCGGCATCCTGACCTTCAAGAGCGCCACGGACTTGCGCGAGATTGCCGCTTTTGTGCCAGCGGACCGTCTGTTGATTGAGACCGACAGCCCTTATTTGGCGCCCGTGCCGCACCGTGGCAAGATCAATGATCCGTCGCTGGTTCCCTGGGTTGCCAAGGAGTTGGCGAGGCTTCGACAATGCCAGGTTTCCGACATCGCCGAACAGACGAGCAGGAATTTCGAGCGCCTTTTCTGGAAAACATTATCATGAGAAAACACTTTAGATATATCATTTATCTATATGTTTTAATTGGATTTTCGTTCTCTAATTCCGGATCCTACGAGGACTTTTTCATCGCCATCAAACGCGATGAACCCGGTCTGGTGCTGGAACTTCTGCAGCGTGGATTTGACGTCAATGTGCGTGACCCGAACGGGCACCATGCCCTCTACCTGGCGATCCGGGACCAGTCCAGGAAGGTGACGGAGACTCTGCTGGGCTGGCCGAAGATCGACATTGAGGCGCGTAATAAGCAGGACGAGAGCCCGTTGATGATCGCCGCGCTGAAAGGGGACCTGGAACTGGTCAAGCGGCTCGTCAGCCTCGACGCTGACGTCAACAAGCCGGGCTGGACGGCGCTGCATTACGCCGCCACCAGCGGGCATGTCGCGGTGATGCGGCTGCTGCTGGAGAAACATGCCTACATTGACGCAGAAGCGCCGAACGGCACCACGCCACTGATGATGGCGGCGCACTACGGAACGCCTGAGGCGGTCAAATTGCTGCTGGAGGAAGGCGCTGACCCGGAAATCAAGAACAAGCTCGAACTGTCGGCAATTGACTTTGCCCAGCGTGGCAACCGCAAGGAATCGGCCGAGATCATTGCCGCGTTCATTCGGGGCCGCCAGCCCAGGGGCAAATGGTAGGTTGGCGATACTTGATACGATGTGTATTATGTTAAATTAAAGAAATAGAGGCAAAAATAGCCCCATCTCCCGGCCCGGCCCTACCAGAGAATCAAGGCTTCCTGTCCCTCAACCAGTAGGTCCACCGGCATTCCGACCGGCAGCATCACCTTGGTTGGGACGTGACCAAACGGCAGGTTCTCCAGAACCGGGATCCTTAGCCGGTCCCGTAGCCACTGCAGCACCGTTCGTAGCCGGAAGCCGCGGTCGTGCGTCAGCAACTCGTAATTGGTGAACTGACCGAACAGGAGGGCGCGCTGGCGCTGCAGAACGCCGGCGTGCAGCAGTTGGGTCAGCATTCTTTCAACCCGGTACGGATGTTCGCTGACATCCTCCAGGAACAGCACCCCACCCTTGATCTGCGGTAACCATGGCGTACCGACCAGGGCGGCCAGGATCGACAGGTTGCCACCCCAGAGCGGCGCCTTCCTGATGTGAAGGCTGCCCCCCTGTTGGGGTCGGGCAGCCGGCCGGGTAGCAGCCACCGGGCGATCCAGCGGAGACGCGGCAGGTCCCCGACGCGCCGGCCGTGGCAGGCGCCAACCAGTGCCCTGGCTGCGCCCCGAGATGACATCCTCGAAGCAGGCCAGCATGATCTCGTCGGGCTCGGTCTCGCTGCCAAAGTCCGCCGCCACAGCCGGCCCGGCCCAGGTGGTGGAGCCGGTTTTCGCCAACAAGGCGCATTGCAGGGCGGTGAAGTCACTGTGACCGACAAACTGTGTTCCCTTGGCGATGGCACGGGCCAGCGCCTTGTAGTCAATCTGGTCCAGGATGCGAGTCAGGCCATAACCGCCGCGCGAGATGATGGCCCAGTCGGCGCCGCTGGCAGCAGCCCGGCCAATGGCCGCCACCCTGGTCGCGTCATCTCCGGCAAAACGCATGTGGCTGCGCAGGGCGTCGGCGTCGATCTCCACCTCGTGGCCCATGGCCCGCAGGCGCGCCACGCCGCGGCGCAGCGCCGCCTTTTCGCGTACTGCACCCGACGGCGAATAGACGTAGATATGTTTCTTCACCGGCCCATCCTGCGAACCGCTTCAGCCGCAACGGCTGCTCCGTGCTCCTGCACGAAATGCCCGGCCTCGGGCAGCAGCATCGGCTCGGGGCAGTTGCGAATCCAGCCGCGCAAACTCTCCATCACGCTCTGCCCTAGCACCGGATCCTGCGTGCCGATGGCCATGAACGAGACGCCCTGCCATTGTTGTTGCAGGAAGTCGCGGGCACGGCGCGACACGGCGGCGCCATCGGAATCGGCAAACTCGGGCACCATCGGCGCAAAGGCGCGCAACGCGGCGCGGTGCCCGCGGTCGGGAAAGGGCGCGTTGTAGCCAGCGCACTCCGCTGCGCTCATTTGCGGATTGCCCCGAGCGAACAGGCGAGCCAGGTCGAATTCCGGGTTGCGCGCGCACATGTCGCGCCAAGCCAGGAAGCCGCCCGGCAGCGGCTGTTCGCCGGTCGCCAGGGTCGTGTTCATCAGCAGCAGCCCGCGGTAGCGCTCGGGCGCCTCCATCGGCAGTGTTAGCCCGAGCAGGCCGCCCCAGTCCTGCACCACCAGAATGATGTTGCGCAGGTCCAGCCGTTCGATGAACTCAAGCAGCACCTGTCGATGCCAGGTGAAAGTATGAGACTCCTCCCGCTTCGGTTTGTCGCTCTTGCCGAATCCGATCAGATCCGGGGCCACCACCCTCGCCTTCTCCCGCCCCGCTTCGGCGTCGAGAAAAATCGGGATCATCTTGCGGTAGATGTAGCTCCAGGACGGATTGCCATGCAAGCAAAGAAAGACCGGTTGGCCCGCCCCGCCCTCGCCTTCGTCCAGGTAATGCATGCGCAGCCCGGCCAGCGCCGGCAGGTCCGACAGGTAGCGTGGCACCCAGGGGTAGCCGGGCAGATCGGCGAACCTGTCTTCGGGCGTGCGCAATGCGTCTTCACGCAGTGGCTCGGTATCCATTCGCTTTTCCGTTCGGCGATTCTGGAAGAACTCCTGCAGCAGGGCCGAACATTCTGACGCCAGCACGTCGCTCTGACCTGACAAGGTATGGTGATTCAGCTCAGGCTGTGCAAACAGGTCGAGCACAGACCCCACTGCCCCGCCTTTCGGGTCCTTTGCACCAAACACCAGGCGACCAAGACGCGCGTTCAGGATCGCTCCGGCGCACATCGCGCAGGGTTCCAGCGTGACATACAGCTCGCAGTCATGCAGGCGATAGTTGCCCATTGCCCGTGCCGCTTGGCGCAGCGCGACCATTTCGGCGTGAGCCGTCGGGTCATTGGCGGCGATGCAAAGGTTGTGGCCGCGACCGATGATCTGTCCATCGCGCACCACGACGGCGCCCACCGGCACCTCCCCGGCGGCAAGCCCAAGTCTGGCCTGCTGCAACGCAGCCTCCATCCACGGCGCGTCAGATGATTCGGTCAATGCCATGGCAAGGCTGCTTGCCGCTGGGCCCGCGATATACAGGTCTGGCACATCAACTCGTTGCCGGCCCGTGCATCCCCAACCGGTCCATCCACCCAACAAGCGCGCGTTCCGACTCGTTGCCCTTGGCGTACGCGGCGCGCATCCCGGCGTGGGCTTCTGGTCGATGCTGGTTCAGCTTGAGTTTGCATTGCAGCTCGAGCACCGTCAGTTCGAAGGCGACGATGCCGCCGAGCATCCGGCTTTTGAAATCCCGTGGCAGATCCTGCCACTGCGCCGCATAGGGCGGGTCATGCTCGGCGATCAGGCGTTTGAGAACGTCCTCCTTGTCGTCTTCTCCTTCAAGGAGCCTGGCATTCACCTGGCAATGAACGGCGAGGTAGTTCCATGTCGGTACCCGGGCGAGATCGGGGTAGACGCTGGGCGACATGTAGGCGTGGGGGCCGAGAAAACTCGCCAGGGCCGCCGGTCTTGCCTTCAGGTAGCGCCAATGCGGGTTGCCCAGGGCCACATGGCCGAGCAGGCGCCAGGGGTCGGACGCCGAATCCAGGTGCAGGGGCAGATGGGTGACGAAGGGGCTGCCGGCGTCATCGTTGCCGATCAGGCTGGCCAACGGATGGCTGCGAATCAACTCGGCGGCGAATGCCGGCGAGCCCGCATCGAAATGTTTCGGCAGGTACATGAACACATTTGACCATGAACGATTTCAGTCGAGAGCTTCCAATCGTCACCCATGACGCTGCGCCAGCGTGAAGAAGAATGCCGCCCCCTCGTTGGGTTTTCCTTCGGCCCAAATGCGCCCGCCGTGGCGCTGCACGATGCGCTGGGAGATGGCCAGGCCAATGCCCATGCCTTCAAATTCCTTCGACGTGTGAAGGCGCTGGAACATGCCGAACAGCTTCTTGACGTAGGCCATATCGAAGCCGGCGCCATTGTCGCGCACGACGAACACAGTCTCGCCGTTGTGCTCCACGGAGTCGAATTCGACCTGCGCCTCCCTGGATTCGCGGGTGAACTTGAAGGCGTTGGCAAAGAGGTTTTGCAGCAGGCTGCGAATCAGCACCGGGTCGCACGCCGCAGTCAGCCCTTCGCTCAGGCGAAACCTGACGATCCGCCCTGGTTCCGCGGAAACCACCTCTTCCCACACCAAACGGGCCAGCGCGGACAGGTCCAGCGGCAGACTCTTCAGCCGGGAGCGATTCAAATGCGCGAGTCCAAGCATGCCGTCAATCATTTCCCCCATGCGTTGGCCCGCCGCCGCGATGCGTTCAAGCAGCTGTTGGCGATGGTCATCGGGGTTCTCTCGTTGTTCGTCCAGCAGCAGCCGCGAGAAGCCGACCACCGCGCGCAGCGGCGCGCGCAGGTCATGCGACACGGAGGTGGAAAACGCCTCCAGTTCCTGGTTCGCCGCGGTCAACTCGGCGGTTCGTTCCGCCACCCTCTCCTCCAGGTTGGCGTTCAACTGGCGCAGCCGCGCCTCGCTATCGCGCAGCCCGAGTTCGGCGCGAGTGCGTTCGCTGACGTCGGAAAAACTCCAGACGCGCCCGACCGCCTTCCCGTCCACCCTCTGCGGTCGCGAGTGGCGCTCGAAAACGCGGCCATCCTTGAGCAGCAGGACGTCGAAACTCTCGGCACCGGCTTGCGCCTGGCGTTCGTCCACCTTGGCGACGAAGCCGGTTGGATCGAACAACTGGTCCAGCATGAATTCGGTCATGTGGCGCTCGTCGTGCGATTCGACAATGTCTTCCGGGATGCGCCACATACTGACGAAGTGGCGGTTGAAGTCGGAAATGCGACCGTCGGTGGCCACCACCAGGATGCCGTCGGCGGTGGCGTCGAGTGTGGCCTCCAGCAGCGACAGTGTTCGGCGCAAGCCGTCCTGCGCCGCCTTCAGGTCCGTGATTTCCATGGACACGCCGAGCACCGCGTCCGGATGCTGGTCCGAGTACCGAAACGGAATCCGTATGGTCCAGAAGACGCGTTCAGGGCCATCCGCGATGCGTATCAGCTGGTCCCGGATTTCCACCGTTTCGCCGGTCGCGCGAATCCTTTGGTCCGCCTCGTCCCCTTGCGCGACGGACTCGGGCGACATGCCGACCTCCAGGCCGGTCTTGCCGATGATGTCCTTGATCGAACTCTTGTACATGTCCGCGTAGGCGCGGTTCACCATCAAATAGCGGCCATCGCGATCCTTGGCGAAGATGAGGTGCGGCACCAGGTCGATCACCGTGCGCTGCCGATTCCTGCGTTCCCGGATTTCGGCGGTGCGTTCGGCGACGGCTCGCTCGAGCGACCCGGTGAACGCCTGGAGTCCCAGTTCGGCCTGCTTTCGAGCGGTAACGTCGGCGATGGTGATCACCATGCGGCGCGCCCGGCCGTCATCGGCGGGTTCCGCCTGCTCGTGGGTCTCGAGCCAACGCACCTCGCCGTCGGTGCGCACGATCCGGTGCCCGTTGAACGTCGCCTCGCCGCTTTCAAGCGCGCGTTGGCGATGCGCCAGCCAGCGCTCCCGGTCCTGCGGGTGCACCATCTCGCGGTACAGCGGATAACCGCCCGGCGGCCGCGGGCCGAGCAAGAACTCTTGCGGGCGCGACCAGGTCAGCTTGTCGGCCCCGATCTCCCACTCCAGCGTGACGGTTCCCGCAAGCCGTTCGGTCAAGCCGAACAGCCGCGCCTGCTCGCGCAATTCGCCCGCCGTGTGCTGCTGCCGGCGCGCCAGCGTGACCAGCCCGGCGGCGGCGAGCAGCACGATCAGGGTCGTCGCGGCGGCGGCCCCGACGTCGTAGAGCTTGCGCTGTTCGAAGTCGGCGAGCGCCTCCTCCTCGGCGATGCCGACCAGCACCACCACGGGGTAGGACGCGAGCTTGCGGTAGCTGTAAATCCGCCGCACCCCATCCACCGGCGAGGTCGTCGAAAAACCGCCTTGCGGCTTGCGCGCCAGCTGTCTGAACAACTCGTCGGCGCGGATATCCTGCCCGGTCTCCGCACTGCGGTCCGAGAGGTGCGCGCGCACCACGCCGTCCAGCCCGACCAGCGCCACCACGCGGTCGCGGCCGAACTCGACCTGCTGGTAGAAATGGATGAAATAAAACGGATTGAGGTTGACGCCGACGACGCCGCCGAACGAACCGTCGGGCTTGTTGATGCGCCGCGTCACGATCATGTCCCAGCGCTTGGCCACACGCTCCAGCACCGGTTTGCCGATGAACAGCTGGCCCGAATCGCGCGCATGGTGCACGGCCACATGTTCGCGGTCGCCCAGGTAGATGGGCTCGAGCGGCAGCGCCGTGCCTGCCACCACGATGTCGGCTTCGTTGGAGATCATCGCGTTGTGAACCAGTTCGCGGCTGACATGCGCCTGTTCGAAGAATTGCTTCAGGTCGAAGCGCCCGCCGGCCGCCTCGTAGCGCGCCTTGACCAGCAACGCCAGCTGATCGACCTGGCTGAGCGTGCGCAGCACGTGCTCGTCGAGCACGCGCGTCAGATTGGCGCCGTCCTTTGCCGCATCCGCTAGCGTGTCCGCGCGCTCGCGCATCAATTCGGCCATCGCCACCAGCCAGATCAGACCGACGACCAGCAGCGCGAAGCCGCCGACCGCGAACTGCAGGGCGCTGATGGAACGCACTCTGGCGAGCTTGAGCAACATGGGTCAAGCGGCGGCGATCAGCACGCCGCGCCGAACTACACCCGTATCGCGCGTGCACCGTGCGCGTTGAGTTTGCGCATCACGCCCGGCGCGATGTCGCGCAGCGGCAGCACCTCGTCCACGCCGCCGGCGGCGATGGCCTCCTTGGGCATGCCGAACACGACGCAGCTGGCTTCGTCCTGGGCGAAATTATGAGCGCCGGCCTGCCTCATCGCCAGCATGCCCTGCGCTCCGTCCTTGCCCATGCCGGTCAGGATCACCCCCACCGCGTTGCGCCCGGCGTGCTCGGCGGCGGAACGGAACAGCACGTCCACCGAGGGACGGTGCCGGTTGACGGGCTCGCCGTCGCTCAACTGCGTCATGTAATTGGCCCCGCTGCGCTTGAGGAGCAGATGCCAGTTGCCCGGCGCCACATAGGCGTGGCCGGGCAGCACCCGTTCGCCGTGCTCCGCTTCTTTCACGCTGATGCGGCACAGGCTGTCGAGCCGCGCGGCGAACGACTTGGTGAACACCTCGGGCATGTGTTGGGTGATGAGGATGCCGGGGCTGTCGGAGGGCAACTGCACCAGAATTTCCTTGATCGCTTCGGTGCCGCCGGTGGAGGCGCCGACGATGATCAGCTTTTCGGTCGAAACGATGCGGTTGGCCAGCGCGGGCAACGGCGCGGCGGCGCCGACCGGCACGGCGCGCGGGCGCGGGCGCGCCGCCGCCGCCGTGCGAATCTTGTCGGCGATCTCGGCGGCGTATTCCTGGATGCCGTGGACGACGTCGATCTTTGGTTTCGACACGAAGTCCACCGCCCCCAGTTCAAGCGCGCGCAGCGTCGCCTCCGAGCCCTTGTCGGTCAGCGTGGACACCATCACCACCGGCATCGGGCGCAAGCGCATCAGTCGCTCCAAGAAGTCGAGGCCGTCCATCCTGGGCATCTCGACGTCCAGCGTCAGCACGTCCGGATTGAGCTCGCGGATCATCTCGCGCGCCACCAGCGGGTCCGCCGCGGCGCCGACGGCGTGCATGTCGGGCTGGCTGTTGATGATCTCGCTGAGCAGCTTGCGGATCAACGCCGAATCGTCCACCACCAGCACGGAAATCTTCTTCACCATGGCTCCTCGTTTGTGACCGGTCCGACTCAGACTGCCAGCGCCGCTTCGTCCTCGCGCGAGCGCAGCAGCGCCATGAACTCGTCGCCGGCACGCGGCTCGCTGAAGAAGTAACCCTGCATTTCGTCGCAGCCATGCTCCAGCAGGAACGCGTGCTGCGCCGCCGTTTCCACCCCCTCGGCGATCACCTTCAGGCGCAGGTTATGCGCCATGGCGATGATGGTCCTGGTGATGGTCGCGTCGTCATTGTCTTCGGGAATGTCCTTGATGAACGAGCGGTCGATCTTGATATGGTCGATCGGGAAGCGCTTGAGGTAGCCCAGCGATGAATAACCGGTGCCGAAATCGTCGATCGACAGCGCAATGCCCATGGACTTGAGCCGCCGCAGCGTCTCGATGGCCTGCTCGGGATCGCCCATCATCATGCTCTCGGTGATCTCCAGCGCCAACGCTTGCGGCCCCAGGCCGGCGACGTCGAGGATGCGCGCCACGTCGCTGACCAGGCTGGCCTGGGCGAACTGCCGGGCCGACAGGTTGACCGCCACCGTCAACGCTTGCCCGCCTTGCCGTTGCCAGGCGCGGTTGAACTCGCAGGCGGCCTTCAGCACCCATTCGCCGATGGCCACGATCTGGCCGGTTTCCTCGGCCAGCGGAATGAACTGCGCCGGCGACACCATGCCGTGGCCGGGTCGGCGCCACCGCACCAGGGCTTCCATGCCGGTGACGCGGCCGCTGGCGATGTCGACCTGGGGCTGGTAATGAAGCACGAACTCGTCGCGCTGCAGCGCGCGGCGCAGACCCAACTCCATCGACAACCGCTCCACGGAATGGATATTCATCGCCGGCGCGAAGAACTGGATGTTGTTCTTGCCCTGCTCCTTGGCCCGGTACATGGCGATGTCGGCGTTCTTCAGCAAGGTCGCGCCGTCGCCGCCGTCGGCCGGGTAGGTGCTGATGCCGATACTGGCGGTCACGTAAAACTCGTGCCCGTCCAGCACGAAGGCTTCGGCCACCGCCTTGATCAGCTTGCGCGCGACCATGTGGGCCTGTCGCGCGTCGTCGATCTGGTCGATCAGCACCACAAACTCGTCCCCGCCCAGGCGGGCCACGGTGTCGACCTCGCGCACGCAGCCCATCAAGCGCTTGGCCACGCCGCGCAGCACCTCGTCGCCCGCTTCGTGGCCGAGCGTGTCGTTGATGTTCTTGAAGCGGTCCAGGTCGATGAACAGCACCGCGAGCCGCTTGTTGAAGCGCTGCGCATGGGCCAGCGCGCGCTCCAGCCTCTGGTTGAACAGAAAGCGGTTGGGCAGGGACGTCAGCTGGTCGTAGTTGGCTAGGAGCTTCAGGCGCTCCTCGTCGCGCTTGCGCGCCGTGATGTCGTTGAGGATCATCGAATACAGCGGCTTGCCGGCGTGCATCAACCTGGAAACCGACGCCTCCACCGGAAATTCCTCGCCGTTGGCGCGCAACCCTATGACTTCACGGGATTGCACCATCGCGTGCGCGCCGCGCCCGTCCTTGGCGAAACGATCTACGTGGAGCCGGTGAACTTGGTGCAGGCGGCCCGGGATGAAGCGCTCGATGCTGCTGCCGATCACCTCCGCCGCGGCATAGCCGAACATGGTCTGGGCCGACGGGTTGAACAGCACGATGTTGAAGTTCTGGTCCACCGCGATGATAGCCTCCCTGGCCGCGCTGACGATGCCGTTGAGCCGCTCCTCGCTGTCGCGCCGCGCGTCTTCCGCGTCCTTGCGCCGGTTGAACATCGTCATCTGCGCGCCGATGGCTTGCAGGGCCGAGAGCAACTCCTCGTCCACGTCGCAAGGGTCGCGGCTGAAGAAGGCGATCACGCTCCGCATGCCGGAGCCCGAAGCGACGGGGAAGGCGACGCACGGGCGCAGATGCCCGTCCGGTGCGAGGTCGGGTACGCACAGGGGCTCGCCGGAATCGATGACCCGGCGCAGCAAGCCGCTGGTGACCGGGCCGCGCTGGCACCCGCGCTCGCGCGAGGCTTGGGCCTCGGGCCGGTCCCATCCCCAGGACTCGTGGATGACGAAGGCCGCGGTTTCGTCGTCCCAACTCCAACGCGCCCCGCAATCCCATCCCATGGTGAGGCAGGCTGCCTCGATGATGCGCGGCGCCACCGCCGCCAGCGAGTCGGCTTCGGCCAACTGGCGCGCCACCTCGTGCTCGAGGCTGCGCCTCAACTCGGCGCGTTTGCGTTCGGTAACGTCCATCACGGTGCCGCGCACCAGACCTACCTGGGTGGATTCGTTCACCATCGGCAGCCCCATCAGGTGCAGCCAGCGTATCCTGCCATCTCCGTCGAGCGCGCGCAGTTCGATCTCGAACCCCTGCCCCTGCCGCGCCGCCGCACCGACCGCGGCCTGAAAAGCGCGCCGGTCGGCCTTATGCACCCGCCGCAGGCAACCGGCAAAGCTGGGGGCGGGACCCGCGGGGTCGAGCCCGATCAAATAGCAGGCCTCCTGCGAACACTCCACGCGCCGCTGTTCGAAGTCGTAGCTCCAGGTGCCGAGTTGCGCCATATGCTGCGCCTCGGCCAGACTGGCCTGGCTACGGCGCAACCGATGGGTCATTGCGTCGGCCAGAATCAGCGCACGGCGATGCGCGCCGGACAGGGCGGCCACCAGCCCGGCAAGCAGCAGGCTGGTCACCAGCCCGCCCAGCAACACCAGCCAGACGAACAGGCTGTCGATGAGCTGCGTGTGCACCTCATGCGCCGCCAATTGCCGCGCAACGCCCCCGGCGAGCAGCGACAGCGCCACCCCGAGCGCAAACACGACCCAGGCGGCGTAGGCGCGCGAAAGCAAATGCCCCAGCCTGGAGAGCAGGGCGGGATCGGATCGGGTCGGTGAGGGTGCGTGCATGGGGGTCTGATGTCAGTTGAACAATTCGACCTCGCCTGCGACTTGCGTCGAACGCAGGCGCGAGCCGTAGTCCTTCTCGCGCTCGAAAATCGTGGCGTTATGGATGGCGCGCAGCTTCTTCACCATGACCCGGCCGCTCTTCGGAAAGAAATAGACTTTGCGCGGATAGACGTCCACCAGGTCCTTGGCCGCTACGCGTATCTGTTCAGTCTCCAGGAAGCGCAGCACGAAATCGGCATTGCGCTGTCCGACGTTGGCCACCGTCAACCCGGGCAGCACGTTGCCGCCGCCGAACACCTTGGCCTCGAGCAGCGTGCGGTGCGCGCCGATCTTGAGCAGGCTGTTGATCAGGATCTCCATGGCGAAGGCGCCGTAGCGCGCCGACTCGCCGAACGGGTTGTCCTTGTCCGGGTTGGCATCGGGCAGCATGAAATGATTCATTCCGCCGATGCCCGACAGCTTGTCGCGGATGCAGGCGGTGACGCAGGAGCCGAGCACGGTAACCAGCACCATGTCGCGCGCGGTGACGTAATATTCCCCCGGCAGGATTTTCGCCGCGTCCATGCCCAGGACGCGGTCGAAATACAGATTGGGGGCCAGCACTTTGGGCGTCCCGTCAGCCTTTGGCCAAACGGCTGGCGCCGGCAAGCTCATAGACGGTCTTTCCGCGCAAGCGAAACAGGTCCGCGGCATGGTGGAAACTCTCCGAATGCCCCGCGAACATCACCCCGTCCGGACGCAGCAGCGGCGCGAATTTCTGCAAGATTGCGTACTGCGTCGGCTTGTCGAAATAGATCATCACGTTGCGGCAGAAAATGGCGTGGAACGGCCCGCGCACCGGCCAGCCCGCATCGAGCAGGTTGAGCTGGCGGAACGTGATCAGCGCGCGCAGTTCCTCGCGCACCCGCGCTTGGCCCGCCCGCGCCCCGGTGCCGCGTTGGAAATAGCGCCGCAGGCGCCCTTCTTTCATTTTCTCCAGGCGCTCCATCGGATACACCCCCGCCTGCGCCGTGGCGAGCACGTTGGTATCGACATCGGTGGCGAGAATTTTCACCGGCGGCTTGAGCGTGCCGAAGGCCTCCGCCAGGGTGATCGCCATCGAGTACGGCTCCTCGCCCGTCGAGGACGCGCAGCACCAGAGCATGATCTGCCCGCCTTTGTAGCGCTTGACGTGCTCGGCGAGCGCGGGGAAGTGGTGCTCTTCGCGGAAAAACGCGGTCAGGTTGGTGGTGAGCGAATTGGTGAACGCCTCCCACTCGGCCGCGTCGTTTCGCTCCAGCAGCGCCAGATAGTCCTTGAAATTCACCAAGCCGGTGGCGCGCAGCCTGCGCGCCAGGCGGCTGTAGACCATCTGCTGCTTGCTGGCGCCAAGCGAGATGCCGGCATGGTCGTAAATCAGCCTGCATACACGATCAAAATCCGGCTTGGTGAAGTCGAACTCCCGATTCTCGTTGTTCGCTTTCGGCAAGGCTTGCTCAGTTTGCATGCGGCCCTCTGCCATCCGTCATCGGTATTCATTGAAGTCAATCTGCGATGGCCGCAGGCCAACCGCCCGCGAGCGCATCGCGCCGCCTTTCGCACCAGCTTGGCTGCCGCACAGGCAGCCCCTTAAAACTCCGTCCACTCGTCCTCGCCGCCGGCAACCTTTTTCGCCCTCGGCGCGGGAGCATACTCGGCGACATGCGCGGCCGCAGATTTGATCGGCTGGGGCTTCTTCCTCGCCGCGAGCTGCACCACAGTCGCCGTGTGCGTCCGCGCCGCCGGCTTCGGCACCGCACGCGCCATGCCGTCCGCCGCTTCGTGATCGAGCTTGAACACGCTCACCGCCTGCGCCAGGTTCTGCGCCTGCTCCTGCATGCTCTCGGCCGCCGCCGCCGCCTGTTCCACCAGCGCCGCGTTCTGCTGCGTGACCTCGTCCATCTGCGTGATGGCCTGGTTCACCTGCTCGATACCGGTGCTTTGTTCCTGCGACGCCGCGGTGATTTCGGCCATGATGTCGGTCACGCGCTTGACCGAGAAAACGATCTCCTCCATCGTCTTGCCCGCCTCGTCCACCAGCTTGGTGCCGGTGCCCACTTTCTCCACCGAGTCGCCGATCAGCGCCTTGATTTCCTTGGCCGCCGCCGCGCTGCGCTGCGCCAGATTGCGCACTTCGCTTGCCACCACCGCGAAGCCCCGCCCCTGCTCGCCGGCACGGGCGGCCTCAACCGCGGCATTCAGCGCCAGGATGTTGGTCTGGAAGGCGATGCCGTCGATCACGCCGATGATGTCGGCGATCTTCTTGGACGATTCGTTGATCGAGGACATGGTGCTCACCACCTGGCTCACCACCGCTCCGCCCTTGACCGCGACCGCGCTCGCGCTGATGGCAAGCTGGTTGGCCTGCTTCGCGTTCTCCGCGTTCTGCTTCACCGTCGAGGTGAGTTCCTCCATCGAGGAGGCCGTCTCTTCCAGGCTCGAAGCCTGTTCCTCGGTGCGCTGCGACAGATCGGCGTTGCCCGAGGCGATCTGCTTCGTCCCGGTCGCGATCGAATCGGTCCCGGTGCGCACTTCGGACACGATCTTCCTCAGGTTCTCGTTCATGTCCTTCAACGCCTGCAGCAATTGGCCGGTTTCGTCGCTGGTGTTCACTTCCACCTGGCTGGTCAGGTCGCCGGCGGCGACTTTCTGGGCCACCTCCACCGCTCGACTCAGCGGCCGCGTGATGGAACGCATCAGGAACCACGCAATGCCGACGCCGAACAGAATCGCCAGCGCGCCCAGCGACAACATCAGTGCGCGCGCGTTCGAATCCGCCGCCATGTTGATCATGCCGACGGCGATGATGCCGACCATCAATGTGAGCAGCACACCGAAACCCAAACCGAGGCGCATACCGATTTTCATGATGCTTCTCCTTAAGCTAAGATTACTTGAACAAAACCGTCATGCCGAAGAACAACGCCCGGTCGGGCGCGTTGTCCGATAGTCCGAAGGCGCCGCCCCTCGCGTTGAGCGCGCCGAATTCGAACTCCAAGTACCCGGGGCGCCGGCAATGTGGCGGGATTGGATACCATCGGCCGATACGGCGTGGCGGCGGGTTCTCCCGCCGATGCGTGGCCGAATCCGTCGGCGATCAGTGCGCAGGCGAGGGCGGTTTTCAACGGGTTCGGCATGGCAGATAGGTCTTCGCGGGCGCGGCATGAGGCGAGCGAACCTCAGTGCGTCACTCGGTCGACCAGCGCCATGTCGGCCCCGCCCATGAGCTTCTCGATGTCCACCAGGATCAGCATGCGCTCCTCGACCGTGCCGAGGCCCGTGATGTATCGCGTGTCGAAGGCGGAAGAAAACTCTGGCGCCGGCCGCACCTGCTCGTGGCCGAGCGCGATCACGTCGGAAACGCCGTCCACCACCATGCCGACCACGCGCCCGGCGACGTTCAGCACGATCACCACCGTGAACTGGTCGTAGTTCGCCTCGCCCAGATTGAACTTGATCCTCATGTCCACGATCGGCACGATGATGCCGCGCAGGTTGACCACGCCCTTGATGAACTCGGGGGCGTTGGCGATCTTGGTCACCTGCTCGTAACCGCGGATCTCCTGCACCTTCAGGATGTCCATGCCGTATTCCTCGTCGCCGAGGGTGAAGGTCAGGTACTCA
>JBCKPH010000025.1:0-28384 GCA_038901755.1 Burkholderiaceae bacterium | reverse complement strand
CTGTGCAGCTTCGCAGGCACTACGTTACGGCCTGATCCGGCCCAAACGGTGCCTACTCCGGGCCAAGCCCACCAAGCATGGGGGCGCTACTTGCCGGCCCGGTAGTCGGCCAGCGCCTTCGCCAGGTCGGCGTACTCTTCACAGGTCTTGTTGCCGCAAAGCTTTTCCAGCTCGGCCAGATGCTTCTCGGCCATTTCGGGCTTCTTGTCGACCAGGTAGGCCTCGCCGATGTATTCATGCGCTCCCAGATGCCGCGGATTGAAGCGCAGCGCCTGCTGGTAATGCTCGAAGGCTTTCGGCAGGTTCGGCCTTGCCTGCTTGCGATAACTGTAGCCAAGCAGGTTGTGCACATCGGCATTGCGCGGTTCCTCGCGCAGCGCGACCTGCAATTCGGCCAAGGCCTTGCGCCAATCGCTCGCCTTGATCGCCTCGCGCGCCGCGTCCAGGCGTTCGGCCAGGCTCGGTACGGTCACCTCGGGCGTGTCAACGGCGAATGCGCTGCCGGTCACGAGCAGTGCTGCAATGAGCAGAGTCTTGAACATGGCGCCTCCTGCAATGATTCCAGTTCTGAAGTCCAAACCTGCCAAAAGTTCCTGGCAAGCACCGTTCGGCCACATTGCCATTGCGTCTCAGCGGGAATCAGATCGGCGTCAGCTTGGCCACCGCCAGCGCCAGCCACTTGATGCCATGCCGGGCAAAACTGATCTGAGCCCGGGCGTCGTCACCAGCGCCTTCAAGAGTCAGCACCGTGCCTTCGCCAAATTTGTTGTGAAACACGCGCGCGCCAGCTGCCAGTCCATGGCCGGACTGCCTGGCCGTTAATGACGGAGCCGCTGCGGCAACACGCTGGACCTGTGCCGGATACCGGCTGGCCTCGAATCCAGCGCCGCGGCCGGCGTTCGCCGACGTTGCCGCAGGCCCGCGTTGTCTCGGTGTCAGCCACTTCAGCGCGGTCTCCGGCAATTCGTCCAGAAATCGGCTGCGCCGGTTGTAGCGGGTCTGGCCGTGCAGCATCCGGGTCTGCGAGTGGCTCAGGTACAGGCGCTTGCGCGCGCGCGTGATGGCCACGTACATCAGGCGCCGTTCCTCCTCCAGGCCGTCCACACTGATCAATGAGTTCTCGTGCGGAAACAGGCCTTCTTCCAGCCCGGTGATGAAGACGTTGTCGAACTCCAGTCCCTTGGCCGAATGCACCGTCATCAGTTGCACCGCATCCTGACCGGCCTGCGCCTGGTTGTCGCCCGACTCCAACGCGGCATGGGTCAGGAAGGCGCCCAGCGGCGACAGGGTTTCGCCAGTCTCGGCCGAGACGCCCGCCAGCTCGTCCACCGGCAGCACCACCACGTCGCGGCCAAAACCCTCCTGCGTGACAAAGCTCTCTGCCGCATTGACCAGTTCCTCCAGGTTTTCAATGCGATCCGCGCCTTCCCGGTCCAGCTTGTAGTGCTGCATCAATCCGCTGCGATCAAGCACCAGCTCAATGATCTGGCGCAGGGTCAGCCCGACGCTCTGCTCGCGCATGGCAGCGAGCAGGGCGACAAAGGCGCCGACGCTGGCGCCAGCCTTGCCGGTCAGCGCAGCCGCCGCGTCGTGCAGCGCGCGGCCCGAGGCCCGCGCCGCGTCCTGCAACTGTTCGACGCTGCGCGCGCCAATGCCACGCGCCGGAAAATTAAGCACGCGCTGAAAAGCCGTGTCGTCCTGCGCGTTTTCCAGCAGACGCAGGTAGGCCAGTGCATGCTTGATCTCGGCCCGTTCGAAAAAGCGCAGACCGCCGTAGACCCGGTACGGCACGCCGGCATTGAACAGCGCCGTCTCCAGCACCCGGCTCTGCGCGTTGCTGCGGTACAGCACGGCAATTTCGTTGCGCGGCGCGCCTTCGCGCACCAGTTGCGCGCCCTCCTCGACCAGCCAGACGGCTTCGGCGAAATCGCTGGGAGACTCAAGCAGGCGCACCAGCTCGCCGGGGCCCTGCGCCGTGCGCAGGTTCTTGCCGAGGCGCCGGTTGTTGTGGCTGATCAATTGATTCGCGGTGTCGAGAATGTTGCTGCCGCTGCGGTAGTTCTGCTCGAGCTTGATCTGGTGTCTGACGTCAAATTCGCGCACGAAATCGGCCATGTTGCCAACGCGCGCGCCGCGAAAGGCATAAATGCTCTGGTCGTCGTCGCCGACCGCAAAGACCGAACTGCCCGGCCCCGCCCCGTGCTCGATACCGTGCCCGGCAAGCTGCTTGATCCAGGCGTACTGCAGGCGATTCGTGTCCTGGAACTCGTCGATCAGGATATGGCGGAAGCGCCGTTGGTAATGCTCGCGCAGCGGATCGTTGTCGCGCAGCAACTCGTAGCTGCGCAGCATCAGTTCGGCAAAGTCGACCACGCCCTCGCGCTGGCATTGCTCTTCGTAGAGCTGGTACAGATCGACCCGGCGCCGCGTCAGCTCATCGCGCGCAGCCACATCGCGTGGGCGCTCGCCGTCCTCCTTGCGGCCGGCGATGAACCACATCAGTTCCTTCGGCGGGTGCCGCTCCTCGTCGACGTTGTGCTGCTTGTACATCCGCTTGATCGCCGACAACTGGTCCTGCGTGTCCAGGATCTGGAAGGTCGAGGGCAGAGCGGCCAGTTTGTAATGGGCGCGCAGGAAGCGGTTGCACAGTCCGTGGAAGGTGCCAATCCACATGCCGCGCAGGTTCAGCGGCAGCATGGCCGAGAGCCGGGTCAGCATCTCCTTGGCCGCCTTGTTGGTGAAGGTCACGGCCAGCACGCCGCCGGGCGACACCTGCCCCGTCTGCAACAGCCAGGCGATGCGCGTCGTCAGGACCCGGGTCTTGCCGGAACCGGCGCCGGCCAGAATCAGCGCATGGCCCTGTTCCAGCGTGACGGCGTCGCGTTGCTCCGGATTGAGGTGCTGCAGCAACGCAGCACCAGGCGCCACGGACGGGAAAGAGGTTGCGGACATGTTTGATTGTAGGAAGTCCCAACTGCAGCGAACCGTTGATGCGGGCAAGTACCGCCCCGCCGCAACACGGGTCGTGCCGGGCCTAGGAGGCTGTCGGGCTTTGGGTCGGGCCCGCGTTGGGGCGATTCGCGCCACCATGCGTCGTTGCCGCCTCGTTGTGTGGACCGGCCACACGGCCTCGCGGACGCCTAGCCTGGCAGCGCGACTCACCCCGGCGCGGGTCCGACCCAAAGCCCGACAGCCTCCCAGGCATTCATCGACAGCGCCGCCTCCAGCAGCGGCTTGGCCCATTGCGGCGTGCGCTGGAGGGATTCGAGCGTCGTGGGCCAGGTGAGCTTGCCCGCCTCCATTTCGGCAATCAGGACCGGGTCGGGGACCGCAGCGCCCGGCGCCGCTTCAACACTGTTGTCGTAAACCTGCAAGTGCGCCAGGTACGGCATGAGCGCGATCAGGTTTTGCAGCGCCGCCGGATAGCGTTCGCGGATCTTCGTCTCGGGAATATCATGGCCACCGACCGCGACGCGGGCCTTCACGCGGGCGATGTGGCGCTCGGGCGACGACAGCCCGCAGTACCACACCATGACGTCGTGCGATTGCGTCGCTGCCTTGATTCTTGCCGGCATCGTGCTACCGCCCAGTGTGGTTTCGAACGCATGGTTTCGGCCTTGGGCCAGCGCCTCGTCGAGCCGGCGCAGGCCATCCTGCCAGGCGGCCGCATTGGCTTCGTCCTGATCGCAACCGGTATCGGCCATCAACTCGCGTGCGAATGTATCGGGGTTGAACCAGGTCAACCCGGCTTGCTCCAACAGATGGCCACCGATCGAACTTTTGCCCGCGCCGTTGACGCCGGCGAGGACAAAAAGAACGGGACGAGCCATCAAAAATTCTTACCAGCCTTGACCTTGCCGCCGAGCCGGGCGGGGCTTTGCATCAGAGAGCGCAAGCGGTCCGCCGCGTCGGCTACGTCTAGCGACGCCAGGCGTTCGTCGAAACGCTGTCGCAGCGCATCGAGTGCGGGTTCTGCTCGGGATGCAGCTTCCTGCAGTGCCTGCTTAATGGCGTCGTACTCCCTGACCGAGAGGATGACCGCCTCGGGCTCGTTGTGGTTGGTTACCACCACCTTGCCCTCGCGGCCGATGACCTTCATGAGCCCACGCCAGCCAAGCTTCTTGACATCGGACGCCGGAGAGTGCGGCAGGTCTTTGATTGCATCGAGTCTCAGGATCAGGGCCATCGCATCACTCCATTACACGGGGATTGGTGAAATATACCCATATTTCCCCATTAGTGCAGCTTCTTCGCAACGAAGCATGCGGGCAGTGATGCAACCCCGTTGTCCCAACCCCAAGGACGACAAGTTCCTGGCGCTGGCACAGGTCTGCCAGGCCGATATCCTGGTCAGCAGCGACGACGATTTGCTCCTGCTCAATCCATGGCGCGATGCTCCTGTTCTGACACCCGCGGAATCCTTGTCGCTGAACAACGCCACCACTCGCAAGGAAGTTTGAGATGTCTGACCCGACCATTGACATGGCCACCTTCAAGGAACTGCAGGAGACCGCCGGCGCCGAGTTCGTGGCCGAGCTGGTGGCCGCCTTCTTCGAAGAAGCGCCGACCATGCTGGCCGAGTTGCGTCGCGCGCAGGCCAGCGGCGCGGCAGATGCCTTTCGGCGGGCCGCGCACTCGCTCAAGTCCAACGGCAACACCTTTGGCGCGAGCCACTTGGGGGCGCTGGCGCGCGAGCTGGAACTCGGCGGTCTGATCAGCGACACCGCGCCGCTCGATGCGCTCGAGGCCGAGTACCAGCGGGCGGCTGCGGCGCTAAAGGAATTGACCCATGGCTGAGCGCGGTGCGCGGCTGCTGGTGGCCGATGACAACAAGGTGAACCGCCTGCTGCTGACGCGCAGCCTGGAGCTGCAGGGTCATCGCGTGGCGAGCGCCGAGAACGGCCTTGTCGCGCTGGAGATGCTGCGCAGCGAAGCGTTCGACCTGCTGCTGTTGGACATGGAGATGCCCGAGCTCGACGGTTTTGCCGTGCTCGAGCAGATGGCGCTGGAGCCTAAGCTGCGCGACCTGCCGGTGATCGTGACCAGTTCGCTCGAAGGCGTGTCGCACGTGGTGCGCTGCATCGAGCTTGGCGCCGACGATTACCTGCACAAGCCGGTGAACCCGGTGCTGCTGAAAGCCCGCATCAATTCAAGCCTGGAGAAGAAGCGCCTGCGCGACCAGCAGAAGGAAATGGTGCGCCGCTTCGCCACCTCGGAAGTGGCGGACGACCTGCAGCAGTCGGGTTTTGCGCTGGGCGGCCGGCGCGTGCAGGGCACGGTGATGTTCTGCGACATCCGGGGCTTCACCGCCATGGCGGAACAGCAGGAGCCGGAAGAGACGATCGAACTGCTCAACACCTACTACACGCTGATGTTCGACGCCATCAGCGGACATGGCGGCGTGGTGAATCAGATGATCGGCGACGGCCTGATGGCGATCTTCGGCGCGCCCATGCCGCTGGCCGACCCGGCGTTGGCAACGGTGCGCGCCGCACTGGACATGGTGGAGATGATCGAGCTGTTCAATCTGGAACGGGTCAGCATGGACAAGCAGCCGATTCGCATTGGCATCGGCATTGCGTCGGGCGAGATGATCGCCGGCTACACCGGCACGCAAACCCGTGCCACCTACACCTGCGTCGGCGACACGGTGAACCTGGCCGCGCGGCTGGAGGCCCACACCAAGGTGGCGGCACGCACGATCCTGATCGACGGCGCCACACTGGCTGCACTGGGCGACCGGGTGCCGGTGGAGGCCATGGGGGAGGTGCAGTTCCAGGGCAAGGCGCAAACGGTACCGGTGTTTGCCGTGAAGGCGCAGGCGCAGTGAGGAACGGCGCGCGGCCGACTTGGCGGGAGCACGAGTTTTCGGGCTGAGGTCAATCCACGCTGGCGGCCAAGTTCACGCCAATCGACGCAAAAGTGTTGCCGCCGGAGCAACGCGAATGCCCTCGGCGCTGACGTAATCGCGCGTTCCGGTTGCGCTGATTTGCCAGGCCTGCGCGTCGGCAAAACGCGCCTTCAGATACTTGAGCCCGGGTGAAACCGCGTCATCGCCGAGCTTGCATTCGACCAGCGCGATGGGCCTGGACCTCTCGGTGACGACGAAGTCGACCTCGCGCCCGTCGATGTCGCGAAAGTAGCGCAACTCCAATGACCGGCCCTCGGTGTCGATCTGGAACTCCACCCATTTGAGCAAATGGCTGGCCACCAGGTTCTCGAAACGCGCGCCTGGATTGGGCACGACCGACCAATCGTAGTGGTAGTGCTTGCGCTCCTTCTTCACCGCGCGCAGCTTGGGCGCGCCGAACGGCGGCAGGCGAAAGATGGCGTACACGCGCTCCAGAATATCGGTCCAGCGCGCCACGGTCTGGTGCGAGACCTGCAAGTCTTCACGCAACGCATTGATCGACAGCGGGCTGCCGACGCGATCGGGCAAGGACAGCGCCAGCAGCTCCATCCGCCCCAGGTCGCTGACCGACTCGAGACTGGTGATCTCTTCGCGGATCAGCCGTTCGCGGTAGCCGAGTGCCCAGCGGCGCGCAAACCGCTCGCTACCCGACAAAAACGGCTCCGGAAAACCACCCAGCATCAGCAGGGCTGGAAGCGTGTCGGCATGCCCACCCAGTTCGGCAATGTTGAACGGATGCAGCCGCAGATGGAAGTAGCGCCCCTGCAGCGAATCGCCGCCGAAGCGGTACAGGTCCAGCCGCGCCGAACCGGTGACCAAGATGCGCTTGCTGCGGCCATGTTCGTCGAACAGGCCCTTGAGAAAATTGCGCCAGCCGCGGAACTTGTGGATCTCGTCGAAGAACCAGAAATCGCCCGCCGGCAATTGCTGCTTCAGGATCGCCTGACGGTGCCTGGCGATGTCGTAACTGAGCTCGCAATCCGGCCGTGGCAACAGCGAGCGCGCCAGCGAAATCTTGCCAACCTGGCGCGGGCCGCCGATGAAAACCATCTTGCGCGTCAGGTCGGCGGCCACGGTGGCGCGCAGGTAACGCTGCGCCGGCGCGGCGACCGCGAAATCGGGAACGTCAGGCTGAGACATCGGACAATTTCATGCCAACCCGAAATTACTCGCGAGTTTTTTCGGCTCAGTCCAAGCAAGCCCGGCGCTGCCAAACCGACTGGATTTCTCGCGGCCCATGCTGGACAGTCTGGATACAACATGACGGCCGACCCGGCGCAGGAATTTTTCTGCGAAGGGATCAGCGAGGACATCATCACCGATCTGTCAAAGATCGAGGGGATCGGGGTGATTGGCCGACAGTCGGCGTTTGCCTACAAGGGCAAGGCGAATGACCTGCGCCGGGTTTGCCTTGAGCTCGGCGTGCGCTACGTGCTGGAAGGCAGCGTGCGCAAGGCAGGCACGCAGATCCGAGTGACAGCGCAACTGATCGAAAGCAGGCGCGAACCCTTTCGGCCAGGGCCGTCGCGCTGGACGATCAGAACGCGGGCGGTCAATACGCCCAAGCGTTTGTGACCATGCTCGATGGGCGGCACGCCGAGGCCGGCGCCGAGGCACGACGCGCGCTGAGCTTGCGGCCGATGTGCGTCGGACCCAGGGCCGACTAATTAAATCCCTTTCCGCTGAGAACGTTGCGGGAAATTGTTTTACCGCGACTTGAATTGGCGGTCAGACTCCAATTAAATCAAAGCACGTGGCGTGGTTCTGGCGTACGCGCGGAGCTCAAACAAATCGGCGTCAGTTCGCTTGAATTCAATCCAGATGACAGGGTTGGCGAAACACGGTTCCAGTCTTTCCCCTTTTCATCTAAATCAATTCAAATCAAATCCACCGCCTCGCGCAGCAGGTCTGCAGTCAAAGGCAAACCGCGCTTCTCGAATGCAGTAATCAACGTCTGCGCCGGCCATTCAATCAAAGTGGTCAGGCTCGATCTATTCGTGAGGCTATCGCTTAAACCCCACCTCCCGCTGACTGCGAACCGCCAGCACAAACGCCGTGTCAATCGCCGCAACATACTGGTACAGCGCCACGTAGCCACGCGAGGCGCGGCCAATCACCAGTTCGCGCTTGCCGCCTTTCACGGGCCGTCCGATTTGGGGGCTATGGGCGAGTATCTGAATGGCGTCCAAAATCTCGCCGATGCGCTCGGGCGCAGAGCCGGGGTCATGTTGGGCGATGTACGCAAAGAAGCGATCGAAGTCATCAAAGACTTCCGGGGCGAGTTCGATACGGGTCATACAGCGTAGGCGGCTGCGGGCTATTTGCTGAGCTTGCGGGCAGTGGGCTTGCGGGGGCGCTCGCCCTTGGCGCGCGCGGCCAGGTAGGCTTTTGCATCGTCCCAGGCCACGGTTTTGCCGGTGGTTCGGATGTTGGCCCAGCGCTCGTCGGCCAGGGCTTGGAAGGCGGCGTCCAGCTCCACTTGTTCCACCGTTTGGGCGAGAGCATCCACGATAAAGGCGTGGGCTGATTTACCCATTTGTTCGGCAGCGGCGGCTACGCGGGCTTTGAGGTCGTCTTCAATGCGGATGGTGGTGGTGGTGGACATGATTGCTCCTGTGGGCCTGAATTTAATGTAGCACAAACGTGCTATTCAGTAAAAGCGCTGGAGTCCTGCAGAAATTTGGCATGGCGGGCCTTGGCTAGAACGAGTACATCCCGCCAGTCCTCCCCTAGAATCCCCCCCGTGCACCCCGCCATCGCCCAACACCGTACCGGCATCGCCACCATCTGCCAGCGCTTCCACGTGAGCCGCTTGGAGGTGTTTGGCTCGGCAGCAAGGGCGATTGATTTCAACCCAGCCACCAGCGATGTGGATTTTTTGATCGAGTTCGCCGCAGACGTCACTCCAGGTCTGCAGGATTTCTTTGGTGCCAAGACGGCGTTGGAGCATTTGCTCGGTCGTGCAGTCGATTTGGTAGAGCCCGGCGCGGTGCGCAACCCCTAAGTGCTGGCCAGCATCAACCGCAACCGCGAGGCGGTGTATGCAGCGGGGAATTAGGGGTCAGATTCCAATTAAATCACGCAACGCGCCGGCTTTCAGCCGCTTCCTGCACGTGGCGGCCTTGTGCAACGCGACGATGGTCAACTTCACCAACGTCGCCAGCGACGCGCAGGTGCCACGCACCACGGTGTACGAGTATTTCGACATCCTGAAGCAAACGCTGCTGTTGCAGGAAGTCGCCGCCTGGCAAGGCTCGGTCAAGCGCAAACCGCTGGTTTCGTCAAAGCACTATTTTTTCGACATCGGGGTTGTGTCGGCCTTGCAGGGGCGAAACGTCGCCCCCGGCACGCCCGAATTCGGCGCGGCGTTCGAAACCTGGCTGCTGCATGAGCTGGTCTGTCACCGGGACTACGTCTCCGGCGAGGACATTCGCTACTGGCGTTCGAGCTCGGGCTTCGAGGTGGATTTCATTGTTGGCGACCACACTGCCATCGAGGTCAAAGCCAAGGACAACGTCTCGGCGAACGACCTCAAGTCGCTGCGCGCGCTCGCCGAGGAAAACAAACTCAAGCGCTACCTCTGCGTCAGCCTCGAGCCGCGGCGCCGCCAGGTGCAAAACATCAGCATCCTGCCGTATCAGGATTTCCTGCAGGCACTGTGGAACGGCGAGTTCTCTGCCTGAGGCGACTCGCCCCCGCGCATAATTGCCGCAGGTCAGCCGGTGCAACGCCCAGAGGCCAAACCCGACGTTCCACTTCCGTCACCCGGTTAATCTGGGGAGGTTCGATGCAACGACGTTCCATCATTTCACTTGCAGGCGGCGTAACGCTCGGTCTTGCGCCGCTTGCCTCATTCGCCCAGGCGCAGGGCAAGGTCTGGCGCGTCGGCTATCTCGCTCTGTCCGAGGACAACGTGCCCAGCCAGGTGTTCCGCAACGGGCTGCGCGATCTCGGGTACATCGAAGGGCGCAATATGCTCGTCGAACGCCGCGTGGCGAACGGGAACGCCGCCTTGCTCCCGCAGCTTGCGGCCGAATTGGTGCGCCTCAAGGTGGACGTGCTGGTCGCACCCGACCCACCGTCGTCCCGTGTTGCCATGCAGACCACGACAACCATACCGATTGTTTTCAGGGTAGGCACCGATCCGGTGAGCGCCGGCATCGCCGCCAGCTTGGCGCATCCGGGTGGCAACGCGACGGGGGTCTATACCTTATCCGCCGAGCTCAACGGCAAACGCATGGAACTGCTCAAGGAGCTGGTTCCGTCGCTGTCGCGCCTGGCCCTGCTTTACGATCCGGGGGACCCAGACTCCAAAGGCAGACTTGAGGCCGCATCCAGCGCAGCCCGCGCGCTTGCTGTGCAACTTATCCCGATCATGGTGCACAGTGCCAGCGATTTCGACCTTGCGTTCAAGACTGCGGCTCAGGAGCGGGTCCACGGACTGCTCTACTCCCGAAGTCCTCTCGTTGTATTGAATTTCGCTCGCATCGTGGGGCTGGCCGCAAAGGCGCGACTGCCGGTGGTCTACGACGACTCGGTACAGGCTCGAGCGGGTGGGCTCATGTCGTACGGAACGAGCCTCGAAGACGTGTATCGATATCTTGCCAGTTTCGTAGATAAGATACTCAGGGGCGCCAAGCCAGGCGATCTGCCCATCGAGCAACCGACCCAGTTCGAGTTGGTCGTCAACATGAAAACCGCCAAGGAGCTTGGCATCAAAATTCCGCAGACGATCCTGTTGCAGGCAACGAAGGTGATCGAATGAGGCCTTGGGCCGTGGCCCCTTGGTAGGGCCGCGCGGCAACGGATCCAGACATCGGGAAATTTCAGGCCAATCTGAAATTACTCGCGAGTTTTTTCGGGGCACCATGCCGCCGCGCTGACAACGGATTCCTGTGACGTTGTTTTGATGCTAAAGTGCTAATTTGATGCGATTGCATCAAATTAGCTTGACTTCAGGAGTTTCCGGTGAGAACGACTCTAGCCTTGGCGGACGACGTGTTATTGATTGCGCGCCAATACGCGGCACGTGACCGCGTTTCCCTTGGCGAGGCGGTGTCACGCCTGGCGCGGCATGGCGTGCGGGCCCAAATGCAGCAACCGAAAACAGAAACCGTGCTCAAGAGTCGCTACTCGGTCTTGCCGGCGCGCGACCAGATCATCACCACCGAGCATGTGCGCCGGTTGCTGGACGAAGAAGGGATTTGACGCGTGCGTCTGCTGCTGGACGTCAACGTATGGGTAGCACTTTTTGACGATGCCCATATTCGCAATTCCGAAGCGTTGTCAATGTTCCAACGGCCGGGGCTGGCGATTGCCACCTGTGCATTGACCGAGAACGGTGTGCTCCGAGTGTTGAACTTGCCGGGTTACGCCAAACGCGCGGCGCCGGGCTTTGAGTTGGTGCGGCAAAAGCTCGCATTGGCTTGTGGCGACGTGGACCACGAATTCTGGCCCTGTGATATCAGCCTGCGCGATGACGCAGTGCTGAACTGGCCGCTCATCATGGGCCACAACCAGATCACCGACGCCTATCTGCTGGCTCTGGCCGTTCGCCACGGTGGCGCGCTCGCCACCTTCGATCACCGGGTTGCAGCCAGCGCCGTTCCAGGGGCCGACGGGCATTTGGTGTTGCTGTAGGCGCGCGTCGGCTACGGGTTGCCGAGGTAATCGCGCTTGCCGATCTCCACGCCGTTGTGGCGCAGGATGTTGTAGGTGGTGGTCACGTGAAAATAAAAGTTCGGGGTCGCGTGGCCAAGCAGAAACTGCAGGCCTTTGTAATGGGTTTCCTTGTCGCCGCGCTTGACGACGATCGCCCGGTCTTCGCTGCCGTCGATCTGCGCCGCTGAAAAGGTCTGGACGAAGGTGATCGTCTTGGCGATGCGCGCCTTCAGATCGGCCAGGGTCTTTTCGTTGTCCTCGAATACTGGAATGTCCACCCCGGCCAGCCGCGCCACGACGCCTTTGGCCGTGTCGCAAGCGATCCGCACCTGCGTGGCCATCGGCAACATGTCCGGGTACAAGCGATAGTTCGTCAGGATCGCATCGTCGATCTTTTTCGCATCGACAAGGGCTTGCGCCTTGTCCAGGATATTCGACAAATTGCCCAGGATGTTGACGAAACGCGGCACGCTCGCCTGGTACATGGAGATGGTCATGAAAGGTCCTTGATATTCAATGCGGGGCTTGCATGTTAGCGGCTGCGGATAAACCCGGCGCTACGGGATTGATCAGGCCAACGCCGAAAACACCCGCCAGTCGCCCGGAATTCCCTTCAGCACGTGGCTTCCGTGCTCGGCAAAATTGAGGCCGGAGCCCGACACCAGATCCTTCACCGTGCTGGAGACCAGCACTTCGCCGGTGCCGGCCAGCGCCGCCACCCGCGCGCTGATGTTGACGGCGATGCCGGTGATCTTGTCGCCCATGATTTCACATTCACCGGTGTGCAGGCCGGCACGCACCTGCAGACCGAGGGGTTGCAGCGCCGAGCCAATGGCTTGGGCGCAGCGCACGGCACGGGCCGGGCCGTCGAAGGTGGCAAAGAATCCGTCGCCGGCCGTGTCGATTTCTCGGCCGCGAAAACGCGCCAATTCACGCCGCACCGCCTGATGGTGCAACTGCAGCAGATCGCGCCAGCGCTGGTCACCGAGCTGCGCCGCGCGTTCGGTCGAGCCGACGATGTCGGTAAACATGATGGTCGCCAGCACCCGGTCCAGCTCGGGCTCGTGGCGCGAGCCGGTCAGAAATTCTTCCACCGCATCGACGATCCGATCCGCGTCCTCGCAAAACGGCAGGTGGTCCCGGCCCGGCAGCTCACGCAACGTGGCGCCCGGGATGCGCTCGGCCATATACCGACTCAGCTCAACAGGAACAGTCTGGTCGCCCACGGCGTGCAGCAACAGCGTCGGCACGCGAACGCTGGGTAGCAAATGCCGCACATCAATCTCGTAGTTCATGCGCAGCAACTCAACGGCGGCTGACGGGCTGGCGCCCTGGCGCAAGAATCGCGCCCACCATTGACGGAACCTCTCATTGGTGGCCCGACTTGGCGCGCGCAACCCCAATCCCACCGGCCCGCCCCAATCCGTTTCACATTCCCGGATCAATCCGGCCAGGGCTTCGCGCGAGCGACCGGGATAACCCGGCTCTTTCTTTTGCGCGGGAAAACTCGCGATCATGACCAGCGAAGTGGCGCGCTGCGGGTAGGTTGCGGCAAACAGTAGACACATCGGGCCGCCCTCGGAATAGCCGAGCAGGGAGGCGCGCTCGGAGCCGACGGCATCCATCACGGCGCGCACATCGTCCATGCGCACTTCCAGACTGGGCAGTTGCGTGCTGCGATCGGACAGACCGGTGCCGCGCTTGTCAAACAGGATCAGCCGCGAAAAAGACGCCAACCGCTCCAGAAAGCGGGCGACCTCCGGCTCCTCCCAGAACACCTCGACGTTGGAAATCCAGCCGGGGACCAGCACCAGATCGATCGGCCCGCTGCCTACCACTTGGTAGGCAATGTTCACATCGCCGCTCTTGGCGTAACGGGTCTGGGGCGGCATGGCGGGTCTGCAAAAGAACCTGGAATCCGGTCAATCCCTTTGCACGACAAAACTGACCACGGTGGCGCAGGAGCCGCCGATGTTGAGGGTCTGCACGCGCTGCGCCGCTGCGATCTGGCTGTCGCCAGCCTGCCCTGTGACCTGGCGCGCCGCATCCCACAACATGCGGGCGCCGGTCGCGCCGACCGGATGGCCGCAGCCGATCAGCCCGCCGCTCATATTGACCGGGCAGCGACCGAGCGGCTCAATGCTGCCGTCTTCCACCGCCTGCCAGCTCTGTCCCGGTGCGGTCAGGCCGAAGTGATCAATCGCCATGTATTCAGTCGTGGTGAAGCAGTCGTGCGTTTCGATGCCGTCGATGTCTGCAATACCCGCCAGGCCAGCCCGGCTGACAACTCCTCGCTGAGGCCGTCGGTCATGATCCAGCGGTTGCTGTGACGGGCGCGCCCGCCCTCGAAGCGCACGGCGTGCAGCATGCCGTCGCCGTCGAACCAGTGGTGGCGGCCTGGTGCCTCGAAGCGCCGGTTCGGCCCGTTGCGCACATGCAGGCCATCGAGGTCGCGCGGAATTTTCCCCCTCGACCTCGGTCAGGTCCAGCGTCAATTCCTGATCGACCGGCGCAAATCCGCCGTTCAGCACTGCAATGTCACTCACGCCCATCTTGTTCTCCTGGGATTGAATCCAAGTTCCTCCATTTCACCAGATTCAGCGTAACTGATCGCGTTGCATCGGGCTGGCCGGGTTCAGACCGCGAGTGGCGACGACAATCGAGCCATGCCCGAACCCGCTGCCCAGGCGACCCATCCCTACGCCGTGCTGACGCCGGATCGGGTGTTGGATGCGCTGGCTGGCGTTGGGCTGTTCGGAGACGGTCGGCTGCAGGCGCTCTCCAGCTACGAGAACCGGGTCTATCTGGTGCACCTGGATGAACCCTACGCCGGCCAGAGCGCGGTGGTGGTCAAGTTCTACCGGCCGCGCCGCTGGAGCGACGCGCAGATTCTGGAGGAGCACGGCTTTGCCGCCGAACTGATGCAGGCGGAGATTCCGGTCGTCGGCCCGCTGATCCTTGGCGGCAGCAGCAGCAATCACCATGGCGGGTTCGCCTTTTCGGTCAGCCCGCGCCGTGGCGGCCGCGCGCCCGAACTTGACGATGCGGACGTCCTTGAATGGATTGGCCGCTTCCTTGCGCGCCTCCATACGGTCGGGGTGGCTGCGCCTTTTCAGTATCGCGAGGCGCTGGACCACAACAGCTTTGGCCTGGAGCCGCGCGACTGGCTGCTGGCGCAGCACACCATCCCGATGGACGTCTGCCCGGCCTGGACGGTGGCCTGCAACCAGGCCCTGACGCTCGTCGAACGTGCCTTTGCCGAGGCTGGGTCAACCGATCGACCAATCGCCAGAATTCGCCTGCACGGCGACTGCCATCCCGGCAACATCCTCTGGACGCCATCGGACATGCCGGCCGCGCAACAGGCGGCGGGGCCACACTTTGTCGATCTGGACGACACGCGCATGGGGCCGGCGGTGCAGGACCTGTGGATGCTGATTTCGGGCGACCGCGGCCAACGCAGCCGAGCCCTGGCCACGCTGGTTGACGGCTACGAGCAGTTCCGATCGTTCGACCGGCGTGAGCTAGCGCTGATCGAGCCGCTGCGGACCCTGCGCCTGATTCATTACAGCGCCTGGCTGGCCAAACGCTGGCAGGACCCGATCTTCCCGATCAACTTCCCCTGGTTCGGCAGCAGCGACTACTGGCAGGGCCAGTTGCACATGCTGGAAGAACAGATTGAGGCGATGCAGGAAGCGCCGCTGGTAGTCTGAGCTGTCGCAGCGCCGCGCAATAGTTGGAGCGGTCCGCGCCCATCGCGTCACCCTGCGTTGATCTGCCGTTCCGCCTCGGCGAGTTGGGCCATCAGACCGGCAAACGGCGCCGGCTCATCCAGAAACATGGGCCGCATCTTCACATAGTCGGCTTCGATCGCAGCCCAGCGGAATCCCGGGGGCACCAGCTTCAGGCGACCGGGCTTGGCACTGTCATAGTTGGCCCACGCGGAACCAAAGTACCGGCTCTTGTGCAACGCGACGTCGGCCAGCAAGTCCAGTCGAGCCAAACCGGCCGTGCGCGCGGCGTCCTGCCGCCAGAGCGCGACAAAATCCGAGTAGTGCCTGGCGAAACGGTCCCGCACCGCGAGGTTTTCGGGCCGATGATGTTCGGCATGAAGGATGGTGGCCTTCTCCCAGAATGTGCGCGCCACGTCCAACGCAAGCACGTTGGCTGTAAGGTCGCTGAATGCCCCCTCGGGCAACACGCGGGAAAGCATCGTACGGGCCCGTGCCCTGCACGCTGGGCTGCTGATTGGTGAGCGAGCCAAACTCCAGCTTGACTCGCTTGGCAAAGTAGGAGCTTTGCTGCTTCGTGACGCTGGGGTAGCTGAACCAGAGGTTGTGGGGGTGCCGGCCTGTGGGTCGATTTCATAGCCGAACCAGCCGGCGGCATCCGGGCTGGCGCCAAGTTGAGCTGCAACTTCCGTCTCCAATGCCGGCTGCAGCTTCTGCACGAATGCCTCGCTGGCTTGCGCGAGTTCCGCCATGCGCTTGCGGCGCTGGCTGGCGGAAGGCGCGTCGTTGAAATAGCTTTCATCGAAACCCAGCGCGGCCGGGAGGATGGCGACGTCGATGTCCTCGGAGAAGCGCCGCACAGCACCGAACACCATTGACAGCGATGTGCCGCCTTTGAACAGAAGCTGGCCCGCCAAGCCGGGCATCGCGAACATGCGCCCCAAGAGCCAACCCACCCAGAAATCTTTTTCGAGAATCAATTCGGCCAAGCCGAGCCGGGCCGCTGCCTCGGTGATCAGCAGGCTCCGTTCGTCAGGGCTTTGCAGCGCGAAGTGCCGCGTGGGTTGAGCGCTCGCCATCAGGAACGCTTCCTGCGTTTGGCCGGCACACGCACATCACCATGATCATCAGCTCCGGCGACATGACGTAGAAAAGGATGCATCCACACCGGCGCCAACGGCAGGTCCTTGAGCAACCGCGCCTTTTCCTTGGCCGGCAGCATGTTGCGCAGATGGGCTACCCGCTGCAACGTGACATGCTGTTTGCCCAACCCTCGTAGCGCCGCAAACACCAGATTGCTGGACTCGGCGGCCGCCGTCACGCGTCGAGGCGAGCGGTGCCGAAACTCAATCTCCAGCCCACCCACGCGAACCTTGCGGCTGGGGCCGTTGGTTTCGTACACGGGTTTGGCGACCACCTGCTCGCTGAGACCCAGCATGTTGGCGGCCGCCACATCGACCGGCTGCACTACCACGCCGCTGCTCCGCGCAATTGCTTGCACCACTTCTTCGGTGGACGGCTTCAAGACCCCCAGCAGGGCGTGCATGCGAGGCACGTCGTAGAGTCCGCGCGCGACCCGTCGCAACGTGCCCGCGCCCACCATGCGCGACAGCGCCATGCCCACCGCGTGGGGCGTGCCGAAATCCAAAAAATCGCTGGGCGTGAAGACCCGGCCGGGTCGCTTGCGCACCGCGCGATCCAGGCGCTGCGACAGCCGCTCCGTCAACGGAGCGGTGGTTTTGGCTTTGGCAGTAGGTTTTGAGGCGGGGCGCCGGTTCACAGACGGATTGTGAAGCGATCTTGTTAAAAAAACAAGGGCTTATTTTTAACATATCCGGGTCGAATCTGTCTAAAAAATCGTCCGCATTTCGGATGAATGCAAGCCTTTTCGTCAAGAAGCTTGCGCCGGGTTTTGCCACGAAAAACGGGCAATCGGGAAATTGATTGCTGTTTAATCTTGGAAGTCTTCAGCCCGCAGCCTCAGTCATCGACAGCGCATGGGCCTGGTGCTTCTCGAACACGGCTGTCATCCGATGAAGCAGGTCTTGCTCTTCCTGGGTGGGCGCCACTTCGCGAGCGATGCGCTCCAGCACTTTGTGCCAGGCGGGCAGCAGGTCTCGCGCCAGCTTGCGCAAGCCGCGTAGTGTTTCGAGCAGGCGAAAGCCGCAGTCCTTGCACAGCGCCTCCCACGAGTGCGCGCCCACGGCGTCGAAGGTATCTTCATCGCCTATGAAGAGCGCCAGGCTCACGTCGCCGTAGGCCCGCACGCAAAGCAGGTCGTAGAACGGCGCGAGGCGAAAGCCTTTCTCGTCCACCAGCACCGCGAGGTTCTTCACATGCGCGTCGGCGTTGCCGATCAGGTAGTTGAACATCACCCATCGCAGCAGGTCCGCCCGATCACGCCCGCTGACGGGCAGGCGGTTCAGCGCCTGCACCAGCTTTGGGATGCTCACCAGTCCACCCTGGCGCTGGTATTTCCAACCCGAGCCGTGGCCCAGCAATTGGCAACCGTCGAACTGGTGTAGAGCGATGATGTTGCCCGCCACGTCCAGGCGGTCATAACGCTGCACCACATACGCTGCCTCGGGCACGCGCAATAGCCAAACATCCGGGACCGGAAGCTTGAGCGCGCGCGCCAGCTTCATGCAGGCGTATTCGTTGATGGCGCTGGGCCGGTAGCGCGGCTGGCGCGTGTCAGGCTTGAGGATATGCGTGGTCGGCGACGTGCTGACGCTTTCGGACAACTCATTTCTCCGCGGATGCAAGCGCAGACCCATCTTGTCCTGCGCGCCGGCCAGCGACATGGCGGCCTGGTCATTCGACACGAGCAGCGGCGTTTGATTTCGCAGGCGAGCGCTCAGCACCGCGAACGGCAACGGGCGGTACTGCTGCAGCGGCGCAGGCTGCACATGTTCAGGCAACAGCGACAGCACACCTGGCAACTCCTTGCCCAGCTGGCCCAATAACTCGAACGACGATGGATCGCGCAGCGACAGCGCACCGATCACGTCATTCAGCGCCGTGCCCTCAGGCAGCAGGTTCTCGAAAAAGCTGCGCACCCGGGCGCCGGTGAATAGGTCGGGACGCAATGCAAACTGCGGCGCCAGAACATAGCCGCCCGGCTGGTCCAGCCACTGCGGGTCGTATTCGAAGAAATAGTCACCGGCTGCGTGACCAAACCACCCCATCGGGCGGACATTGGCCCAGACACGCAGGCGGATCATGGGGATGGCGTCTTGACCGAGATCTGTTCAAGCGCGGGATCAATCGCTGGGGACTTCCATCCGGCAAGTGTCAGTGTCAGCCCCAACCCCTGTGTGAGTTGCACCAGCCGCGCTAGGGAGCATCGGCCGGGATCACGTTCCGCGTCGCGAATGAATGAAGGGCTCACATTGCACACCGCCGCCGCTTGTTCGCGCGACAAGCTCTGGTGCTTGCGCTCGGTCCGCAGGTGCCGGGCAAGCTCGGCGAGAGTGGTGGCATCGATCCTCATTTTTGACCTTACAGGAGCAGTTTAACTCATTCTATCAGAAAATGATAATTTTTGATCTTATGGGATCATTTTTCATAGACGCTCATTCGGAAGTTTCGACGACTGCATCAAAGTTCAGGCAGCCGAACTCCAGATTGAACTTAAAAATATCCCCATAAGATCAAAAATAGCATACATCGATGGATGTTTGCGTATTTTGATCCCATAAGATCAAGTTCAAGCTGACTCGGACCGCCTCGCCCCAAAGGCACTTGATTAAAAGGTCTTGATCATGCTTGAGGCGCCGACCATTGCGATGGCGCTCCATTCCCGCCCAGCCATTTGGGAATGCCTCTGCCGCCGGCTAGCGCTTTTCCGGCTCTTTCGGGTCATAGATGACGGTGCTGCTGCCCACCCCCACGCCAACGCTGACACCGCCGACATTGGTGCCGACGCCAACACCGGCGCCGGCCGAGACCTGGCCTTTCTGGTTGACGCCGACGCCGACGCCGACCGGCCCCTTGCTGGCGCTGACGCCGACGTTCACCCCGCCGCTGCCGACGCCGACACCGATCGACACGCCCGGCATGATCGGCACGCCGATACCGACGCCCACGCCCATCGAGCTGCAGCCGGCAAGCAGCAGCAGCATCGCCGCCGCGGCCGATGCCACAACGAGGTGTCGGAGATTCTTCATGGGAGTCATGCTAGCGCGGTCCGGCCGACAACGCTGTAACAAAGCGAACGCCGGCCATAGAGTTGCGCCTCAAACCAGCAACGCGTTGACGCGACGCACGTAGGCCGCCGGGTCATCGGGCATGCCTCCTTCCGCCAGCAGGGCCTGGTCGAACAGGATGTGCGCGAGGTCGTCGAAATGGGGCGAGCCGTCGAGCTTCTTCACCAGCGGATGCTCGGGGTTGATCTCCAGCACGGGTTTGACCTCGGGCGTCTTTTGCCCGGCCTGCTTGAGCATCCGCGCAAGCTGGTTGCTCATGCCGTGGTCCTTTACCACCAGGCAGGCCGGTGAATCGACGAGCCGGGTCGTGACGCGAACGTCTTCGGCCTTGTCTTTCAGAGCCGCTTTCAGTTTTGCCAGCAGCGGCTTGATCGATTCAGCGGCGGCTTCAGCAGCCTTCTTTTCGGTTTCGTCCTGCAGCTTGCCCAGGTCCACCGCGCCCTTGGCGACCGATTGCAGCGGCGTGCCGTCGAACTCGTGCAGGTAGCTTAACGCCCATTCGTCGACCCGATCGGTCATCAACAGCACCTCGATGCCCTTTTTCTTGAAGACCTCGAGCTGCGGGCTGTTCTTGGCGGCTGCCAGCGTGTCGGCCGTGATGTAGTAGATCGCCTCCTGCCCCTCCTTCATGCGCGCCTTGTAGTCAGCGAAGCTGACGCTCACTGCGTCCGATGTCGTTGAAGCAAAGCGCAGCAGTTTGGCGAGTCGTTCCCGGTTCGCAAAGTCCTCGCCCAGACCTTCTTTCAGCACCGCGCCGAACTCGGCGAAGAAGCTGCTGTACTTGCCGGCCTTGGCCTTGTCCTCCTCATCGGTTACGTCGGTCACGCCGTCGGCGACGGCTGCGGTCGCGCCGGCCGTCGTTGCCTCGGCCGGGGCGGCAGGCACGGCATCATGTTCAGCCAGGTCTTCCAGCATGCTGAGCACGCGCTTGGCGCAGCCGTCGCGGATCGCCTTCACGTCGCGGCTCTCCTGCAGCAACTCACGGCTGACGTTGAGCGGAAGGTCGGCCGAATCGACGACGCCCTTGACAAAGCGCAGGTACACCGGCAGCAGCGACTCGGCGTCGTCCATGATGAAAACCCGCTTCACGTAGAGCTTGATGCCTGCGGCCTTTTCCCGGTTCCACAGGTCAAACGGAGCCTTCGCCGGGATGTACAGCAGTTGCGTGTATTCGGTGCTGCCCTCGACCCGGTTATGGGTGTAGCTCAGCGGGTCCTGGTGATCGTGGCTGATCTGCTTGTAGAACTCACGGTACTGCTCGGGTGTGATGTCCTTCTTCGGCCGGGTCCACAGGGCGCTGGCCTGGTTCACGGTCTCCCACTCGTCGCTGGTCACCATTTCGCCGCCCTTGGTGCCACCGGCGGCGCCATCGGCAGCCGGTTCGCCCTCTTTCCAGACTTCTTTTTGCATCAGGATCGGCAGGCTGATGTGATCCGAGTACTTGCTGATGATGCTTTTGAGCTTCCAGTTGGCGGCGTAGTCAGCGGCGTCTTCGCGCAGGTGCAGCGTCACGCTGGTGCCGCGCGCCCCGCGGGTGATGGGCTCGACCTGGAACTCGCCGGCCCCCGCGCTGACCCAGCGCACCCCCGCCTCGGGCTTGAGTCCAGCGCGACGCGATTCGACGCTCACTTTGTCGGCGACGATGAAGGACGAGTAGAAGCCGACCCCGAACTGGCCGATCAGTTGCGCGTCGGCCTGTTGGTCGCCGCTCAAGCGGCTGAAGAACTCGCGCGTTCCGCTCTTGGCGATGGTGCCGAGCTGCTCGATGGCCTCCTGCTGGGACAGGCCGATGCCGTTGTCGGTAATCGTCATGGTGCGCGCGGCCTTGTCGAAAGCGACACGGATTTCCAAGGTCGGCTGGTTCTCGTAAAGCTCAGTCTGCTCCAGTGCCTCGAAGCGCAGCTTGTCGCAGGCATCCGAGGCGTTGGAAATGAGCTCGCGCAGGAAGATCTCCTTGTTGGAATAGAGCGAATGCGTGACGAGATGCAGCAGTTGGGCCACTTCGGCCTGGAAGGAAAGGGTCTGGGTACTCATGGGTGGTATGGAATCTGCAAGCGTTGAAAGAATTCGGGGCAGCGTCCTCCTGCGGACGGCATGTCAGAGAGTGTTGAGTTATGGGCGGGCGAGCAAATTTCAAGGTCGGAGTTGCGTCAGAAACGCTCGTCAGACCCCAGGTAACGCCACTGCCCGACCGGCAGGCGGCCCAGCATGATCCCGCCGATGCGCACCCGCTTCAGCCCGGTCACCCGCAGGCCGACCAGTTCGCACATGCGCCGGATCTGCCGGTTTCTTCCCTCGGTCAGGATAAAACGCAGCTGCTCCGGGTTTTGCCACTCGACCCGAGCCGGCTTCAGTGCCCGCCCGTCGAGGCTGAGCCCGTGCCGCAACAGGTCCAGTTGGCGTGGCGAAAACGCGGCCTTGACATCGCTGCTGACCCGGTGTTCTTCATCCATCGAGCGCAGCCTGTCGCCATCAGGTCCGGCCACAGCACGGTCCAGCGTCACGCGGACCAGGTATTCCTTCTGCAACGCCGAGTCCTCGCCAATCAGTTGGCGAGCGACCCGGCCATCCTGCGTCAGCACCAGCAGTCCGGTGGAATCGATGTCGAGCCGCCCGGCCGGCGCCAGGCCGCGCAGTTGCGATGGACTGAATCGCTCCGGGCTTCGATCATCGCGCCAGCGGCTGCTTGCCTGAAACAGAGCCGCCGCCGGCTCGTGGCCATCCTCGGCCTGGCCGCTAACGTAGCCAATCGGCTTGTGCAGCAGGATCGTGACGCGCCGCTGCTGTTCGCTGTGCGCCAGCCGGTCAACGGTGATCTTCGCATCGGCGGCCACCTGCTGCCCCAGCATCGCGGGCCGGCCATCCACGCTGACCAGGCCGCGGGCGATCCAGTCGTCGGCCTCGCGCCGCGAACATAGTCCAAGCTGCGCCATGCGCTTGTTCAGCCGTGTGAGCGGCGCCGCGACGGGCGCTTGATTCATGTTCGGATAGGTGCGGGTTAAAGCGGATCAAAGCGCAGGGCGTCGAGTTGCAGCACCCGTACCCCGCCGTACTCGACGCGGATCATGCCGCGCGCCTGGATGTTGTAGCGGTAGGGTTCGGCCTTGAGCACCGTGCCCTCGCCAAACCATCCCCCGGACGGAACGCCGGTGAAGGTCATGGTCTGCCCCTCGGCATTGTCACTGCTCATCTTGAGCAGGCCTTCAATGACGCCGAACCAGTAGGTTACCGGACGGCCGACGCGGCAGATGTAGTCGCCCGGCTCGGCCTCGGCGACCCGCAGGTCATTCACCGCCAGCTCGCGCTCGGCCCGGGACAACATGACCAGCCAGGGTATGCCGGCAAGCTCGCCCAGGCTTGCGGCACGGGCGCGCCGGTACAGCGGCTCAACGCTCGGCATCAGGGTAATTCCTAACTATCCATTACCCTGAATTGTCATCGTAACGACAACTTGGCGTCAAACCTGACCCTAACATTGCGGGTCGTTCAATCCGGCGCATCGCAGCCATCACCCGAGGATTCATCCATGCACGCCCCGCAGCAAGCAAATCAGCCGACAACGTTCGCGCGTTTGTTGCTGCTGCATGCCGCGGCCCGGCCCGAGGCCCCGGCCATGCGCGAGAAGGAGTACGGCATCTGGCAGGCTCTGAGCTGGGCCGAGCTGGCCAGACTGGTCGAGCATCTGGCCTGCGGCCTGCATCAGGCCGGACTGCGCCGCGGCGAACACATGGTGGTGGTCGGCGCGAATCGACCGCGTCTGTACGCAACCATGCTCGCCGTGCAGTCGCTGGGCGCGATCCCGGTTCCGCTTTATCAGGACGCCACGGCCACCGAATACGTGTTCCCGATCAACAACGCCGAAGTCCGGTTCGCCTTCGCCGAGGACCAGGAGCAGGTGGACAAGCTGCTGGAGGTTCGCGACCAGTGCCCGCAACTCTCGTCCATCTACTACGACGAAGCGCGCGGCCTGCGCAACTACGATGAGCCGGGATTGGCCTCGCTGGTCTCGCTGATCGAGTCGGGCCGGGCGTTCGCGACACAACAGCCGGATTTTTTCAGAGGCAAGGTGGACGAGGCCCGGCCCGATGACGTGGCGGCCATGTTTTTCACTTCGGGCACCACCGGCGACCCCAAGGGCGTGGTGCACAGCCATGACACCCTGCTGGACCGGGCCCGGGCTGGCGCCGCCTTCGACCGGCTCGGCGCCGACGAGGAGGTGCTGGCCTACCTGCCGCCAGCCTGGATTGGCCAGAACATATTCAGCTACGCGCAGTGGCTGGCCTGCGGCTACGTGGTCAATTGCCCCGAGTCGGCCGGCACGGTGACGATCGACCTGAAGGAAGTCGGTCCGACCTACTACTTCGCGCCGCCACGGGTTTTCGAGAGCCTGCTGACCAGCGTGATGATTCGCATGGAAGACGCCAGCCGCATCAAGCGCAGCATGTTCCACGCCTTCATGGAGCTGGCCAAACGGGTCGGGCCGGCGCTGATGGATGGCAAACAGGTGGGCTGGCTGGACCGGTTGAAGTACGGGCTCGGCAACCTGCTGGTCTATGGCCCGTTGCGCAACAACTTGGGGCTGAGCCGGGTGCGCGTGGCCTATACCGCAGGCGAAGCGATCGGACCGGATCTGTTCACCTTCTACCGCTCGATCGGCATCAACCTGAAGCAGCTCTACGGCTCCACCGAGACCGCCGTTTTTGTTTGCCTGCAACCTGACGATCAGGTGCGCGCCGATACGGTAGGCATTCCGATCAGCGGCGTCGAAATCAAGGTGGCGGAGAACGGCGAGATTCTGGTCCGCTCACCCGGGCTACTCAAGGAGTACTACAAGAATCCTGCGGCGACCGCCGAGGTCCTCACTGCCGACGGTTGGTACCACACCAGCGATGCGGGATTCATTGACGCCAGCGGGCACCTGAAAATCATCGACCGGATCAAGGACGTGGGGCGCCTCAAGGGTGGCGCCTTCGATGGCGCGATCTTTGCCCCCAAGTACGTCGAGAACAAGCTCAAGTTCTTCCCCTTCATCAAGGAGGCGGTGGCCTACGGCGACCAGCGCGAGAAGGTCTGCGTGATGATCAACATCGACTTCGACGCAGTGGGCAACTGGGCCGAGCGGCGCAATCTGAATTACTCCGGATACACCGACCTGGCGCAGAAGCCCGAGGTCTACCAGTTGCTTGGCGAATGCATCGAAAAAGTGAATGCCGATCTGGCCGCCGACACCATGCTGGCCGGTTCGCAGATCAGCCGTTTCCTGGTGCTGCACAAGGAGCTCGACGCCGACGACGGCGAGCTGACCCGCACCAACAAGGTTCGGCGCGGCTACATCGGCGACAAATACCAATTGCTGGTGGATGCGCTGTACGCTGGCAAGACCGAGCAGTACATCGAGACCCAGGTCAGGTTCGACGACGGGCGCAGCGGCAGCGTCAATGCAACGCTAAGCATCGCAGATGCGAAGACCTTTCCGGCACTGAAGCAGGCCGCCTGAGCCCTGCACCGATTCACATTGCCAAAGCCCCAAGCATGTCGAAGAAAATTGGAGACGTCATCCTGGACGTGAAGAACATCTCGCTCAGGTTTGGCGGCGTCAACGCCCTGAGCGACGTCTCCTTCGATGTGCGCGAGCACGAAATCCGCGCCATCATCGGGCCCAACGGCGCGGGAAAAAGCTCGATGTTGAACTGCATCAATGGCGTGTACGCGCCGCAGCAGGGAACGATCAGCTTTCGCGGGCGCACCTTCCATCACATGAACTCGCGGCAGGTCGCCAAGATGGGCATCGCGCGCACCTTCCAGAGCCTGGCGCTGTTCAAGGGCATGAGCGTGATTGACAACATCATGACCGGGCGCAATCTGCACATCAAAAGCAACCTGCTGCTGCAAGCGCTGCGCATCGGACCGGCCGAGCGCGAAGAGGTGGCGCAGCGCGAGTTCGTCGAACACATCATCGACTTCCTGGAAATCCAGGCGTATCGCAAAACCGCCGTCGGGCAACTGCCCTACGGGCTGCAAAAACGCGTCGACCTGGGCCGTGCGCTGGCCATGGAACCCGACGTGCTGTTGCTCGACGAGCCGATGGCCGGCATGAATGTCGAAGAGAAGCAGGACATGTGCCGCTTTGTGCTCGATGTCAACGACGAGTTCGGCACCACCGTGGTGCTGATCGAGCACGACATGAGCGTGGTGATGGACATCTCGGACCGGGTCGTTGTGCTCGACTACGGCAAGAAGATTGGCGACGGCGCGCCCGACGAGGTGCGCGACAACCCGGATGTGATCAGTGCCTACCTTGGCACCGCGCACTAGGAACATGTAGGAACATGGGATTTTTTCTCGAAACCCTGCTCGGCGGCCTGATGGCCGGCATGCTGTATTCGCTGGTGGCGCTGGGCTTCGTGCTGATCTTCAAGGCCTCCGGGGTGTTCAACTTCGCGCAGGGCGCCATGGTGCTTTTTGCCGCGCTGGCCATGGCCCGCTTTGCCGAATGGGTTCCGCTCTGGCTCGGCTTCGAAAACAAGGTGCTGGGCAACATCGCCGGCTTCGTGCTGGCGGCGGCCTGCATGTTCGTCGTGGCCTGGCTGGTCGAGCGCCTGGTGCTGCGCCATCTGGTCAATCAGGAAGGCGTCACCCTGCTGATGGCGACGCTGGGCATCACCTATTTCCTCGACGGTTTGGGACAAACCATTTTTGGCAGCAACATCTACAAGATCGATGTCGGCATGCCCAAGGAACCGATCTTTGCCTTTCAGGACCTGTTTCAGGGCGGCATCCTGATCAACAAGGAGGACCTGTACGCGGCGCTGATCGCCGCCATCCTGGTCACCCTGCTCAGCCTGTTCTTTCAGAAGACCGTCACCGGTCGCGCCCTGCGCGCCGTGGCCGACGATCATCAGGCGGCGCAGTCCATCGGCATTCCGCTCAATCGAATCTGGGTCATCGTCTGGTGCGTCGCCGGCGTGGTAGCGCTGGTCGCCGGCGTCATCTGGGGCTCGAAATTGGGCGTGCAGTTTTCGCTGTCGACGGTGGCGCTGCGCGCGTTGCCGGTCATCATTCTTGGTGGACTCACCTCGGTGCCGGGCGCCATCATCGGCGGGCTGATCATCGGCGTTGGCGAGAAGCTGTCGGAGGTTTTCCTTGGCCCCTATGTCGGCGGCGGCATCGAGATCTGGTTTGCCTACGTGCTGGCCTTGGTGTTCCTGATGTTTCGGCCGCAGGGATTGTTTGGCGAAAAAATAATTGATCGCGTATGACTGCAACGAAAAGTTTCGGTCGCTTCGCTCCCACGATACTTTTCGTTGACTCGATCAGCAAAAAAGCTTGGGGATTCGCCATTGCGCCTGCGCCTGCGCAGCTGCGCAGCAATGGCGAATCAGTGGGCGACCTTCGCTATGCACGTATCGAGGCATTGCGCTGCGGTCGACCCCCGGCGCTTTTTTGAATCCTGAAGACAACTAAAGATGTTCTACAGAGAAAACGGTCAGTTCAAGACCTCGTACCGCAGCGATCAGCAGATCTTTCCGATCGCGCAGGACCGTTGGTTCATTCTCGCGCTGCTGGCCTTCGCCTTTGTCGGCGTGCCCATGCTGGCGGACGAATACATGCTGCGCGCCATCCTCACTCCTTTCCTGATCCTGGCGCTCGCGGCAATCGGCGTGAACATCCTGGTCGGTTACTGCGGCCAGATTTCACTGGGCTCGGGCGCCTTCATGGCGGTCGGCGCCTATGCCGCCTACAACACGTTCTTACGGATCGACGGCATGCCGGTGATCCTGGCGCTGCTGTCGGGCGGCTTCTTCGCCACGCTGGTGGGCCTGGTGTTTGGCATCCCCAGCCTGCGCGTCAAGGGGTTGTACCTGGCGGTGGCCACCTTGGCCGCGCAATTCTTCAGCGACTGGGCCTTTCTGCGCATCGGCTGGTTCACCAACAATAACGCTTCCGGGTCGGTGGCGGTGTCGAATCTTCAGGTGCTGGGCTGGACCATCAGCAGCCCGATCAGCAAGTACCTGTTTTGCCTGGGCTTCGTCGTCGTGTTTGCCTTGCTGGCGAAGAACCTGGTGCGCTCGGCCGTCGGCCGCGAGTGGATGGCGATTCGCGACATGGATGTGGCGGCCGCGGTGATCGGCATCCGGCCCATGTACGCCAAGCTCAGCGCCTTTGCCGTCAGTTCCTTCATCCTCGGCGTGGCCGGCGGTTTGTGGGGCTTTATTTACCTTGGATCATGGGAGCCGTCGGCGTTCTCGATCGACCGCTCCTTCCAGTTGCTGTTCATCGTCATCATCGGCGGCCTGGGTTCCATCATGGGCAGCTTCTTCGGCGCCGCCTTCATCATGATCCTGCCGATCTTCCTGGATCAGTTCCTGCCGTGGTTGGGTTCGCTCATCGGTGTGCCGATATCAACAGCGGGCGTCACGCACACCGTGGCCATGGTGTTCGGCGGGCTGATTGTCTGGTTCCTGATCGTTGAGCCGCACGGTTTGGCCAGGCTCTGGTCGATCGGCAAGCAGAAGCTGCGGCTCTGGCCCTTTCCTCATTAGCCCCATGGACATGCATTTCGCCCATGCGAGGGTCATTCCCGATGCCGCCAGACCAATTTCAGCGTAACTTTCCCCGTTCCTGCTTCACTTTTATAGGAGACCCCTCATGAAGCTTCGCCGAATTCTTCTTGCCGCAACGATGGTTGCGGCCGGCCTGTCAGGCGCACTCACCACGACGGCCACTTTCGCGCAAGCGAAAGAGCAATTCATCCCGCTTCTCAGTTATCGCACTGGCGCCTTCGCGCCCAATGGCGTGCCCTTTGCCAACGGCTATACCGACTACCTGAAGTACGTCAACGCCAAGGGCGGCTTGAACGGTGTCAAGATCCT
>JBCKPH010000024.1:0-29023 GCA_038901755.1 Burkholderiaceae bacterium | reverse complement strand
GTTTGGACGGTAGAAAACAAAAATACCTCTGAAGAAGAGGCATTTGAGCTGTTTTTTTGGACCGTGCTGGACGGTAAAAAACACATTTCTGGCGGAGCGAGAGGGATTCGAACCCTCGATGAGGCTCAACACCCCATACTCCCTTAGCAGGGGAGCACCTTCGGCCACTCGGTCATCGCTCCGGCGCCGAGAATTATGGCATGGCCTGCGGCCGGCGCTGAGCCGCCCGGAGGAGCAATTTCAGTCGTCCAGCGACGCACTCCAGCGGTCGTTCCAAGCTTTCTCCAAGTCGCGGCGGTTCTGTTTGGAGGGCCGACCGCCTTCGATGCTGTGCGCCGGCTCGGGCGCGTAGCGCCGTTGCTCGACGGCCTTGGCGCGCGTCGCCAGGCTCTCTGCCGTTTCCTGGTACAGCAGTTGCGCCACATTTGCCGGTCCACGCATCGCGCTCAGGCCGAGCACGGCCACGGTTCGCGTGCAGGATCTCTGGCGAATCTCCAACAGGTCGCCCGCCTTGACCTCGCGCGAAGCCTTGACGGGATCACCGTTGACGCGGACCCGTCCCTTGCCGATTTCATCGGCAGCGAGCGAGCGGGTCTTGAAGAAGCGCGCGGCCCATAGCCATTTGTCGATGCGCAGTTTGTCGTTCACGGTAGCCACGCTCGCGACATTAGCACTTTCCCTAGGAAGAATGGCCAGTTGACAGCGTTCGAGCGCATGATGCGGGCTGCTTAGAATCGAACCATCCAAAGGAGATACCCATGCGACGTGATACTTTTCTAAAAACCATGACCAGCCTGGCCGCGCTCGGTGCCTGGCCGATGTCGGCGAGCGCGGCGGTCGCGCTCAAAATGATGCTTCCGGCGAACCCGGGCGGCGGCTGGGACAGCACTGGGCGCGCGCTGGGCAAGGCCATGCTGGACGCTGGTGTGGTCTCCTCCGTCAGTTACGAGAACAAGGGCGGCGCCGCCGGCGCGCTGGGACTGGCGCAGTTTGTCAACGCCAGCAAAGGCGACCCCAACGCTCTGATGATGATGGGCGCTGTGATGCTGGGCGGAATGATTACCAGCAAACCCGCGGTGACGCTGGACAAGTGCGCGCCGATCGCCCGTCTGACCAGCGAGTACAACGTGTTCGTGCTGCCGGAAAACTCGCCGTTCAAGACCATGAAAGATGTGGTCGAGCAGATGAAGAAAGATCCCGCCAGCGTGAAGTGGGGCGGTGGTTCGCGTGGCTCGACCGAGCATATTGCGGCGGCCATGATTGCCCGTGAAGTCGGGGTGGACGCGTCCAAGATCAATTACGTGCCGTTCCGCGGCGGCGGCGAGGCGGTGGCCGCCATCCTGGGCGGCAACGTCACGGTGGGTGGCAGCGGCTACAGCGAGTTCCAGCAGTACATCGAAGCGGGCAAGATGAGGCCGATCGGGGTGACGTCCGAGGCGCGCCTGAAGGGCCTGAAGATTCCGACCCTGAAGGAGCAGGGAATCAACGTAGTCATTGGCAACTGGCGCGGCGTCTATGGCGCGCCGGACATCAACGAGGCGCAGCGCAAGGCCCTGACCGAGCTGGTGGTGAAGGCCACCAAGTCGAAGGCCTGGGCCGAGGCGCTGGAGAAGAACAAATGGACAGCGGCTTTGCTGACGGGCAAGGAGTTCGCCGACTTTGTCGACAACGACTTTGCCAGCCTGCGCGCCACCATGGTGAAAGCCGGGATGGTCTAGCCGGTTCCGGTCCCAGTCCCCAAGGAGCCTCGCCACTGCCGACGAGGCTTTTTTTTCGGAGCAAGCAGCATGTCCAGTTCCTCACAGTCCGCCCGTCTGCAATCGCTGATCGGAGTTGGCGCCCTGCTGGTCGGAGGCGTCTTTGCCTACGGCGCGGCGTCAATCTCGTCGGTTGCCGGTTACGCCGGCATTGGCCCGAACTTTCTGCCCTGGGTGGTTTCGATCACGCTGATTGTTTGTGGCGCCGCTTTGATCTGGCAGGCGCGCAGCGGCGGTTACCGCAAGCTCGAAGCGGCGTCGGGGGCGCCCAAGGGCGACTGGTACGCGTTGGCCTGGGTCTCGGCCGGAATTCTGGCCAACGCCTCGCTGGTCACTGTCATCGGTTTCGTGCTGAGCTGCAGCCTGTGCTTTGTGTTGGCGGTGCGCGGCCTGCGCGGGTCCGAAGGCAAACCCCCGGGCGGCCTGCGCGCAACGCTCATTGATGCGGTGACCGGGCTGCTGATTGCCGCGCCGGTCTACTGGATGTTCACCAAGGCGCTGTCGATCAATCTGCCCGGGCTCACCGCCAGCGGCTGGCTGTAACGAACGGCCGACGCAGCGATCATGGACATCCTGAGCCAACTCATCGGCGGTTTTGCCACCGCCGCCTCGCCGGTCAATCTGCTCTGGGCATTCTTTGGCTGTGTGCTGGGCACCGCCGTCGGTGTGTTGCCGGGCATCGGCCCGGCCGTGACGGTGGCGATGCTGCTGCCGATCACGACGCAGGTCGAGCCTACCGCGTCGATGATCTTCTTTGCCGGCATCTACTACGGCGCCATGTACGGCGGCTCGACCACCTCGATCCTGCTCAACACTCCCGGCGAGACCGGCACCATGGTGACCGCGCTGGAAGGCTTCAAGATGGCAAAGAACGGGCGCGCCGGCGCCGCGCTGGCCACCGCGGCCATTGGCTCCTTTGTCGCCGGAACCATCGCCACCGTGCTGCTGACGCTGTTTGCGCCGATCGTTGCCAAGTACGCGGTGCAGCTCGGGCCGCCCGAGTACTTCTGCCTGATGGTGCTGGCCTTTGTCACGGTCAGCTCGGTGTTGGGCAACAGCGCGTTGCGCGGGATGACCTCGCTGTTCATCGGGCTGGCGATGGGTGTGGTCGGGCTCGACCAGATCACCGGCCAGGTGCGCTATGCCGCAGGCATCCCGGAATTCCTCGATGGCATTGAAGTCGTGCTGATCGCGGTTGGCCTGTTTGCCATTGGCGAAGCCATGTACACCGCGCTGTACGAAGGGCGCAGCGTCTCGACTCTCAATACCATGGGAAAGGTGCACATGACGCGCCTGGAATGGAAGCGTTCCTGGCCGGCCTGGTTGCGCGGCACCGCGCTCGGGTTTCCGTTCGGCACGATTCCGGCCGGCGGCACCGAGATCCCGACCTTCCTGAGCTACGCGACCGAGAAGAAACTCTCGGCCCATCCCGAGGAATTCGGCACCACTGGCGCAATCGAAGGCGTGGCCGGACCCGAGGCCGCCAACAACGCTGCTGTGACCGGCGTGCTGGTGCCGCTGCTGACCCTGGGCATCCCGACCTCGACCACCGCGGCGATCCTGCTCAACGCGTTCCAGAACTACGGCATCCAGCCGGGACCGCAGTTGTTCCAGACCTCCTCGACGCTGGTCTGGGCCTTGATCGCCTCGCTCTACATCGGCAACGTGATGCTGCTGATCCTGAATCTGCCGCTGGTCGGCCTGTGGGTCAAGTTGCTGAAGATTCCGCGCCCGCAGCTCTACGCCGGCATCCTCATCTTCGCGACGGTCGGCGTCTACGGCATGCGCCAGAGCAGTTTCGACCTGTTCCTGATGTACGGGGTTGGCCTGCTCGGCGTCTTGATGCGGCGCTTTGATTTTCCGACCGCGCCGGTGATCGTCGGCCTGATCCTCGGGCCGCTGGCCGAGGCGCAACTGCGCAACGCGCTGTCGATCGGCGAGGGCAAATGGACGGTGCTGATTGAACGCCCGATGTCGGCCACGCTGGTCGCCATCATCGTCGCAGTGCTGGTGCTGCCCAGGCTGATCCGGCTGATGCGACGCAGCAGCGCAGCCTAGCCGCGGCGGCTATCGATGGGCATGCCGACCCATGATATCATTCTGGCAAACTGATATCTCGATGCCGTGACGCGAACCATCATCACCCTCGATCCTGATGATCGGGCTTGGCTCATGCGAAAGGCCAAACTCGAGCGCACACCGATGACCGAACTGGTGCGCCGCGCAGTGCGGCAGTTGCGCAAGCAGTCCGGGCCGCAGACCTCACCCTTCGACAAAGTACTGGGCGAAACGGCCGGGCTGTGGAAGCTAGGCGACGGCCTGGCGTACCAGAAGGGCTTGCGTGCAGATTGGGACCGGCGCAGGTGAAGGTGCTGCTCGATTCGGTCATCCTCATTGACCATTTCAACGGCATCGCCGAAGCGACGAGCTATTTGTCCCAGACCCATGGCGACGCGGCAATCTCGGTGATTACGCGCGCCGAGGTGCTGACCGGCTTTGAGGCGCCGGTCACCCGCAGCGTCACGCGCCTGCTCGACAGTTTTCCCACCCTGGGCATCGATGAGGCGGCTGCGGACCTGGCCGCCGAGTTGCGCAGGCGTCACGGCTGGAAACTGCCTGACGCGTTTCAGGCCGCGATTGCCCAGCAGTACGGTCTGCGCCTGGCGACGCGCAACCTGCGCGACTTTCCCCCGAAGCGCTTCGCCTTCGTCGTCGTTCCGTACCACGTGTAAGCACATCGGCCGGCTTAGTGCCGCGCAGGATGCGGTCGACCGGGCCGACTTCGATGCGAAATCGCCATGTGGTTTGCCAGCTGCGCGCGCGTCTGGACGCTTTATTCGATCACCTCGCCGGATCGGTGGCTTGCTTCAGTGTGAGCCAGCTAACCGTGGAACTGCATCACCAGCGGCACGATCAGCAGCGCCACGATGTTGATGATCTTGATCAGCGGGTTGATCGCCGGTCCAGCGGTGTCCTTGTACGGGTCGCCCACCGTGTCGCCGGTGACGGCGGCCTTGTGCGCTTCGGAGCCCTTGCCGCCGTGGTTGCCGTCCTCGATGTACTTCTTGGCGTTGTCCCAGGCGCCGCCGCCGGTGCACATGGATATTGCGACAAACAGGCCGGTGACGATGGTTCCCATCAGCAGGCCGCCCAGCGCCTTCGGTCCGAGGATCAGGCCGACCAGAATCGGCACCACCACCGGCAGCAGCGAGGGGATGACCATTTCCTTGATCGCCGCAGTCGTCAGCATGTCCACAGCGCGACCGTACTCGGGCTTGGCGGTGCCTTCCATGATGCCCTTGATCTCCCGAAACTGGCGCCGCACTTCCACCACCACCGCGCCGGCAGCGCGGCCGACTGCTTCCATCGCCATGGCGGCGAACAGGTAGGGAATCAGGCCTCCAATGAACAAACCGACGATGACCATCGGGTCTGACAGGTCAAAGCTGATCGACTTGCCGTAGGCTTCGAGCTTGTGCGTGTAGTCGGCAAATAGAACCAGCGCGGCAAGACCGGCGGACCCGATGGCGTAGCCCTTGGTCACTGCCTTGGTGGTGTTGCCCACGGCATCAAGCGGATCCGTGATGGCGCGCACACTCTCAGGCAGATTCGCCATTTCGGCAATGCCGCCGGCGTTGTCGGTGATCGGGCCATAGGCGTCCAACGCGACGATGATGCCCGCCATGCTGAGCATGGAGGTGGCGGCGACGGCGATGCCGTACAAGCCGCCGAGCTGGTAGGAGGCGAGGATGGCGACGCAGACGCAGAGCACCGGCCAGGCGGTCGAGCGCATCGACACGCCGAGGCCGGCGATGATGTTGGTGCCGTGCCCGGTGGTGGAAGCCTGGGCGATGTGCTGCACCGGAGCGTACTGGGTGCTGGTGTAGAACTCGGTGATCCAGACCAGCGCGCCGGTGAGGAGCAGGCCGATGGCGCAGGCGCCGAACAGGCGCATCTGGCTGCCCGTGGCGTAGATGGCGTTCTCCGGAATGATGGCGGTCGTCACGAAGTAGAAGGCGATCAGGGACAGGCCGCCGGCAATCGCCAGACCCTTGTACAGGGCCGGCATCACGTTCTTCATGCCGGGCGACGCCTTGACAAAGAAGCAACCGATGATCGAGGCGATGATCGACACGGCACCCAGCGCCAGCGGGTAGAGCACGGCGCTGGTCGGCGCGGCGCTGACCAGCAGGGCGCCCAGCACCATGGTGGCGATCAGGGTCACGGCGTAGGTCTCGAACAGATCCGCGGCCATGCCGGCGCAGTCGCCGACGTTGTCTCCGACGTTGTCGGCGATGACGGCCGGGTTGCGTGGATCGTCCTCCGGAATGCCGGCCTCAAGCTTGCCGACCAGGTCCGCGCCGACGTCAGCGCCCTTGGTGAAGATGCCGCCACCGAGCCGCGCGAAGATCGAGATCAGTGAAGCGCCAAAGGCAAAGCCGATCAGCGGATCGAGCATCTTGGCCAGGTTCTTGTCGGGCGTCAGGTTGCCGTTGCCGACCAGGAACCAGTAGAACGCCGTGACACCAAGCAGGCCGAGGCCAACCACCAGCATGCCGGTGACGGCGCCGCCGCGAAACGCGACGTCAAGCGCCGGTCCGATGCCCCGTGTCGCGGCCTGCGCCGTGCGCACATTGGCACGCACCGACACGTTCATGCCGATGAAGCCACAGGCGCCCGAGAGCAGGGCGCCGATGACGAAGCCGACGGCGGTCGTGCCATCCAGGAAGATGCCGATCAGCACGGCCAGCACCAGGCCGACCACTGCAATCGTCTTGTATTGGCGCGCCAGGTAGGCCGCCGCGCCGGTCTGGATCGCCGCTGCGATCTCCTGCATCCGGGCGTTGCCCGCATCCTGCGAAAGAATCCAGCCGCGGGCCCAGACGCCGTAGACGACGGCGATCAAACCGCAAATGAGCGCCAGGTACAGCGCCGAGTTGCCTGTCATAGAGCCTCCTGCCGAGCCGCCTCAAAGGAGGCGAACGCCCCCTCGGGGGGCAGCGAACGTAAGTGAGCGTGGGGGTGCATGTCTCTCCTAACTGAAATGTTGTGTGAATCGCAGTGGTGGAGGCGACCGGACAGGTCGCCCCTGCTGCGTTGCTTCCTCGGGCTCCCGAAAACGGGGCTGATTGGCCAACGGCGGAACTGTAACCGACAATCCGGGGGGTTGCTCCCGCTCAGAGGCAAATCATGTCATTGGACAAAGTCACTCCCGGTCCAAACATCCCCGAGGCGTTCAACGTGATCATCGAGATTCCGATGAACGCCGACCCGGTGAAGTACGAGGTGGACAAGGCCTCCGGGGCGATATTTGTCGATCGCTTCATGAGCACGGCGATGCATTACCCGACCAACTACGGTTACGTGCCGAGGACGCTCAGTGGCGACGGTGACCCGGCGGACGTGCTCGTCATCACGCCTGTGCCGCTGATTCCGGGTGTCGTCGTGACCTGCCGGCCGCTTGGCATCCTGAAGATGCGCGACGAGGCGGGCGAGGACAGCAAGGTGCTGGCGGTGCCGATCGACAAGATGCTGTCGATCTATACGCATTGGAAGAAGCCCGAAGACCTGAACCCGCTGCGCCTGAAAACCATCGCGCATTTCTTCCAGCACTACAAGGACCTGGAGCCGGACAAGTGGGTCAAGGTTCTCGGCTGGGAAGGCCCGGACGCCGCTGGCAAGGAGATCATGGACGGGGTGGCAGCCCACCAGCGCGGAAACGCCCAGGCCGGGTAGGGCAGCGCCGGCCCGAGGGAGCTCAGCGCATGAAATGCAGGTCGCGAAAACGCGACCGCTGCTCCGATACGGCGCCGGCAATCTCGGCCAGGGGTCGGGATTCGTTCAGCGCCGCCGCGATATGACCGGCAAGTTCGGGCATGTCTTGCGGACCCATGCCCCAGCGCACGATTTCGGGCGTGCCCAGGCGCAGGCCGTTCAGGTCGCCTGGAATTTCTTCGACCGGCAGGCCGATGCCGCAGCTCAGGATGTTCGCGCCGCGCAGGCGTTTGGCCGCCGTCTGTCCGCCGCCAAATGAATTGGCCTCGATCGCGAACTGGTGGGAACGGGTCATGCCGCGGTCACGGGCAAACACCGGGATGTCCAGCACACGCAGCGCCTCGGCCAGCGCGGCGGCTGTCTCCACCATGGCTTTCGCATAGGGCTGGCCAAAGCTTTTCCAGTCGAGCAGGGTCATGGCCAGCGCGGCGGTCCTGCCGGCGTCGAAATTGGCGGTAAGTCCGGGGTAGGCGATGGCCTCGATGCGCTGCGCCAGCTCGGCGTCGTTGCTCAGGATCAGCCCGCCGGCGGATCCGCCCAGGCTCTTGTAGGTGCTCATGGTCATCACATGCGCGCCTTCCTGCAGAGGTTGCTGCCAGGCCCGTCCGGCAATCACGCCGCACAGGTGCGCGGCGTCAAACATGACCCAGGCGCCAACCTCGTCGGCAATCTCGCGGATCTGGGCGACCGGATGGGAAAACAAATTGAGGCTGCCGCCGACGGTGATCAATTTCGGCCGCTCGGTTCTGACCAGACGCCGCAGCGCATCCACGTCGATGGTGTAGCCGCGCACGTCGACCGGCGCCGCCAGCGTCTTCACGCCATACAGCCCGGCCGCACCGTCACGCTGGTGCGTGACATGGCCGCCAATCGAGGGTGGTGGCGCCACGATGCTCTCGCCTGGTCGGGCGCAGGCCATGAAGACAAAGAGATTGGCCAGCGCACCCGAGGGAACCCGCACCTCGACGTAGCGCGCATCGAATACTTCGGCGGCGAGCTGCGCCGCCATGACTTCGATTCTCTCAATCGCCTCCAGCCCCATTTCGTACTTGTCGCCGGGATAGCCCAGTGAGGGCCGCGAGCCGAGACGACGCGCCAGCAGCGCCTCGGCGCGTGGATTCATGACGTTGGTGGCAGGGTTCAGATTGATGCAGTCGCGCTCGTGGATGTCCTGATTCTTCTGCACCAGGGCCAGCAGTTCGGCTTCGTTGCCGGCGCAGTCCAGCGCAGCAAAACGTCGCGCCAGCGCCTGGACATGCAGATCGACTGCCACGGGTAGCCAGGGGCGCGGTTGCAACAGGGTCATGAGAATCCGGCTGGCCTGAGCCTGCCTATTCCTTCATGGCAAGAATCGCCATGGTGATGCGTGACACGCAGGTGAGTTCGCCGGCGTCGTTGCTGAGTTCGATCTGCCAGACATGGGTGCTGCGACCCATGTGCAGGGGTCGCGTGATGCCGGTCACCCAGCCCGAGGTCGCGCCCCGGACATGGTTGGCATTGATGTCAAGTCCGACGGCTCGAAAGCCCGGCGGGCAGGAGTAGTTGGCGCCGCATGAACCGATGGTTTCGGCCAGCACGACAGCGACGCCGCCATGCAACAGGCCGTAGGGCTGACGGGTGCGTTGGTCGACCGGGACGCGGGCCCGGATGAAATCGTCGCCGACCTCAAGAAACTCCAGTCCCAGATGACTGGTTGCCGTGGCTTCGTGGGCGGCGGCAAGAATCTCGACCGAGATCGGCTTTTTCCAGACAGGCATGGCTTGACAGGTTGGCGGGTGCTTGGATTTTTCGCAGGGATGCCCGCAGCACTATATCGGCTCCGGCCGTGAGCAGGGCCGGGTGCGCTAATCTTGCGGCCATGCAAGAACAATCTCGATCTCCGCCGCAGGTGCCGCAGATTCGGCTGTACCAGGACTGGTTGCAACAGAACCGCGGACTGCAATTCCGCAGCTACGACGCGCTGTGGCAGTGGTCGGTCAACGACCTTGACGGGTTTTGGCAAAGCATCTGGGATTACTTCCAACTGCAGTCGCCAACACCGCACCGTGCCGTGCTCGGGCTGGATCGGATGCCGGGTGCGCAGTGGTTTCCCGGCGCGCAGTTCAACTACGCGCGGCAGGTGCTGCGCCACGTTGGTGCGGCAGCGGCTGCGGGTTTTCCGGCTATCGTCAGCCGCAATGAAAAGGGCTTGCAACGCGAGCTTGGCTGGCTCGAGCTGCGGCGCCAGGTTGCCTCGCTGGCGCAACATCTGCGCTCGTACGGGGTGAGGCCCGGGGACCGGGTTGCGGCCTACCTGCCCAATGTGCCCGAGGCGATGATCGCCTTCCTGGCCGTCGCCAGCATTGGCGCGGTCTGGAGCATCTGCGCTCCCGACATGGGGACGCCTGCCGTGCTGGACCGGTTCCGGCAGATCGAGCCGGTGGCGCTGATTGCCTGCGACGGCGTGAGCTACGGCGGGCGCGACCATGACCGGGTTGGCGTCGTGCGTGAACTTTGTGCCGCCCTGCCTTCGCTGCGCAACCTGCTGTTGCTGAACAACTTGCTTGGAGCGGCGCAGTTTGCCGACGCGCTGGCGTCGCTACCGAACGCCAGCGACCTTGCGCTGGCTTGCGCCAGTAACGAGGCCGCGACGCGAGATTTCGAGCCGATCTGGCTGCCGTTCGACCACCCGCTGTGGATTGTTTATTCCAGTGGCACCACGGGACTGCCCAAGCCGATCGTGCACGGACATGGCGGCACGGTGATCGTGGCCCTGGCGCTCAAGACACTGCACAACGACATCGGCTGCAGCTACGCGCCCAATACCTGGGGTGAGCGTTTCCACTGGTACAGCTCGACCGGCTGGGTGATGTGGAACGCGCAAATGAGCGGCCTGCTCAACGGCACCACCTGCTGCATTTTTGATGGCAACCCTGGAGGCCAGCGCGATCGCCCCGACTGGACCACCCTGTGGCGTTTTGCCGCCGATATGCGGGTGACTTTCTTTGGCGCCAGCGCCGCCTTCTTTGCCAACTGCATGAAGGCGGGCATCGACATTTCAGCTTGTGGCGATCTGCGCCGAGTGCGTGCCTTGGGCACGACCGGCTCGCCGTTGAGCGAAGAGGTGCAGCGCTGGGGAGACGCCCAATTTGCCCGGATTCGCGCCGAAACATCAGACGGTGGCAGGGACACGGCAGACGGTCAGAGCAATATCTGGTGGTGCAACATCTCGGGCGGGACCGACTTTGCCGGCGCCTTTATCGGCGGCAACCGCGAACTGCCGCAGACCCCAGGCGAAATGCAATGCCGGCTGCTCGGTTGCGCGGTGTACGCCTGGAACGAGCAGGGACAGGAGGTGGTCGACGAAGTGGGTGAACTTGTTTGCACCCGTCCCATGCCATCGATGCCGCTCTATTTCTGGGGCGACAAGGAAAACGCACGCTATTTGTCGAGCTACTTTGATATGTACCCCGGCGTCTGGCGCCATGGCGACTGGCTGCGGATCACACCGCGGGGCGGTTGCATCATTTATGGACGCAGTGACGCGACCATCAACCGGCACGGGCTGCGCATGGGAACCAGTGAGCTGTACAGCGCGGTCGAAGCGCTGCCCGAGGTGCTTGATTCGCTGGTGGTGGACCTGGAATACCTTGGGCGCGAGAGTTACATGCCGCTGTTTGTCGTGCTGCGGCCCGGACTGACGCTGAACGAGGAGTTGCGCCAGCGCATCCATGGCGCGATTCGTGTCGCGCTTTCGCCACGCTTCCTGCCGAACGAGACGCTGCAGGTGAGCGAGATACCGCGCACCTTGAGCGGCAAGAAGCAGGAACTTCCGATCAAGAAACTGTTGCTTGGGCAGCCGCTGGAGAAGGTGCTGAACCGGGATGCCATGGCGAATCCGCAGTGCCTCGATTGGTACGTCGAGTTCGCCCGGCAATACGCCGGGCGCAGAGCGGCCCCGGGCGCCGCATCTGGCAGTCTCATAGCTAGCTAGTCGCTCTCAATAGACAGGAACTGCGGTGATGGCATCATCACGCCAAGGAGGCCGGGTAGGCGACGCCGCTCATGTCCCCCGGAACGGGCTACGCCCGTTCCTCCTCCTCTACTTCGCTGCGCCGCCTACCCAGCCTACTTGGCAGCGCGCGTCGTTGCCGCACCGCACGCCCACCACGCTTGCAGGATCAGGCCGGTGTGGCGCTCAGCGCAGCGAAATAGAGGGGGAGGCCGAAGGCCGGAGGACATTCGCGGAGCTGAGTGCCGCGCCGGCCTGAGCCGCCGTAGCACTGCGCCTAGAAAGTAGCGCAGCGTAGGCGGCTCACCTCAGGCCTTCACTGTGCAGCTTCAAAGGCGCCACGTTACGGCCTGATCCCGCCCACATCGTGCCGCGTCTCTGACTACGGCGTTGCTGGCGCGGTCGAACTGATTGAGCTGGACTTCGGATCGGGCAGCATCAGCACGAACAATGCGGTGCAGGCGGCAATGCCGGCCATGGCGACCAGCAGGGTGGAAAAACCGCTTGCCTTGACCACCGGCCCGAGCAGGTAGACGGCCAGTGAACTGATGCCAAATGAAACGGCCATGCGCATGCCGCTGACGCGTGAGCGCAGACTGTCATCGACGAAGCGCACGACCATGGCCTCGGTGAACGGGATCGCGCCAAACACCATCACCATGAAGCCGGTCAGGAAGGCAAACAGCAGCCAGCCCTGCGCCTGCGCGGCGAGCAGGAACATCGGGATCTGCGCCAGCACGATGACCAGGTAAAGCCGCTTCATGGGAAAACGGTCGATCAGATTGCCGACGATCACCTGGGTAAACGACGCGATGGTGTACATCACCGCCAGCAGCGTGCCGAGCTGGGCCGGGTCTTCGATGATCCCGATGAAACGCTCGCGCAGCAACTGAGCGTTGCCGTTGGTGGTGAAGTTGAACAGCAGGCTGGAGGAAATGGCGGCAAAAGTCATCACCAGGAACAATCTGGCCAGGGCGGAAGGATCGAGCGGCTGCGTCGCCTTGCGCGTGCTGCGCGCCGGAGCCTCGGTTTCTGCCGGCGCCGTCCAGGCAAACGCCAAGGCGCAGGCCAGGCAGACCAGCCCCGGAACCACGAAAGCGGCGCGCCAGCCCACGTACTTGACCAGCAGCCCGGTGACGATGGCAGCGACAGCGATGCCGAGGTTCCCCGCCAGGCCGTTCACGCCGATGGTCCAGCCTGGCCGCGTCGCCCGGCTCAACAGCATGGGGATGCCCACCGGGTGATAGATCGATGAGAACGCTCCCATCAGTGTCAGTGCGGCGGCCATCTGCCAGGCGTTCCGCGCCAGGGCGCAGACCATGGCGGAGAGTCCCATTCCGGCAAAAAATATGATCATCATCTTGCGCCGGCCCCAGAGGTCGCCCAGGCGTCCGGCAGGCACCGAGCCGATGCCAAACAGCAGGAAGGCGCCGACGCCGTAGGGCATCAGGTCCTCCCAGCGGTCAAAGCCGAAGTCCGCCGCGATGCTGGTCACCGCCGTGGCAAAGATCAACAGGAACATGTGGTCCAGGGCATGCCCGGCGTTAAGCAGCAGGGTAGTCGAGCGATTCATGGGGTTCATGATGAATGGCGTTTGCGTCAGGTGACTGGACAAGGATGAGGACCAAGTAGGCCGTAGTCTAGTGGCGCTCCGAAGCAGCGGCGCCGCATCACGTCAGTCAGGGCAGTTGCGCCAGGAACTGCGTGATCAGCGTTGCGGTCAACTCGGGCTGATCGCGCTGCGGCGAGTGGCCGCACCGATCAAGCAGATGCCGTGTGATCGCTGCGCGAGTCGGCAGGATCTGCTTGATCTGCTCCTCTGTTCCGTAGGCGTCTTCCTTCCCCTGCAGGGCCAGCAGCGGACAGGTGATGTCACGGCATTCGCGCCGGATGTCGAAATCGTGAAAGGCGGGACTGAGCCAGGCGTCGTTCCAGCCCCAGAAGGCGCCATCAACGTCGGCATGATGCGGCGCCAGGCGCGCGCGCAGGTCGCCATGAAGATAGGCCTGCCTGGCCTGCTCGATCGCGTCGATGGAGCGCTGCTCGACCATCACGTGCGGCGCGATGACGACGGCTCCCGTGCAAGGGTATCGGCTGGCATAGAGCAGGGCAATTGTTGCGCCATCCGAATGTCCCAGCAGCAGTGGCTGCTCGATGTCCAGCGCCGATAGCAGGGCGGGCAGAACCTGCCAAGCCTGCTCGTGCATGTAGTCGGGGCGCCAGTGGCCTCGTGGATCCGGATAGCCATCGGAGGAACCGTAGCCCTGGCGCGAAAACAGGATCACCTCACGACCGCACTGTCGCCCGAGTTGTCGCGGCCAGTCGCGCCATGCCGACACCGAGCCCAGCCCTTCATGCAGGAACAATAGCGCTTGCCGTTGCGGCGCTTGCGCTGGCGCCGGACAGCGCCGGACTTCGAGGCGCACACCATCGACCTCAATCCGTTCGTGCGCTTCTTGCTGGCTCACGGCAGCATCTTATCGGGACGTTATGCTTGGGGCCGCCGGGTTGGCCTGCCGACCCAGGCCCAACCCATGCAACTGCTGCTCAACTCTTTCTGGCGTGCCACGCTCTATTGCCTGCACCCGCGGGTCATCGCCCTGTCGTTTCTACCGTTGCTGCTGACCGTCGCCCTGGCGCTTGGACTGGGTTACTTCTATTGGGACGCCGCGCTGCAATGGGTGCGAACCGCGCTCGACTCCTTTGCTCTGGCGCAAACGCTCTGGTCCTGGCTGGAAGCGGTCGGGCTTGGCAGCCTGAAGACGGTCGCCGCGCCTCTGGTGGTAATTTTCGCCGTGACGCCGCTGCTCGTGGTGGTGTCCCTGCTGGCCGTTGCCCTCCTGATGACGCCGGCCATCGTCTCGCTGGTGGCCGAGCGGCGTTTCCCGACCCTGGAGCGCAAACGCGGCGGTTCCGCGCTGATGGGCCTGTTCTGGTCCCTGGGCGCGATTCTTCTGGCGATCGTGGCCCTGGTCGTATCGATTCCGCTCTGGTTGATCCCCCCCTTGATCCTGATCCTGCCGCCACTGATCTGGGGCTGGCTGACCTACCGCGTGATGGCCTATGACGTGTTGGCCGAACATGCCAGCGCCGAGGAGCGGAGCGAAATTTTTCGACGGCACCGCGGCCGGCTGCTTGGCATCGGGGTGGTGACGGGCTATCTGGGCGCGGCGCCGGGACTGCTCTGGGCCTCCGGGGCGATTTTTGCCGCCGCCTTTGTCTTCCTTGTTCCGCTGGCGATCTGGATCTACACCCTGGTGTTCGCCTTTGCCTCGCTCTGGTTCGCGCATTTCGCCCTGACCGCCTTGGAACAGTTGCGCGGCGAGGCGCCGCCCGGGCCGGGTCGCGTTCTCGATCCGTTGGCACCCGCATTCTTGTCCCACGATGGAACCGGCGACTTCTCCAAGCTGCCCTGAAACCGCGCAGCCGCAGCGCTGCGGACTGATCGTTGTCGGTGACGAAATCCTCTCCGGAAAACGCGCCGACAAGCATCTGGCCAAGGCCATCGAAATCCTGGCGGCACGCGGGTTGCAACTGGCCTGGGCCGAGTATGTTGGGGACGTGCCCGAGCGCATCACGAGCACATTGGTTCGCGCCTTTGACGGGCCGGATCTGGTGTTCTGCACGGGCGGCATCGGCGCCACGCCGGACGACCACACCCGGCAGTGCGCGGCGCTTGCGCTCGGCGTCGCGCTGGAACTGCATGTCGAGGCCGAGCGCCTGATTCGCGAACGGATGCGGGAACTTGCGCGCGAGCAGGGCTTGGCCTTTGAGCCGGACCGGCCCGACAACTTGCACCGTCTCAACATGGGCGTGTTCCCGCTTGGGGCGCAAATCATTCCGAATCCCTTCAACAAGATTCCCGGTTTCAGTTGTGCCCGGCGGGGCGGCCTCGCACGGGTGCACTTTGTGCCGGGTTTTCCGGTCATGGCCTGGCCCATGATCGAGTGGGTTCTCGATACGCAGTACCGCCATCTGTTCCAGCGGGATCGGCAGGTGGAGATGTCGGTGATCGTGTACGGCGGCATGGAGGCGACCTTGACGCCACTGATGCAGGACATCGAGTCGCGGCACCCCGGAATCCGGGTCTTCAGCCTGCCCAGCGTCGATCACCCCGAGCACGGTCGCCATATCGAACTTGGGGTCAAGGGAGCACCCTCAGGCGTGCTGGTGGCGTTTGCCGACTTGAGAGCAGGACTGCACCAGTTTGAAGTGAAACTTGGCCCTGAACTGGTGCGTTAGCGGCTTGCTGCACCCGGTCGGTGCGCCGCACCATCATGTTCTAATTGAGCCTTCCCCAGGGTTCGATTCAGTAGGCATGGCATGGATTCTGCTTACCTAGACTCGTAGCTATTTCCTTTATCAATCCAGCAGGAGAAATTGATGGCCAAGACCGTCGCAGACGTGATGAAGATGTTGAAGGACGATGAAGTCAAGTTTGTTGATCTCAGGTTCAGCGACACGCGAGGCAAGGAACAACACGTGACGGTGCCGGTTTCGCACTTTGGCGAAGACAAGTTCAGCGACGGTCACGCATTTGACGGTTCCTCGATTGCCGGCTGGAAGGGTATCGAGGCGTCCGACATGCTGCTGATGCCCGATCCGGGCACAGCCAACATCGATCCGTTCTACGAGGAGACCACGCTGTTTCTGACCTGCGACGTGCTTGAGCCGGGGGACGGCAAGGCCTACGACCGCGACCCGCGCTCGATTGCGAAACGGGCCGAAGCCTATCTGAAGGCATCCGGGCTGGGTGACACGGCCTACTTTGGACCGGAGCCCGAGTTCTTCATTTTTGACGACGTGCGCTGGGGTCAGGACATGTCGGGCTGCTTTGTCAAGATTGACGAGCAGGAAGCGCCATGGAATTCGGCCAAGGAAATGGAAGGCGGCAACAAGGGGCACCGGCCGACGGTCAAGGGCGGGTACTTCCCCGTGCCCCCGGTGGACAGTATGCAGGACATCCGCGCCGAGATGTCGCTCATCCTCGAGACCCTGGGTGTTCCGGTCGAGGTGTTCCACCATGAGGTCGGTGGCGCTGGCCAGAATGAGATCGGCACCCGGTTCAGCACCCTGGTCCAGCGCGCCGACTGGACGCAAATTCTCAAGTACGTGGTGTGGAATGTGGCGCACGCCTATGGCAAGACGGCGACCTTCATGGCCAAGCCCATCGTCGGCGACAACGGATCCGGCATGCACGTGCACCAGTCGGTCTGGAAGGGCGACAAGAACCTGTTTGCCGGTGACGGCTACGCCGGCCTGAGTGACTTTGCCCTCTATTACATCGGCGGCATCATCAAGCATGCGCGAGCGCTCAATGCCATCACGAACCCCGGGACGAACAGCTACAAGCGCCTGGTTCCCGGTTTCGAGGCGCCGGTCAAGCTGGCCTATTCGGCGCGCAATCGCTCGGCCTCGGTGCGCATCCCCTACGTGTCCAGTCCCAAGGGGCGCCGTATCGAGGTGCGTTTTCCGGACCCGACCACCAACCCCTACCTGTGTTTTGCGGCGCTGCTGATGGCCGGCCTCGATGGCGTGGAGAACAAGATCCACCCGGGCGAGGCCGCCAGCAAGGACCTTTACCATCTGCCGCCCGAGGAGGACGCGAAAGTGCCGACGGTCTGTCACAGCCTCGATCAGGCGCTGGACTACCTGGACAAGGGTCGCGCCTTCCTGACCAAAGGCGGCGTCTTTACCGACTCCATGCTCGACGCCTACATCGAACTGAAGATGCAGGAGGTCACGCGCTATCGCATGACCACCCATCCGATCGAGTTCGACATGTACTACTCGCTGTAGGGATGCTCTGCATGACTCGCGCCGCGCGCGACGCGAGTTTTGTGATTCATTCGTCTTGCGCCATACTTGGCACTCCCTCCGCAGTTTCGCGGAGGCTCCGGTGCCCATGAAGTACTTTTTTGCCCTGATCCTGGTCTGTCTAGCGAGTTCGCAGGCGGCGCTTGCCCAAGACAAGATCTTCCGTTGCGGCAACGAATACATCAACAACGCGAAGGAGGCTGAGGCGCGCGGCTGCAAACTGATCGACGGTGGCAACATCACCATCATTTCGGCACCCAAAACGGCGGCCAACGGTAGTCCGCAGGGGCGCTCGAACGCAGCGAGCGCGCCAGCGCAGCGGGTCGCCTCGGCCGAGCAGCGTTCGCGCGATTCGGACGCCCGCCAAATTCTGGAAGCCGAACTGCGCAAGATCGAAGCCCGGCAGGCTGAACTGCTCAAGGAATACAACAACGGTGAGCCGGAGAAGCAGGGCGTCGAAGCGCGCAACCATCAGAAGTACCTGGACCGGGTTGCCGAGCTGAAGGCGAGCATCGCCCGCAACGAAAGTGACATCGCCGGTGTTCGCCGCGAGTTGACCCGCTTGCCTGCGTCAAGATAGCCGGCTTGAACCGTCCCGCCGCGCAGCGCAACCGTTTTCAGTCACTTGATCTGCTTGTCACCCTGGTGGCGGTGGTGCAGGAAGATGGTGCCGTGGAGTTTGCCAATGCGGCACTGGAGGACGCCCTGGGCGCGCCGCGCCGGGTCATCGAGGCGGCGCACTTCCCCAACCTGTTTTCCGACCCGACAAGCATGCGGAATGCGATTCGCGGCGCCGGTAGCAACGAATATTCCGCGCTGCGCTACGAAACCCTGTTGCTGCGCCACGGGCGTGATCCGTTGGCGGTGCACGTCATCGTCGCGCAGACTGACGAGCCAGGCCTGTTGCTGGTGGAACTGCTGCCGATGGAGCAGCAGGCGCGGCAGGACCGCGAGGAGCGGCTGGCGCAGCAGTCGCAGGAGAACCGGGAGCTGGTGCGCAACCTGGCGCACGAGATCAAGAACCCGCTCGGCGGCATCCGCGGCGCGGCGCAGTTGCTCGAAATGGAAATGAACGCGCCGGAATTGTCCGAGTACACCCAGGTCATCATTCGCGAGGCGGATCGCTTGCAGTCGCTGGTTGATCGCCTGCTGGCGCCGCATCGCTCGCCGCATGTGGTGGGGGACGTCAACATCCACGAGGTCTGCGAGCATGTGCTGGCCCTGCTCGCCGTCGAGTATCCGCGCGGCTTGCGGCTGCGCCGGGAATATGATGTGTCGCTGCCTGAGTTTCGCGGCGATCGCGAGCAACTGGTGCAGGCGGTGCTGAACGTGGCTCAGAATGCCTGCCAGGCGATGACGCAGGGAATTGCCGCGGGCGACGCCGAACTTTGCTTTCGCAGTTGCGTGGCGCGCCAGGTGACCCTGGGCAAGCAGCGCTACCGCCTGGCACTGGAATTGCATGTAATGGACAACGGGCCAGGGGTGCCGAACGAAATCAGGGACCGGATCTTTCTGCCGCTGGTGACTGGGCGCGAGGGCGGATCGGGGCTGGGGCTGACGCTGGCGCAGAACTTTGTCCAGCAGCATCATGGATTGATCGAGTTCGAAAGTGTCCCCGGACGTACCGATTTCAAGCTTCTGATTCCCCTGCCCTGAACCCTGCCACACCCAAGACATGACACCCCCACGCTCACTTCGTTCGCTGCCCCCCGAGGGGGCCGCAGTCGGCTTGGGGCGGCCCGGCGCCGACTGACATGAAGCCCATCTGGATTGCCGACGACGACCAGTCGATTCGCTTCGTGCTGGAAAAGGCGCTGCAGCGCGAGGGATTGGCGAGCCGGAGTTTTGCCAGCGCCCCCGAGGTGCTGCTCGCGCTTGCGGAGGCGTCGGGCGAGGACGCGCCGCAGGTGCTGGTGAGCGACATTCGGATGCCGGGCGGCTCGGGTCTCGATTTGCTGAAAGAGGTGCGTGGGCGCCTGCCGGGCCTGCCGGTCATCGTCATGACGGCCTACTCGGATCTGGAGAGCGCGGTCGCTTCGTTCCAGGGCGGCGCCTTCGAGTACCTGCCCAAGCCCTTCGATGTGCCGAAGGCGATTGCCCTGATTCGCCGCGCCATGGAGGAGAGCCAGCGCGAGACCTTGGCCGAGGAAACGCTGGGGCCGATGCCCGAGATGCTCGGGCAGGCCAGCGCGATGCAGGATGTTTTTCGCGCCATCGGTCGCTTGAGCCAAAGCAGCGTCACGGTGCTGATTACCGGTGAGTCCGGCAGCGGCAAGGAATTGGTGGCGCGGGCCCTGCACAAGCATTCGCCGGCGGCCGGCGGACCCTATGTCGCCATCAACACGGCGGCGATTCCGAAAGACCTGCTGGAGAGCGAACTGTTCGGTCACGAGCGCGGTGCCTTCACCGGCGCGCAGACGATGCGGCGCGGCCGATTTGAGCAGGCCGCCGGCGGCACCCTGTTTCTCGACGAAATCGGCGACATGCCGTTTGACCTGCAGACGCGTCTGCTGCGGGTGTTGAGCGACGGCAGCTTCTACCGGGTCGGCGGCCACAGCCCGGTCAAGGCCAACGTCCGTGTCATCGCGGCAACGCACCAGAATCTGGAGCAACGGGTGCGCGAGGCGAGTTTTCGCGAAGACCTGTTCCATCGCCTGAACGTGATCCGTCTGCGCCTGCCACCGTTGCGCGAGCGGCGCGAAGACGTGCCCCTGCTGACCAGGCTGTTCCTGAAGCAGAGCGCGCTGCAACTTGGGGTGGACGCCAAACGCATCAACGAGGCTGCGCTGCGGCAACTCGCCCTTTTTGATTTTCCGGGGAACGTGCGCCAGCTTGAAAACATCTGTCACTGGCTGACCGTGATGGCGCCGGCCCAGGTGATTGAGCCCAAGGACCTGCCTGCCGACGTCATGGCCGCGTCGGCGCCGATGCCATCGGTTGCCGCTGAAGCCGCTGAAGCGCCAGCCGCCGCGCGGGTTGATGCAGCGGCGCCATCCGGGGCAGGGGAACCACGGCCCGGTTCAGAGCACGAGGAGCGGCCCGCTGACTCGGCTGCTCGAAATAAGACGCCAGGCTGGGAGCAAGGTGTGGAAGCCGAGGCCAGCGAGCTGCTGGCTGCCGCTCAGCCCGAGGTCTGGAACCTGCTCAGCCGCAAATTCGAAGCACGCATGATCCGTGCCGCCCTGGCCCATACCGGCGGGCGGCGCATGGAGGCGGCGCAAAAACTCGGCATTGGCCGCAACACCATCACCCGCAAGATTCAGGACCTTGGGCTGGACTGACCCCGTCTCTCACCTCGCACAAACCACGCCGCAGGTGGCGCGAGTCATGCCGGACTTCCCGACCCAAGTTCCAGGATCACCGGCGTGTGGTCGCTCGGCTTTTCCCATTTTCTCGGGGTCCGGTCGATGCTGCAGGCCTTGACACGCGGGACCAGCTTGCCACTGACCAGCACATGGTCGATGCGCAGCCCACGGTTCTTCGGGTAGCCCAGCTGGCGGTAGTCCCACCAGGTGTAGCTCTTGGGCGGCTGATCGAACATGCGAAAACTGTCCTCCAGACCCAGAGCGAGCAGTGCGCGGAAATGGTCACGCTCCTCGGTCGTGTGGTGAATCGTCTCGCGCAGGCCTTCCGGATCGAAGGAATCGCGGTCCTCTGGCGCGATGTTGAAGTCGCCCAGCAGGACCAGCGCGGGGTGCCGGGCGATCTCGCTCTGCAGCCATTGGCGCAGCGCGCGCAGCCAACGCATCTTGTAGCTGAACTTGTCACTGCCGGGCTCCTGCCCGTTGACGAAGTAGCCGTTGACCAGCCGTAGCGGCCCTTGCGGCGTGTCCAGCGTTGCGCTGATAAGGCGCGACTGTTCATCGTCGAAACTCGGGATGTTGCGGATCAAATCGCGCGGCTCGGTACGACTCAGGATCGCCACGCCGTTGTAGGTTTTCTGGCCAAACACCGCTGAGTGGTAGCCGGCCTCCAGCAGCAACTGCGCCGGGAACTTGTCGTCGGTCTGCTTCAACTCCTGCAGGCACAGAGCGTCCACCGGGTTGGCGGCAAGCCAGTCCAGCACATGCTGCTGGCGTGCGGTCAATGAGTTGACGTTCCAGGTCGCGATTTTCATCGACGGGGCACTCTGGTTTGGGCCTGTCTTGTCATCCGGTACTCGCCTGGTACGCGGTCAGACTGGCCCGGAAATGTGCAACATCCCTGAAGTACTTCACGACGCTGTAATGCAGACCCGTGCTCGACACATTGGGCGTCCGTTCCAATTCCCGCCACTCGGCTCCGAGCGCTGGAGCGAAGGCATCGCCCGAAAAGTCGGCGTCGATTTCCGTCACCACGGCCTGGCCCGCATGGGGTTCGGCCAGCGCATAGATTTGTGCGCCGCCGATCACCCATAGCACTGCACCAGACGGGCATTGCGCGCGCGCCTCGTCGACGCTGCCGACACGAACCGCTCCGTCGGCTTGCCAGCGCTCCTGCCGCGTCAACACAAGGTTGAGACGGCCAGGCAGCGGCCGGAACTTGCTCGGAATCGACTCCCAGGTTTTTCGGCCCATCAGCACCGGATTGCCCATGGTGGTCCGCTTGAAATGCGCCATGTCCTCGGGCAGGCGCCAGGGCAGGGCGTTGTCACGTCCGATCACGCCGTTGCGTGAACGGGCATAGATCAGATGCAGCGGCACAGTCACACCGCCACCGGCGCCTTGATCGGCTCGTGGCATTGGTAATCCTGCAACTCGAAGTCCTCGTACTGGTAATCGAAGATCGAGTCCGGGCGGCGTTTGATGAGCAGGCGCGGATAGGGGTACGGCGTGCGACTCAACTGCAGTTCAACTTGGTTCTGGTGGTTGTTGTAGATATGGCAGTCGCCACCGGTCCAGATGAAGTCGCCGACCTCGAGCTCGCATTGCTGCGCCACCATGTGCGTCAGCAGCGCGTAGCTGGCAATGTTGAACGGCACGCCGAGAAAGATGTCGGCGCTGCGCTGGTACATCTGGCAGCTCAGTTTGCCGCGTTGGCCGGTTGCGGCGGGTGGCGCCACGTAGAACTGGAAGAAAGCGTGGCAAGGCATCAGCGCCATCTTGTCCAGATCGGCAACATTCCAGGCGCTGACGATGATGCGGCGCGAGTCCGGGTTGCTGCGCAGGGTCTTGATCACTTGCGCAATCTGGTCGATATGCCCACCGTCTGGCGTCGGCCAACTGCGCCATTGCACGCCGTAAACGGGGCCAAGGTCGCCGTCCGGCCCGGCCCATTCGTCCCAGATGCTGACGCCACGTTCCTTCAGCCAGTTGTTGCTGCTGCTGCCCGAGAGGAACCACAGCAGTTCGATGATGATGGATTTCAGGTGCACGCGCTTGGTCGTGACCAGCGGAAAACCTTCGCTCAGATTGAAACGCATCTGGTGTCCAAATACGCTGCGCGTACCGGTGCCGGTGCGGTCGGTCTTGCTCGCGCCCGTGCTGTACACGTGGCGCATGAAGTCTTCGTACTGGGTTCGGATGGGACGATTGGGCATGTCAGTGCCCGCCCGGCCGCCCGAAGGGCACTGAGCGCCCCCTCGGGGGGCAGCGAACGAAGAGAGCGTGGGGGCGTTTCATCTAGTAGCCGCCAAACAAGGTATCGAGCGCACCGAGGATCTCGGCCTGCTGGATTGCCAGACTGGTCACGGCTCGGCGCAATTCGCTCACGGGCACGGCGCCCATGGCCGCTGTGTTCATCACGACCGCCTTCCCGCCGACCTTGAACACCGGATTCAAATTGCGCACCCGCTGGTCGAAATGGCCGGACGCATGCAGCGGCACGAGCACGCGAGTTTCGATGTGGTCCAGGAAGTTGTTCTGCACATCCAGCAGGTAGGGCACCCAGGCCCGCTGCTCGGTGTCCGGGTTCGCGAAGACGTCAAAGCGCGCCATGCATCACTTGCGGCGCCCGTCGCCCAGGCCACGGGCAAAGGTTCGGTACTTGGCCAGCGGCAGCCCTTCCTTGGCGATCCGCAGGTTGTAGGCGGTCATGGCCTGGCGGTTCTCTTCCCGCCAGCGCTCCCAATAGCGGCGCTTGACCTCCTCGGCCAGCAGTCCGTCCACCGCCTGTGACACGTTCATCCCGAGCTCGCGGGCTGCCTCCAGCACCTTTGAATTGAGCGAAAGGTTGGTGGCTTTTTTCGGGGCATTGTCAAAGTTCAACATGGTTCGCCTCCACGAATCATGCGCTAATTATATGCGCACGACGCGTCCCGGGTTCATGATGTTGTGCGGGTCCAATGCCCGCTTGATGGCGCGCATCAGGTCCAGCGCCACCACCGACTTGTACCTGGGCAGGGTGTCAAGCTTCAGGCTGCCGACGCCATGCTCGGCCGAGATCGAGCCGCCGAACGCAGCGACCTGGTCGTAAACCAACCGGTTCACTTCGGCCTCATGTCGTTCCACGAACGCGGCCATGTCGCCGTCCTGCGGTGCCTGCACGTTGTAGTGCAGGTTGCCGTCGCCCAGGTGGCCGAAGTTCACCAGCCGCAAGCCGGGCAATGCCTGCAACAACAGGCGGTCGGTGGCCGCGACGAATTCCGGGATGCGCGACACCGGCAGCGAAATGTCGTGCTTGATGTTGACGCCTTCCTCGGCCTGGGCCAGCGGAATCTGTTCGCGAAAGGCCCAAAGCTGGCGCGCCTGGCCCAGGCTGGCTGCCACCACGGCATCGCGCACCAGGCCTTTCTCAATTGCGCGCTCCAGCAGTTTTTCGAACTGCGCGCGGGCGTGCTCCTCGGATTCGAGGTCGGAGTTTTCCAGCAGCACGAAGTAGGGCGCCGAGTCAAGGAGCGGCACCGGGTGCTGGCTGAAGTGCCTGGCCACCAGCGCCAGCGCGGACTGGCCCATCACCTCGAATCCGGTCAGGGCGGCGCCGAGCCGGCTTTGCGCCAGGCCGAGCAGCGCCACGGCCGCATCGAGCGACGGCAGCGCGGCCCAGGCCGTGACCTGGGCTGCCGGTCTTGGAAACAGCTTCATCGTCGCGGCGGTAATGATGCCCAGCGTTCCTTCGCTGCCGATGAACAGGTCGCGCAGGTCGTAGCCGGTGTTGTCCTTGCGCAACCCGCTCAAGCCATGCCACAGCTCGCCCTGCGCGGTCACCACCTCGAGCCCGAGGCAGAGCTCGCGCGCGTTGCCGTAACGCAGCACCTGGGTGCCACCGGCGTTGCTGGCCAGATTGCCGCCAATGGTGCAACTGCCCTCGGCCGCCAGGCTCAGGGGGAACAGGAAACCGGCGCGATCGGCCTCCTGCTGCAGGACCTGCAACACACAACCGGCTTCCACCGTCACGGTGGCATTGGCCTGGTCCAGTGCGCGAACCCGGTTCAGGCGCTGCAGGCTCAGCAGCAGCTGCCGGCCACTGGCGTCGGGGATCGAACCCAGCACCAGGCCGGTGTTGCCACCTTGCGGAACGATGGCCGTTCCGCTGGCAGCGCACAACTTGACGATGGCGGCAACCTGCTCTGCCGTGGCCGGTCGCACCACGGCCAAAGCTCGCCCGACCGAGCGCTTGCGCCAGTCCTGCAGGTAGGCGCTCAGGTCGCCATCGGTCAAGACATGGTCGGGTCCGACAATGGCCTGCAATCTGTCGAGCATTGAAGTCAATGCGTGACCTCCGCGCTGCGCGCTGCGATATTTGCCTTGGGAGCGGCCCCAAGCCTGAGCCGCACATGCAGCGCGCAGGCCACGAACAGTGTCAGGCAAAGGCCGATTTGCGCCATGGCCAGCCAGGCGCTGGGCGGCGCTTCGGTGGTCGCACGCACCACGCCTTCGGCAAAATAGATCCAGACCAGCAGACTGACCCAACGGAAGGTGTACATGCGCTGTTTGAGCAGGCCGGCCAGTGGAACGCACATCGGCAGGACTTTGAGCACCAGCCAGGAGCCGCCGGGGCGCAGCGGCGCCAGGAATAGCTCCCAGGCCAGGCCCAGCGCGATCAGCCCGAGCAGGCTGCCAACGCCGAGCCAGCGTGTGAGTTCGACGTTCCTGTCGTGTCGGTTCATGTCGGTGGCATCATAGCGACCATGCGTTGGGCTGATCGAATTCAGGAAGGGCTACACGAGCTGTCAACTTTTCCCTGGAGAACGACCGCGCTGACCCTGGGTGAACGGTTCCGCGCCGACCAGCTGGGCCTGACGGCAGGCAGCCTCACTTTCACCACCACCATTGCGCTGGTGCCGCTGGTGACGGTTGCTCTTGCTGTCTTTACCGCCTTTCCGACCTTTGCCCAGTTGCAGCTTGTGTTGCAGAAATGGCTGATCGATAGCCTGATTCCGGACAGCATCTCGCGCCAGGTGCTGGGCTACATGACGCAATTCGCCGGCAAGGCGAGCCGTCTTGGCTGGAGCGGGTTTGCCGTGCTGATCGTGACGGCGCTGGCGATGATCCTGACGATCGATCGCAGCCTGAACCGGATCTGGCGCGTGCGCCGCAGCCGGCCGCTGGGTCAGCGGGTGCTGGTCTACTGGGCGGTCCTGACCCTTGGCCCGCTGTTGCTGGCGGCCAGCCTGAGCGCAACCTCCTACGCCATCACGGCGTCGCGCGGCTGGGTCGGCACGGCCGGCGGCGGCATGCGTTTGCTGTTCGACCTGGCCGAGCTTGTCCTGCTGGCCGGAGGCATGGCCGGACTTTTTCGCTACGTGCCCAACACCCGGGTCGCCTGGAGCCACGCGCTGATTGGCGGCTTGTTTGTCGCCATTGGTGTGGACGTGGCGAAGCGCCTGCTGGCGCTCTATCTGGGCCTGATTCCGACTTATGCTGCCGTTTACGGCGCCTTTGCCACGGTCCCGATTCTGCTGGTGTGGATCTATCTGGTCTGGGTCATCGTATTGCTGGGCGCCGTGATCGCGGCCTACCTGCCCAGCGTCCTGTCCGGCGTGGCGCGGCGCGACGATGATCCGGGCTGGCGCTTCGGCCTTGCGGTGCAGGTGCTGCAACTGCTGCAGCGCTCCCGCGCGCCGCTCGCTGGCGGCGTTTCTTCGGACCAGATGGCACGGCAGTTGCGCGCCGACCCGTTGGCATTGGAGGGCGTTCTGGAAACATTGAAATCGTTGCAATGGCTGGGGCAGGTTAGCGCTGCGCAAGGCAGTGACGAGGCCGAGGTGGCGCGCTACCTGCTGCTGCCCGATCCGGCGAAGACGCCGCTGCAACCCCTGCTGGAGCGGTTGCTTCTCGCCGCCACGCCCGAGCTGACCGCGCTGCAACGGCGCTCCGCCTGGTCCGGCCTGCGCCTGGCTGACCTGTTTGATGATCCGGCCGGCCCACCGGTCCAGCCTGCGTCCGCCGATGTCCGCTGAAGTCCCGCCGCCTCCGGCATCGCCACTGAACATTGGTCGCTTCGAGGTGATTGGGCGGCTGGGTCAGGGCGCACAGAGTGTCGTTTACCTGGGGTACGACCCGCAGCTGCAACGTGAGGTGGCATTGAAGGCGGTCCATCTGGAACAGGACGACGCGCGCCGCGCCGCCCTGCTGCACGAGGCGCGGGCGGTCAGCCGCTTGAGTCACCCCGGCGTGGTCCCGGTGTTTGAAGCTCTGGAAACCGAGGATGGCTCCTGCCTGGTGTTCGAGTATGTCGCCGGTCGCACCCTGGCCGAGCGCATCAGCGAGGAGGGCGCGATGGCGCCGACCGAGGCCGTGGCGCTGCTGCTGCCGGTGCTCGATGCGCTGGCCTACGCCCATTCGCATCGCATCATCCACCGCGACTTGAAGCCCAGCAACATCCTGCTGGACGACTTTGGCCGGCTGCGGGTGATGGATTTCGGCATTGCCGTGCGGCACGACGCCAGTCTCGGGGACGGCGAGCATGGGTTCGCCATGCTGGGCACCCCGGCCTACATGGCGCCCGAGTACGCCGCTTCGGGCATCGTGTCGCCCGCCATGGACGTTTTCTCAGCCGGCCTGGTGTTGTATGAGCTGTTGTGCGGGCAACGCGCCGTTGGCGCACAGGATGGAGTGCTTGCGATCCGTTACCTGCTGCGACATGACGTGACGCTGCCCGAGGAGGTTGGGTTGACCTGCGGCGAGTCGCTTTGCGCGATCCTGCACAACGCCCTGGCACGTGACCCGGCGAGGCGTTACGCCAGTGCCTCGGACTTTGCCGCCGCGCTGCGCGACTGGATCGACCCGCTGGAGAAGCTCCCCTCGGCGCAGGAAGAAATGGCACAGTCCGCGGCCGTGGACCACCTGCTTGCGCGCATGCCGCCGGACTTGCGGTTCCCCGCCCCCCCGAGCCTGCTCGACGCGCTGCGGCGACTCGAAGCCTCGGGCACCGTGCAGCCGGCGGCGCTTGCCGAACTGGGCATGAGCGACGTCTCGCTCATGCTCGAGTTGCTGCGGCAGGGTAATTCGGCGCAGGCACGGTCCATGGGGGCGATGCCGGTGTCAAGTCTGTCGGCAGCGGTTCTGGCGGTCCTGAGTCTGGGAAACGGCGCGATTTTCCGTCGCGGACTGGAGCCGGTCGACGTGGCGGCAGAGCCCACTCCGGAGCTGTTCGCAATGTACGCGCAGGCGTTTTTTTGCGGGACGCTGAGCCGCGAACTGTCGGGACTGCTCGATCAGGATGGCGAGGAAGCTTGCATTGCCGGTGTCCTGCAGCAATTCGGACGCCTTCTTCTGGTTCGCTGTTTTGCTGCGGAAGCGTCGGCCATTCTTGGCGTTGACCCTGGCGGCCGCCAGCAGCAGGAGGCGCGAGCACGCAAGCTGCTGGGCATTGGGCTGGAAGACCTGGCCGCTGCCGTGGCCGGCCATTGGGGTCTGCCCGAAGTCCTGCTGCGCAGCGTGCGCGCCTGCCGCGCCGGTGATCTGCTGGCCATGCCGGCAAGTCGTGCCGAGCTGCTGCGCGCAGTGGCCACTCTGGCCGGAGAGCTAAGCGACCCGCTGCAATGGGCCGACGCAGCGGCAAGGCATGCCGCGCTGGGTGCTTCCCTGCAGCGCTACGGCAATGTCCTGTGCCTGAGCGAACACGAGGCCGGCAAGGCGATGCGCCGCGCGGCCGGCCAATGTTGGCCGCTGCTGCAGGGGTGGCTTGACCGCTTTGAGCTCGATGCGCCGGCGCGGGGCTGGTTGGGGCGCGTGCAGCGGCTCGCGCAGGGCGACGGCTGATCTTCGGTTCAGAAAGCTATTCTGCCGCTCCAGATGTCGCGGTACATGACCCAATCGCCCATGAAACTGTAGAGCGGGCGCTTGAAACTTGCGGGACGATTCTTCTCGAAGGCGAAGTGACCGATCCAGGCGAAGCCATAGCCGCACAACAGCCCGTACAGCAGGAACAGCAGGTTGCCGCTGGCCAGCAGGCCGATCAGGCAGACCAGGGCAAGCGTGGAGCCGACAAAATGCATCCGTCTGCAGGTCTGGTTCCGGTGCTCCCCGAGGTAGAACGGGTAGAACTCGGCGAAAGTCTTGAAGCTGGCCGGATCAAGCGCCGGTGTTGATGTTTCTGCGTCGCTCATGCTGCTCTCCAGGGTTCAATGGTTGCCAGTTTAGGCCAGCCGGCCCTGCAGTCAAGGTGGTGGACCGAAGGTGGCCGCATCAGGCGGTGCCGACGACCCGATCACACCACGAACGGAGCGCTGAGGAATCCGCGAAAGCGGGCGCGTCGTCCCCGCTGCGGCGCCCCGCTCAGGCGGTACGTCGGGAAGCGCTGCAGGAAACGGCCGATAGCG
>JBCKPH010000023.1:0-29164 GCA_038901755.1 Burkholderiaceae bacterium | reverse complement strand
TGACCCAGATGGTCTACAAGCACGCCATTTCGACCATCGTGCCCGGACGAGCCGTCAATTTTTCTGCCGGCACCGAGGCGGCGGAGAGCAGTGCCGGAAGTTGATGAGAAGCGGGCTGAACGGGCCTGAGCGCGGCACCTGCGGGTCGCACGGGTGCCTGCGGAATTGAGCTATTTGGTCCCGTCCGCGAACAGCGAAGCCACATCGCTGCTGGTCGGCGTTGATTTCGGTGACGCCCACTTCGATGGTGATCTGCAAGAGTTGGGCCGTCTCTCGCAAAGTGCCGGCATGCGACCGGTGGCGCGCCTGGTTTGCAAGCGCCGCGCGCCGGACGCCGCGCTGTTTGTCGGCAGCGGCAAGGCCGACGAGATCAAGCAGTTGGCGCTTGAGTCGGGCGCCTCCGAGGTGTTGTTCGACCAGGCACTCAGTCCGGCGCAGCAGCGCAACCTGGAGCGACGAACCGGGCTGCCGGTGAACGACCGGACCCTGGTGATCCTGGAAATATTCGCCCAGCGCGCCCGAAGTCATGAAGGCAAGCTGCAGGTGGAACTGGCGCGCCTGCAGTACCTCAGCACGCGACTGGTCCGGCGCTGGTCGCACCTGGAGCGGCAGCGCGGCGGTATCGGAACGCGCGGCGGACCCGGTGAGGCGCAGATTGAGCTGGATCGGCGCATGATCGGCGCAGCCATCAAGCGCGGGCGTGAAAGCCTGGAGAAGGTCAAGCGCCAGCGCACGACGCAGCGGCGCCGCCGCGAGCGACGCGACACCTTCACGATTTCACTGGTCGGTTACACCAACGCCGGCAAGACCTCGCTGTTCAATGCCCTGGTCAAGGCCCGCAGTTACGCCGCCGACAAGCTTTTTGCAACCCTGGACACAACGACGCGCAAGCTCTATCTGGGCCAAGCCTCACGCTCGGTCTCGCTGTCCGACACGGTGGGCTTCATCCGCGACTTGCCGCATGGACTGATTCACGCCTTTCAGGCGACGCTGCAGGAGGCGGCGGATGCCGATCTGCTGATCCATGTGGTGGATGGCTCCAGTCCCGAGTATCCCGAGCAGATCAACCAGGTGCAGTCAGTCCTGCAGGAAATTGGTGCCGCCGAGGTGCCGCAGATCCTGCTCTTCAACAAGCTTGATCTGGTCGGCGCAGCACAGCGACCGAATAAGTCGAGCGACCATTACGAGATCGATGGCGTTCAGCTGCCCCGGGTTTTTGCCAGCGCCCGAACCGGCGAGGGACTCGATCTGCTGCGCCAGCTTCTGGCGCGTCACGTCCTGCAGCGGGACGGCTTGCTGGCGGCGACCCTGCATTCCCCTGGTTTTTCCGAGGCCGCATCGTGATTGGGCACAATCGGGGCCTGGCGCATTTGAGAAGAAGTCAATGAAGTTCAAATTCTTTCCGTGGCGACCGGCTGAAACGCCGCTCCGTGCGCAGGGCATGCTTAACCTGAACGACCCGCGTTGGGGTCGCGGCGATCAGCCGTCCTCGGACGAGGACAAGGCTGCGGGTGCGCCGCCGCCCAGAGACAACGAGCCGAGGCCGAGCGACGACAGACCGCGCCGGCCGCAGGGGTCGGGCCAGCAAGGCCCGCCGGACCTGGACGAGCTGTGGCGCGACTTCAATCGCAAGCTCGGTGGCCTGTTCGGCGGTGCGGCACGGGCCCGGCGCGGCAACGGCGCGGGTGGACCCGGCGGACCGGGCGGGCCTGGCGGCTACCAGCCTGACATGAAAAGCGCGGGCATTGGGGCCCTTGCCATCGTGGGCGTCATCGTCCTGATCTGGCTTGGGACCGGATTTTTCATCGTGCAAGAGGGTCAACAGTCCGTCATCACCCAGTTCGGGAAATACCGCGCGACGGTGGGCGCTGGTTTCAACTGGCGTTTGCCGTACCCGATTCAGCGTCACGAACTGGTGTTTGTGACACAGATTCGCTCGGTCGACATCGGGCGCGACAACGTGATCAAGGCGACCGGCCTGCGCGAGTCGGCGATGCTGACGCAGGACGAGAACATCGTCGAGATCAAGTTTGCCGTGCAGTACCGCCTGAACGACGCGCGCGCCTTCCTGTTCGAGAGCAGGAACCCGGCCGATTCGGTCGTCCTTGCGGCCGAAACGGCGGTGCGCGAGGTGGTGGGCAAGATGCGCATGGACTCGGCCCTGTCCGAGGAACGTGACCAGATTGCGATTCGGGTGCGGACCCTGATGCAGTCGATTCTGGATCGCTACAAGGTCGGCATCGAGGTGGTTGGCGTCAATCTGCAGCAGGGCGGCGTGCGGCCCCCGGAGCAGGTGCAATCGGCGTTTGACGACGTGCTTAAGGCCGGGCAGGAGCGTGAGCGGGCGAAGAACGAGGCTCAGGCCTACGCCAATGACGTGGTGCCGCGCGCGGTCGGCTCGGCCTCGCGACTGATGGAAGAGGCCGAAGGCTACAAGGCGCGCATCGTGGCCCAGGCCCAGGGTGATGCACAGCGCTTCCGCTCGGTGCTGAATGAGTACCAGAAGGCGCCCCAGGTGACACGCGATCGCATGTACCTGGACAGCATGCAACAGATCTTTTCCAATGTCACTAAAGTCCTGGTCGATTCGCGCCAGGGCTCGAACCTGCTTTACATGCCGCTGGACCGGATCATGCAACTGGCCGGCGCAGCCGCCATGGTGGAGCAGCCGGCAGTGCCGGCGCCCGCGGGTGCACCGTCGTCGAGCGGTGTTCCGCAGGGAACGCCTGAGAGCCGGGCGCGCGACGGCGGGCGCACGCGCGACCGCGACACGAGATAGGAATCAGTGATGAACAGAATCGGATTTATTGCCTCGTCGCTCATCCTGCTGCTGGCCCTGTTCAGCTCGACCCTGTTTGTCGTCGATCAGCGCCAGTTCGGCGTGGTCTATGCCTTGGGACAGATCAAGGAAGTGATCACCGAGCCGGGGCTGAACTTCAAGCTGCCGCCACCGTTCCAGAACGTGACCTATCTCGACAAGCGCCTGCTGACGCTGGACAGTTCGGAAGCCGAGCCGATGCTGACGGCAGAGAAGCAGCGCATGGTGATTGACTGGGTCGTGCGCTGGCGTGTCACCGATCCCCTGGAGTACATCCGCAATGTCGGTCTGGACGAGAACGCCGGCGCGCTGCAGCTCAATCGCGTGGTGCGCAACGCCTTTCAGGAAGAGATCAACAAGCGCACCGTGAAGGAGATCCTTGCCACGCGGCGCGAAGAGCTGGTGGCCGACGTGAAGAAGGAACTGCTGAGCTCGGTGAAGGGCGCCAAGCCCTGGGGCATTGACGTGGTCGACGTTCGCATCACCCGTGCCGATTACGTCGACGCCATCACCGAATCGGTGTACCGGCGCATGGAGGCCGAGCGCAAACGGGTGGCCAACGAGTTGCGCTCCACCGGTGCGGCCGAAGGCGAGAAGATCCGCGCCGATGCCGATCGACAGCGCGAGGTGACGATTGCCAACGCCTACCGCGACGCGCAGAAGCTCAAAGGCGAGGGCGACGCCGAGGCCGCGCGCATCTACGCCGAGGCGTTTGGCCGGGATCCGCAGTTCGCCCATTTCTATCGCAGCCTCGACGCCTACAAGGCCAGCTTTGGGAAACGCAGCGACATCATGGTGCTGGATCCATCGTCGGAATTCTTCAAGGTGTTTCGCGGCGCCCTGCAGGCCGCGCCGGCGCAGCCTGCGCTGCGAAAGTAGGCCTTGGACAGCGATACGCTGTGGGCCGCGCTCGGCCTGGTGCTGATTTTCGAAGGTCTTTTCCCGCTGCTGTCGCCAACCGGCTGGCGCCAGATGTTTCAGCGCATTCTCCAGCTGCATGACGGGCAGATACGATTTTTCGGACTGTGCAGCATCCTCGCCGGCCTGGCTCTGTTCTGGCTGATGGTCGATTGACCCGACAGGTCGCCGGTAAAATTGTCGATTTAACAGCAGCGCCTGCCATGTCAGCCTGGGTCCTGCCGGATCACATCTCCGATGTATTGCCGTCCGAGGCGCGACGCATTGAGGAATTGCGCCGGGAACTTCTCGATACGGTGGCACGCTGCGGCTACGAGCTGGTGATACCGCCGCTGCTGGAGCACCTCGAGTCGCTGCTGAGCGGCAGCGGCGAATCGCTGGATCTGCAAACCTTCAAACTGGTCGATCAACTGTCCGGGCGCATGATGGGCTTGCGGGCCGACACCACGCCCCAGGTGGCGCGCATCGACGCGCATCTGCTGAACCGGCAAGGCGTGACCCGGCTGTGTTACTGCGGGCCGGTCCTGCATACCCGTCCCGATCGCCCCCATGCCAGCCGTGAGCCACTGCAGTTCGGCGCCGAAGTTTATGGCCACGCCGGACTTGAGGCGGATCTGGAGGTGCTGGTGCTGGCGCTGGACTGCCTGAAGGCGGCTGGCGTGCAGGGGATCACGGTCGACCTGGCCGACGCGAGAATCGTGCGCAGCCTGCTCGACGGTGTGCTCGCGCCACAGCAACTCCTGACGGCGGTGCACCGCGCCTTGAGCGCCAAGGACGCCAGCGAGCTGCAGATCCTGACCGAGTCCATGCCCGCATTCACGCGAGACGGCCTGCGCGCGCTGGTCGGCCTGTATGGCGGCAAGGAAACGCTGCAGAGCGCTCGTGCGGTGCTGCAGGGCCGGTCGCAGATTGGCGAGGCGCTGGACGGCCTGGCCTGGCTTGGCGGGCATCTCGCCGGCGTCAATGTGACCTACGACCTGGCCGACATGCGCGGCTATTCCTACTACAGCGGCACCCGTTTCTCGGTCTATGCTGAAGGTGCGAGTGACGCGCTGTTGCGCGGCGGGCGCTACGACGAAGTCGGCGCCGCGTTCGGTCGCAGCCGGCCGGCGGCAGGATTCAGCCTGGACCTGAAGATGCTGGCGCGCCAGTTGCCGGCGCGATTGCCGCGACCGGCGATTCGAGCCCCTTGGGACGAATCAAGCAGCCTGCGCGCGGCGATTGCGGCATTGCGCGGGCAGGGCGAAACCGTCGTCTGCGTGTTGCCCGGCCACGAAAATGAGGTGGATGAATTTGACTGCGACCGCGAGCTGCACCTGGTCGCCGGTCACTGGCTGGTGCAGTCGGCATGAAGGCGGCGCTTACGCCATGAGCAGCGGACGCAACGTCGTCGTTGTTGGAACCCAATGGGGCGACGAGGGCAAGGGCAAGATCGTCGACTGGCTCGCCGGCAGCGCGCAGGGCGTGGTCCGCTTCCAGGGCGGGCATAACGCCGGGCACACGCTGGTCATCAACGGCGTCAAGACGGCGCTTCATCTGATACCCAGTGGCGTTATGCGTGCTGGCGTCAAGTGTTACATCGGCAACGGTGTCGTGCTGTCGCCGACGAAACTGCTGGAAGAAGTAGACGGCCTGGAGCGGGTTGGCGTGGAGGTGCGCTCGCGCCTGCGCGTGAGCGAGGCCTGCCCGCTGATCCTGCCGCTGCACGCGGCGCTGGACCTGGCGCGCGAGGCCGCCAGGGAAAAATCCGGCGACCGGAAGATCGGCACCACCGGGCGCGGCATCGGGCCGGCCTATGAGGACAAGGTCGCGCGCCGCGCGCTGCGACTGCACGACCTGCGCTTTCCGGAACGCTTTGCCAACAAACTGCGCGAACTGCTTGGCCTTTACAACTTTCTGCTCACCGGCATGCTCGGTGCCCCAGCGCTTGAGTTTGATCCGATGTTTGGCGCGGCGATGCGCCATGCGGAGTTGCTCAAACCCATGATGGCCGACGTCTCGCGCGAGCTGAACGACGCCCATCGGGACGGCGCCAACCTGCTGTTCGAAGGGGCCCAGGGCACCATGCTTGACGTGGATCATGGGACCTACCCCTATGTCACCTCAAGCAACTGCGTGGCGGGGAATGCGGCGGCTGGTGCCGGGGTCGGCCCTGGCCTGCTGCACTATGTGCTGGGCATCACCAAGGCCTATTGCACTCGGGTTGGCGAAGGACCGTTTCCGACCGAGCTGGATTGGAGGACAGCGGGCAGCGCCGGCTATCACATGAGCACGGTCGGTGCGGAATTGGGCGTGACCACCGGTCGCTCACGACGTTGCGGCTGGTTCGACGCGGCGTTGCTGAAGCGCTCGGCGCAGGTCAACGGGCTGAGCGGACTGTGCATCACCAAGCTCGATGTGCTGGACGGCATCGGCGAGTTGCAACTCTGCACCGGCTACCGGCTGGACGGTGCAATGATCGACATTCTGCCGATCGGCTCCGACGAGGTGGCACGCTGCGAGCCGGTCTATGAGCGCATGGCGGGCTGGACCGAGAGCACGGTTGGCATCACCAACTACGAGCAGTTGCCGGCGCAGGCCAGGGCCTACCTGCAGCGCATCGAACAAATCACCGGTGTTTCGGTGGATATCATATCGACCGGGCCGGATCGCGATCACACCATCATGAAGCGGCACCCGTTTCGTGGTTGACGCCGAAGCAGGAAGGATTTCCCATGTTGACCGAAGACGGCAAACACCTCTATGTCAGTTACGACGAATACCACAACCTGATCGAAAAGCTCGCCATCAAGATCTACCAGTCAGGTTGGGACTTTGACACCATCCTGTGCCTGGCGCGTGGCGGCATGCGACCGGGTGACATCCTGTCCAGGGTTTTCGACAAGCCGCTGGCCATCATGTCAACCAGTTCCTACCGCGCCGACGCCGGCACGACGCAGGGGTATCTGGACATTGCCAAGTACATCACGACTCCGAAGGGCGAGATCGCCGGTCGCGTGTTGCTGGTGGACGATCTGGCCGACTCCGGCCTGACCCTGAATACGGTCATCGCCAGCTTGAAGAGCAACTACAAGCCCATCACCGAATTGCGTAGCGCGGTCATCTGGACCAAGGCGCTTTCGACCTTTATCGCCGACTATTCGGTTGAGTTCCTGCCGACCAACCCGTGGATTCATCAGCCGTTTGAGGGCTATGACGCAATGCGACCAGCGCAACTGCTGAAAAAGTGGTCCGTCTAGCCGCCATGCGCTAAGCGTCAAATGCCAACTTATGTCTGATCTGAGCACCCGTCTCATCCACCACCCGTATCGAGCGCCCGAGGGGTTCGATGCGCCGCAACCCGGGGTGCACAAGGCGTCGACCATCTTTTTCCCGGACGTCGCGACCATGCGCGAGCGCTACGGCGCGCGCAAGTCGCCCTACACCTACGGCCTGCACGCCACCCCGACCAGCCTGCTGTTGCAGGAGCGCCTGTGCGAACTGGAAGGCGGCACGCACTGCCTGTTGGCCCCCAGCGGCCTGGCGGCCATCGCGCTGGTGAATCTCGCGCTGTTGCAGCAGGGCGACGAGTTCCTGATTCCAGACAACGTGTACGGGCCATCCATGGCTTTGGCCGAAGGGGAACTGGCGGCGCTTGGCGTCACGCATCGCAGTTACGATGCGACCGATCCGGCCGATCTCGAGAGAAAGATTTCGGAGCAGACAAGGCTGGTCTGGATCGAGGCGCCAGGCTCGGTCACGATGGAGTTTCCCGACCTTCCCGCCATTGTCCGGCTGTGCAAGTCGGCCGGCATTCTTTGCGCGTTGGACAACACCTGGGGCGCGGGCCTCGCGTTCCGTCCTTTCGACCTGGGTGCCGGACTCGCTGTGGATGTGTCGATCCAGGCTCTGACCAAGTATCCCAGCGGCGGGGGCGATGTGCTGATGGGAAGCGTCATCACGCAGGACGCCAGTCTGTCACAGCGCCTGGCGCTGACGCGACGGCACCTCGGCATCAGCGTTGGCATGAATGACGTCGAAGCGATCCTGCGCTCCCTGCCCAGCATCGACCTGCGCTACCGCGCCCACGATACGGCCGCGCGCGACCTTGCACAGTGGCTCGTGACCCGGGATGAAGTCGTCCAGGTCCTGCATCCGGCGCTGGCCGGTTCGCCGGGGCACGAACAGTGGAAGGCCTTGTGCTCCGGCTCGGGGCAGCGCGCTGCCGGACTGTTCAGTGTCATGTTCAGTCCGCGATACAGCCAGGCCCAGGTGGACGCTTTTTGTGATGCGCTGCAACTGTTCAGGCTGGGCCTCAGTTGGGGCGGGCCGATCAGCCTGGTCGTCCCCTATGAAATGTCCTCGCTTCGAACCCACTGGCCGTCCCATATTCAGCAGGGCCATCTGGTGCGCTTTTCCATCGGTCTGGAGCATGTCGATGACCTGCGCGCGGACCTGCTTCGAGCCCTGCAGGCGCCGGCATTTCGCTCGGGAAATTAGGTTACATTGACGCTAACCACGGAAAGCAGCATTTGCCAACACCCAACTACGGATACGAGAAGCGTCAGAAAGAACTGGCGAAGAAGCGCAAGAAGGAAGAAAAGCTCAGGGTCAAGGCCGAGCGCAAGGACGGTCTCACCCGTCCTGCCGCGCTTGATGGCGATGAATCCGGAGCCGGAACACCGGCTCCGCCGGTGTCTGGCGCCGGGCGAATCTAGTCAGAGGCGCGTTCCATCCCGGGTCCCATTGCGGCCCGCACGTTCCTGAACCGGCGCAGCGACACAACTGTTGCCGGCTATGTCGCCTCGTTCAGTATCCGATCTGCCGCCGCCAGCATGGCCTGTTCGCCGTGATGCTTGATGGCGAGCGTGATTGCTTGCTCGAAGTGGCGGAAGTTGCGCCGCGTCGAGGATGCGTAGCCCGGGTCGTAGTGGTTCAGCAGCAGGTCCAGCACAACCTCGCGAACACGGCCCTGCATGACCTGCGACTTCCATTGCTCTATGACGGCCTTGCCCCGAGCTGAGACCAACGCGTCCAGGCGGGCGCAGAACAGCGCCGGGTCGCTGACAAAAAATGCGTAGTCGTCCAGCAGCAGTTCGACACGTTCCGGGTCCGGCAACTGAAGCGACACGCAGGGGCTGTCGCGCATGCTTGTCATCAAGCTGTCGGGTACCGCGACGTTGCCAACTTTCTTGCTCTCGCTCTCGACAAACACCGGCTGGCTCGGGTCGAACCCCCGCAGCCGCTGCCACACGAGCGAGTCGAAGCGCTTTTGCGTCGGCTGGGCCCGGCCGGGAACGATGCCCAGCACCGAACTGCGATGCTGCGCCAGATCCTCCAGATCCAACACCTGCGCGCCCCGCGCGGCCAGCGCCTGCAGCAGCCGCGTCTTGCCGGAACCCGTCGGTCCGCAAATCACACGAAAACCGAGCCGGGCCACTGCCGCCGGCAGATCGGTCAGCATGGCCGCGCGAAACGCCTTGTAGCCGCCTTCTAACAGATGGACCCGGAATCCGATCTGATCCAGCACCAGCGCCAATGCGCCGCTGCGCTGGCCGCCGCGCCAGCAATAAATCAGGGGCTGCCAGGATTTGGGCCTTTCCAGCACCTCATGCTCGATATGTCGGGCGATGTTCGCTGCGACCAGGGCGGCGCCACGCTTGCGCGCGGCGAACGGGCTGGTCTGCTTGTACAGGGTGCCGATCAGCCGGCGCTGCTCGTTGTCGAGCACCGGCCAATTGAGCGCAGCGGGCAGGCGGTCCTCGGCAAATTCGGCTTCACTGCGGGCGTCAATGATCGTGTCGAATTGACCCAGCTGCTGCAGTGCCTGGGTCGCGTCGATGCGCAGCAGGCTCATGGGGCTGCGGCAATCATTTCAGCAGCTTCCTGAGTTCCGGCCAGACGTTCCCCAGCATGATGGGCTGGGCCTGCTCGCGCGGGTGAATCCGGTCCGGCTGAAACATGTTCAAGGGATCCGGGCCGTCGGCCAGGCCCTTCAGGAAAAAGGGCACGACCGAGGCATTGCCGAGCCGAGCCACTTCGACAAAGACGTCGGCAAATCGCTTGCCATAGTCGGCGCCGTAGTTGGGCGGCACCTCCATGCCAAGCAGAAGAACCTTGGCGCCTGCCTTTTGGGCAGCTTGGGTCATCCAGAGCAGATTTTCCCGCGTCATCTGCAGCGGCAGGCCGCGCAGCGCATCGTTGGCGCCGAGTTCGATGATGACCAGGCTGGGCCGGGCCTCACTGAGCAGTCCGGGCAAACGCGAGCGTCCGCCGGAACTGGTGTCGCCGCTGATGCTGGCGTTGCGCACCGTCGCGGCCAATTTCTCATGGCCAAGCCGTTGCTCAAGCAAGGCGACCCAGCCACTGCCGCGTTTGAGACCATACTCGGCGCTCAGCGAGTCGCCCAGCACCAGGATCGAATGCCGAGATGGATTGGCGCGAGAATGCCCGGTGCTCGCCGAACCCAGGGCGGTCAAGATAAAGTGACGGCGATTCAAAACGGTCAATCCTCCATGCCCCATCAAGAAGCGGAGCCCATCATATCGGTGGAGCACCTTTACAAGTCAGTCACGGACTCCACCGGAACACTCGACATTTTGCGTGATATCGACTTTTCCCTGGCGCCCAGGGAGACGGTCGCCATTGTCGGAGCCTCGGGTTCCGGCAAGAGCACGCTGCTGTCCATCATCGCCGGGCTCGACACCCCGACCCGCGGGACCGTGCGGCTGGCCGGGCAGGATTTGTTTGCGGTCGATGAGGACGAGCGTGCCGCGCTGCGGGCCGAGCGCGTCGGCTTTGTGTTCCAGAGCTTCCAGCTGATGGGGAATCTGACCGCGCTCGAGAACGTCATGCTGCCGCTGGAACTCGCCGGGCGCAAGGATTCGCGCCGGGCCGCCACCGAGATGCTGGCGCGCACCGGCCTGTCGCAACGCCTGAACCATTACCCCAAGGTGCTGTCCGGCGGCGAGCAGCAGCGGGTCGCGTTGGCGCGCGCCTTTGTCGTGCTGCCGGCGGTGCTGCTGGCCGATGAGCCGACCGGCAGCCTGGACTTCGCGACTGGTGAGACCGTGATGGAACTGATGTTCGAACTGAACCGCGAACTCGGGACCACGCTGGTGATGGTGACCCACGATCGGGGCATTGCCGAGCGCTGTGTGCGCCTCATCACGATCGAGGCCGGCCGCATCCTGGCAGCTTGAATCGCCTCATGTCCGCGCCCAAGATCCTGTTCGGTTTTCATGCTGTCGGTGTTCGCCTGAAGACGGCACCGCAGTCGGTGGTCGAGATCTATTACGAGCCGACCCGGCGCGACGCGCGCATGCGCCAGTTTCTTGAGCGGGCCCGGGAGGCGGGCGCCCGGCTGATCGAAGCTGATGGCTTGCGCATCGCCAAGCTGTGCGGCAACCATGGGCACCAGGGGGTCGCGGCGCGGGTCGAGGCCATCACCCAGGTCAGGTCGCTGGACGAACTGCTGGAGCAGCTCACCGTGCCGGCCCTGCTGCTGGTGCTCGATGGCGTCACCGATCCGCACAACCTGGGCGCCTGCCTGCGTGTCGCCGACGGGGCTGGCGCGCACGCCGTGATCGCGCCCAAGGATCATGCCGTGGGCGTCAACGCGACGGTGGCCAAGGTGGCCAGCGGCGCCGCCGAAACCATGCCGTATTTCATGGTGACGAATCTGGCCCGCACGCTGGGTGAACTGAAGGAACGCAACATCTGGTGCATAGGGGCGAACGACGACGCGCCGACCACGCTGTACCAGGCCGACCTCAAGGGGCCTGTGGCGTTGGTGCTTGGCGCCGAAGGCACTGGCCTGCGGCAACTGACACGCAAGACCTGCGACTCATTGATCCGCATCCCGATGCTTGGCGCCGTTGAGAGCCTGAACGTGTCAGTGGCCAGCGGCGTTTGCCTATACGAAGCGGTGCGGCAGCGGTCCTAACGATGCAGCCGGGAGTTGCCAACCGACGCCCACGCACATGGCAGAACATGGAGTTTGCCTAGCGCCTCGCTGCAGGCGCTGCTCGACAAGGGCTCATGGCGGGACGCTCGGCGCCTGGCGCCGAGTCCACTCCGATGCTCGCCCCGGGGTCGCGTCGCAGAACTCACTACGCTCACTGCGTTCGCTTCGTTCAGACAGCTGCGACGGGCCGCGAGATCGAGCACCACAGGGAAGTCGGCGCTGCGCGCCGACCGGCTCGCCGAAGCGCTATGGCCTGTGCGGGCACGGCTTGGCCGCGCCGACCTGTGTCAACGAGCGTGGGCAGAGTCACTGGCCGTGGCAGCACCGAGGTGCGCTAACCCAGTAACCCCAACGCTCCCAGCAACGCACCCGCGCCAATCAGCCACAGTATGTGGACCTTGGTTCTCCACACCAGCGCGGCGCTAACCAGCGTCAGCAGCCAGAGGGGCCAGTCGCGCGCTGGTTGGTCGTGGCTGGCCGTCAGCAGCCAGCTGGTGGCGACCAGCAGCGCGACCACGAGCGGCGCCATGCCGGCCTTGAACGCTCTGACGACGCGCAATTCGCGGTTGCGGTGACCCCATTGCGCGACCAGGTAGGTCAGGGTGCAAGATGGGACCAGGGTGCCGAGCATGGCGACCAGCATGCCGGCGAACGCAGTCGCCAGCGCGGGCAGGCCGAGCCCCAGGCCGCCGCCGGCGTTCAGGCCGATGTTCCAGCCAATCAGGGCGATGTACATGGCGTTCGGTCCCGGTGCCGCCTGCGCCAGTGCAATTGACGAATTGAACTGGCCATCGCTGAGCCAATGCTGCTGGTCCACCAGGAAGCGATGCATCTCGGGCGCCGTTGTGAGGGCGCCACCGACCGCCAGCAGCGACAGCGAAATGAAGTGGGTCAGCAACAGCAGCCAGTCGGCCGTGGACAGGACGATGTTCATGGGCCTGGCTCGTTCCGGGTCTTGTCGGGCGCCAAGCGGCGGTAGGCCCAGAAACATGCCGCGACCCCGATACTCAGCAACACCAGAATCAGCGGAAAGCGCAGCAGCGCAATCAGTACAAAGGTCGCCAGTCCGAACAGGGCGCAGGCTGAGTGGCCCATCGGGTTGCCCTTCAGCGCGCTGATCAACTTGACGCCGGTGGCGCCGATCAGTCCGGCTGCCACCGCGCCCATGCCGCGCAAGGCGCCCTGGGCGGCTGGCTGATCAGCAATACTCGCGTAGAGCAGGGTCAGCGCAAGCAGTACCGTCAGCGGCGCGATGAACAGGCCGAGCATGGCTGCGATGGCGCCGCGCAGTCCGAAGTGGCGACTGCCGATCATCAACGACAGATTCACGACGTTGGGGCCGGGGAGAATCTGCGCCACCGCCCAGTCCTCGACGAACTCCTCCGGCGTCAGCCACTTCCTGCGCTCCACCAGTTCGCGCTGGACCACGGCCAACACGCCACCAAAACCCTGCAGGGCCAGCAGGCTAAAGGCGACGAACAGGTCGGTCGGTGAGTTTGGTCGCTTGCGAACGTCAGATTCGGTTCCGGGCATGGGTCTTCAGTCAGTACACCGGCTGATACCGCCGGATGCTGTCCCTGACCTCGGGCGCCAAGGCGAAGCCGCTGCCGTAGCGCTGCGCCAGAGCATCGGCACGCTTGAAGAAGGCGTCGATGCCCATGCCGTAAATGAACTGCATGGCGCCGCCGGTCCAACCGGGGAACCCGATGCCGAAGATGGAGCCGATGTTGGCGTCGTGCACGGTAGTCAGCACGTTCTCGCTCAGCGCGCGCGCTGTTTCCACCGCTTGGCGGTACAGGATGCGGTCTTTCACGTCCTGCATGTCCCAGGCCAGGCCCGGTCGCGCGAACAGGCGCTTGAGTTCAGGCCAGAGATGCTTTCTTGCGCCTTGCGGGTAGTCGTAGAAACCGCCGCCGCCGGCACGCCCCGGACGTTTCAATTCCTTCACCATCCGCTCAACCAGCCGTTGCCCCGGCGTCGGCGTGAAGGTCTTGCCCTCGGCCTCCAGGTCCTTCTTCGTCTGCTCCATGACATGGACGCTGAGCGAGAGCGAGGTTTCATCGACCACAGCGAGCGGGCCCACGGGCATGCCGGCCTGTACCGCGCCGTTCTCGATCACTGCCGCCGGGATGCCTTCGCCCAGCATGGCAACGCCCTCCATCACGAAGGTGCCAAAGACACGGCTGGTGAAGAAGCCGCGCGAATCATTAACCACGATCGGAATCTTGCCGATCGCCTGCACGTAGTCGAAGGCGCGCGCCACGGTCTCGTCATCGGTCTGCTTGCCGCGGATGATCTCGACCAGTTTCATCTTGTCCACCGGGCTGAAGAAATGGATGCCGATGAACTTTTCCGGCCGCGCGCTGGCCTTAGCCAGGCCGCCAATTGGCAGCGTCGAGGTGTTGGATGCAAAAAAACCGCCCTTCGCCAGCATCGGCTCGGCCTCGCGGGTGACTTGGGCCTTGAGTTCGCGGTTCTCGAACACCGCCTCGATGATCAGGTCGCAGCCCTGCAGGTCCGCCACCTTGTCGGTGGCGCTGATGCGAGCGAGCAGGGTGGCCTGGTCCTGCGAGCTAAGCTTGCCCTGCTCGACTCGGGGTTGTGTCACCTTGACGCTGTAGGCTTTGCCCTGCTCGGCCTTTTCCAGGGTCACGTCCTTCAGCACAGTCGCGACCCCGCGGCTGGCCTGTGCGTAGGCAATGCCCGCTCCCATCATTCCAGCGCCGAGCAGGCCAACCTTGGCCGGTTTGTACTTGGGCACATCCCGGGGCCGTGACTGCCCGCTCCTGATCGCGTTCATATTGAAGAAGAACGTGTTGATCATGTTCTTGGCCACCGGCGACACCGCCAACTGGGCCAGGTAACGGCTCTCGATGCGCAACGCCGTGTCGTAGTCGACGGAAAGTCCTTCGACCATCACGGCCAGCGCCGCCTCGGGCGCGGGGTAGTTGCCCCGTGTCTTCTTCTTCAGCATGGCGGGCGCAACGCTGAGCATGCCGCTGGCCTTGGCGCTCTGCAGCGAGCCGCCGGGCAGCCTGTAATCTTTACTATCCCAGGGCTGGCAGGCCGCTGGGTTGGCGGCGATCCAGGCCAGCGCTGCGGCGCGCAACTGTGACGCCTCATCCACCAGTTCATGCACCAGGCCGAGTTCCAGTCCTTCGGCCGGACTGAACAGCCGTCCCTCCAGGATGTAGGGTTGCGCTCCCAGCAGGCCAAGCAGCCGGGTCATCTTGGTGATGCCACTGGCGCCGGGAATCAGGCCCAGGGTGACTTCGGGCAAGCCAAGCTGAATCTTGCGGTCGCTTACGGCGACGCGGTGATGCGCGATCAGCGCCATTTCCCACCCGCCACCGAGCGCCGCGCCATTGATGCAGGCCACCACCGGTTTGCCCAACGTTTCCAGCGCGCGGATGTTCTTCTTGACCTGTTCGATTTCCTTGAATATCGTCGGTGCGTCGGTGCTCTCGTTGCGCATCAGGCTCTTCAGGTCGACCCCGGCGAAGAAGGTCGACTTTGCCGACGCCAGGATCAGTCCCTTGATCGCGTTCCTGTCCTGCAACACCTGCACCGTCACGGCAGTGAAATCGTCGTGCCAGGCGCGGCACATGGTGTTCACCGGCGAGCCTGGCTCGTCGAAGGTGAGGGTGGCAATGCCGTCGGCGAGTTCGTAACGGATGGTCTTCAAGGGGTCACTCCAATGGGGTGGCTTGGGGGGAGGTTCAATCTCTCTTGTTTTCGCCGGCGAGCAGGGCCGAAAAGCGCTCCAGGTCGATGTTGCCGCCACTGATGATGACGCCGACCCGGCCGCCAGCAAGCGGCACTCCGCCGTGCAGAGCGCCGGCCAGCGACAGCGCGCCGGTGGGTTCGACCACCATCTTCATGCGGCTGGCGTAGAAGCGCATCGCCTCAACCAGTTGCGCGTCGCTCGCCGTCACGATGTCGTGCACGTCGCGCCGGATGATGTCAAAGGTGAGCCATCCCAAGTTCTGGGTCTGCGCTCCATCGGCAATCGTCTTGGGTGTTTCGATCTGAACCATCTTGCCGCTGCGCAGGCTTTGCTGGCCGTCGTTGCCGGCTTCGGGCTCGACGCCGTAGACGCGGCAATTCGGTGCCAAGGCGCGCGCCGCCAGCGCCGAGCCGGACAACAGCCCGCCGCCACCCAGGCAGACAAACAAATGGTCGAGTTCGCCGACCTCCTCGAACAGTTCCTTGGCGGCAGTACCCTGCCCCGCGATCACATCTGCATGGTCGAATGGCGGAATCGCTGTCAGCCCCTGCTCGCTTGCCAGCCGCGCGGTGATCGCTTCGCGGTCTTCCCGGTAGCGGTTGTACAGGACTACCTTGCCACCGTAGCCGCGCGTAGCGGCAAGCTTGGAGGCAGGCGCGTCCTCAGGCATGACAATCGTTGCCGGCATGTCGAGCAGCCGCGCCGACAGCGCCACCGCCTGGGCGTGGTTGCCGGATGAAAAAGTCACCACGCCGCGCCGGCGCTGCTCCGGGCTGAGGCTAACCAGCGCGTTGAAGCCGCCGCGAAACTTGAAAGCGCCCATGCGCTGGAAGTTCTCGCACTTGAAGAACAGCTCGGCCCGCAGCAACTCGTTGGCCTGCCGCGAACGCAGCACCGGCGTGCGGTGCGCTACACCTTCTATACGTTTGGACGCTGCGACAACGTCGTCATAGCTTGGGGCAATCTGCATGATGCGCGGCCGGGTCCTGCCGCCTTAGAGGCGCTCGACGATGGTGGCGATGCCCATGCCACCGCCGACACATAGGGTGGCGAGACCGTAGCGCAGTTGGCGGCGCTCCAGCTCGTCGATCAGCGTGTTCAGGATCATCGCGCCGGTGGCGCCAAGCGGGTGCCCCATGGCGATCGCGCCGCCGTTCACGTTGACCTTCTCGTGCGGCACGCCCATCACCTTCATGAACTTCATCGGCACCACGGCAAACGCTTCGTTGACTTCGAACAGGTCGATCTGGTCCACCGTCATGCCGGCCTTGGCCAGTGCCTTCATCGCCGCCGGCGCCGGTCCCGTCAGCATGATGGTCGGGTCTTCGCCCGTGATGGCCGCGGCGACGATGCGCGCGCGCGGCTTGAAGCCGTGGGTCTTGCCGGCCTGCTCTGAGCCAATCAGCATGGCCGCAGCGCCATCGACGATGCCCGAGGAATTGCCGGCATGGTGCACGTGCACGATGCGCTCCACCTGCGGGTAGCGGGTGATGGCAACCTGGTCGAAACCCATGGCGCCCATCTGCTCGAACGCGGGTTTGAGCGCTGCCAGGCCTGCCAATGTGGTGTGCGGCTTGATGAACTCGTCATGGTCCAGGATGATCTGGCCCAGAAAGTCTTTCACCGGCACCACCGAACCGGCAAAGTAGCCGCCTTCACGGGCCCGGGCCGCACGCTTCTGGCTCTCCAGCGCGAAACCGTCCACGTCGTCGCGGCTGAAGCCCTCCAGCGTGGCGATCAGGTCGGCGCTGATGCCCTGCGGAACAAACAGAGTCTTTGAATTGGTCTCAGGGTCGTGCGCCCAGGGTCCGCCGTCCGAGCCGATGGGAACGCGGCTCATGCTCTCAACGCCGCCGGCTACCACCAGGTCTTCCCAGCCCGAGCGGATCTTTTGCGCCGCGATGTTCACGGCTTCCAGCCCGGAGGCGCAAAAGCGATTGAGCTGCAGGCCCGAGGCCTTGAAATCCCAGCCGGCCTTCAGCGCGGCCACCTTGGGCAGCACCGAGCCCTGCTCGCCCACCGGCGCCACGATACCCATCACCACGTCGTCCACCTGGGCCGTGTCGAAGTCGTTGCGGCGCTGCAATTCGCGCAGCACGCCGGCCAGCAGGTCGATCGGCTTCACCTCATACAGGCTGCCATCCTTCTTGCCCTTGCCGCGCGGCGTGCGGATGGCATCGTAAATATAGGCTTCGGTCATGGCGGTCTCCTCGCGACGCGGTGCGGTTTTTGGCTTTTGAAGTATAGTGATTTTGCCAAGCAGTTGCTTGGCAAAAATCGCCGCATTCCAGTCAAACAGGTGACAGCCATGATCGCACGCAGCCTCTTCAACCCCGACCACGAAGCGTTTCGCGACTCGTTTCGCAGGTTCATGGAGAAAGAGGTGGCGCCGCACCACGAGCGCTGGGAAGAGCAGGGCTATGTTGATCGCGAGGTCTGGCTGAAGGCCGGGAAGAACGGCTTCCTCTGCATGAGCATGCCCGAGCAATACGGTGGATCGGGCGCCGGCAAACTGTTCACGGTGGCCATGATCGAGGAGCTGTCGGGCTCGGGCTTCAGCGGGCTCGGCTTTGGCCTGCACAACGAGATCGTCGCGCCCTACATCCTGCGCTACGGCACCGATGAACAAAAGCTGAGCTACCTGCCGCGCATGGCCAGCGGCGAGATGATTGGCGCCATCGCCATGAGCGAACCCGGCGCCGGCAGCGACCTGCAGGCGGTGCGAACCACCGCCATTCGCGACGGCGACCACTATGTGCTGAACGGCAGCAAGACCTTCATCACCAACGGCTGGCATTGCGACCTGGTGATCGTCGTCGCCAAGACCAATCCGGAGGCCGGCGCCAAGGGCACCAGCCTGTTCCTGGTGGAGCGCGGCATGCCCGGGTTCGAGAAGGGCAAGCGTCTCAAGAAACTGGGCCTGAAGGCGCAGGACACCTCGGATCTGTTCTTCAACGAGGTGCGAGTGCCGGCCGGGAACCTGATGGGCGGCGCGGCGCAACTGAACCGCGGCTTCATCTGCCTGATGGAGCAGCTACCCTGGGAACGGCTGCAGATCGCCATCGGCGCCATCGCCTCGGCGCAGGCGGCGATAGAACGCACCATCGCCTACGTGAAAGAGCGCAAGGTGTTCGGCGGCACGGTGGCCAGCTTTCAAAACACGCGCTTCAAGCTGGCGGAAATGCAAAGCGAGGTCCAGATCGGCCGGGTCTTTGTCGACAAGTGCCTGGAACTGCTGCTGGAGGACAAGCTCGACACCGCGACCGCCAGCATGGCCAAGTACTGGTGCACCGACCTGCAATGCAAGGTGATCGACGAGTGCCTGCAACTGCACGGCGGCTACGGCTACATGCTGGAGTACCCGATCGCCCGTGCCTACGCCGATGCCCGGGTCCAGCGCATCTACGGCGGCACCAACGAGATCATGAAAGAGGTGATCTCGCGGGCCATGGGGTTGGGCGCGAAGTAGTCGGCCTGGCTTTGGCAGGGCCGGTTACACGGCCGCTGAATCGGGTCTTGGCCCGACCGTACGAACCGGTTCACGACCTCGCGCAGTGCCCGCATCAGCCGTGTACCTGTCGCGAATCATAGGGTGCCTGGGCGCGGTCGTCCATGCCGTAGTCGCGCAGCACCTGGGCCACGCGCAGCCGGTAGTCGGCAAACACTTGTTCGCGGCCCAAGCGCTGGGTGCGACGGTGTGCCTCAAGGTTGCGCCATGACTGCACCGCCCGCTCGTCGCGCCAGTAGGAAAGCGACAGCAGCTTGCCGGGCTGGCCCAGGCTCTGGAAGCGCTCGATCGAGATAAAGCCGTCGATCTGCTCCAGTTGCGCTCGCAGGGCTGCGGCCGCATCGAGGTAGGTCTGCGTTTCGCCCTCATGCGGGGTCACTTCAAAAATCACAGCCAGCATGGTGTTCACTCCTGTGGATGGGGTAGCCCATTGAAGGTGCCCGGCACCAACTCGTTGAAAGTGCGTTCCTCGCGCAGGATAAAGCGTTTGCCCTGAGCCATGGCGAAGTTTTCGCGGCTCTCCGGGTCGGTTTTCAGGCGCACGCGGTAGGCTTCGTAGGCGGCCAGGCTGTCGAACGAGATCAACCCCCAGGCGATGTCGTTGGTGCCCTCGAACGGCAGGAAGTAACCCACCAGGTGTCCGCCGCAGCGCGGGATGATGCGGCCCCAGTTTTCGGCATAGGTCTTGAACGCCTCGCGCTGGAACGGGTCGATCTGGTATCTGATGAAGCAGGTGAGGGTCATGTCGTTTCTCCTTGTGCCTTGGAGCCGGAATGGTGCCCCGGTCGGACACGCGGATACTTCGCTCTGGAGCGAAGTATCGGGCCGGCGGCGCTGCTATCGTCGTCATTGCGAAGGAGCATCACGCATGAACACCAACCAGATTGCACGCATTGCCTCGCTGCTGGGCGAGCCCGCACGTACGGCCATGCTGCTGGGGCTGATGGATGGGCGTTCGCTCACGGCCCACGAGCTGGCTCGCGCCGGCAACGTATCGGCCCAGACCGGCAGCCGGCATCTGGCGCAACTGGTGGACGCCGGGCTGTTGCGCGTCGAACAGCGTGGCCGGCACCGCTACCACCGGCTGGCGTCGCCCGACGTGGCCAAGGTGCTCGAGGGCATCATGCAATTGGCGACCCGCCAAGCGCCGCCGCGCCGTGCCGTGGTGCCGAGCCCCAAGGATGCCGCGATGCGCACCGCGCGCACCTGCTACGACCACATTGCCGGGCGCCTGGGCGTGGCGATGTCCGACCGCCTGCTGGCCGATGGCGCGGTGGTGTTTGAGGGCGAGGCGGGCCATGTGACCGAGCGCGCCAGCGCGGTGCTGGAGCGCATGGGCATCGTATCGGCAGGCGCGCAGGCCTCGGGTGATACAAAGCGGACCTATTGCCGCCCCTGCCTGGACTGGAGCGAACGCCGCTCGCATGTGGCCGGGCAGCTCGGCGCCATGATTTGCACGCATTGCCTCGATCGGGGCTGGCTACTGCGCCGCGCGGGAACACGCGCTCTGGACATCACACCAAAAGGGGCCGTGGCCTTGCGGGAATGGTTGGGGCATGAGGGCTGGCGCCAGGTTGCCAGCCCATAGTCCACCTCCACCTATAGTTCTGCATGGCCTACCAATTGCACTACTGGCCCGGCATCCAGGGCCGCGGCGAATTTGTCCGGCTGGCGCTCGAAGCCGCCGGAGCGCCCTATGTGGATGTGGCGCGCGGCAGCCAGCGCGAAGGGCAGGGCATGCGGGCCATGCTGGCGTTGCTGCATGATCCGCACAGCAAGCGCCCGCCGTTCGCGCCACCGGTCCTGGTGGACGGCAAACGCGTCATTGCGCAAACTGCGGCGATCCTGCTGTATCTGGGGCCGCGGTTGAAGCTGGTGGGCAAGGGCGAGGCCGATCGGCTCTGGGCGCACCAGATCCAACTGACCATTGCCGACATGGTGAAGGAAGCACACGACACCCATCATCCCGTGGGCGGTTCGCTGTACTACGAGCAGCAGAAGCCCGAGGCCCGACGCGCGGCGCGCGAATTTCGAACCCTGCGTTTGCCAAAATTTCTGGCCTGGTTCGAGGCTGTGCTGGCGCGCAACCCGCGCAACGCCGGGTCGATATTGCCCCATCTGCTGGGCGCGCGGCTCAGTTACGTGGACCTGTCGCTGTTCCAATTGATCGACGGCTTGCTGTATGCCTTTCCCAAGGCTACGCGGCGTGCGCTGAAAACGGCGCCATTGGTTGCCGCGCTGCATGCCGGCGTACCGCAGCACAGGCGCCTGGCCGCCTACCTTGTGAGCGAGCGCCGCATCGCCTTCAACGAGGACGGGATTTTCCGTCGCTACCCTGAACTCGATGGGTGAGGGGGCGGCGGCCTGGCGCTGCCGGAGGCTGTCGACCGTTATTTGCGTGCGCCGGCCACCAGCAGGAACACGCCCAGCGCAATCCCCGCGGCGCTGAGGAGCAGCGGTACGTTGACGCGTTCCTTCTCCTGGATCTTGAGCTTGATCGGGCCCAGCTTCACGCCAGTCGTCTCCTTGGTGTAGCTGAAGCCGCCGTACACAAGCCCGAGGCAGCCGGAGCGATCAGGATGATGCCAATAAGTTTGGTGGAATTCATGGTGGTGCGGGCTCCTGAAAAGGGTTGCGAGGGGTGTCACGAATCCCATACAGGGTAGGGCACAAATGTGGTCCTGTATGTGTGAGAGCGCACACAAGCGCTGGATTCTGGCGCCGGTACCGGGCGGCGCCGCAACTCGGCATTTGCTGAGCCGGCCAGCGGCCAATACTTTGCGAGGAAATCATCGAGGCTTTGCCCTCCCTCTGGAATTGCTTACCCATGCACAGCTTCTCCAAGCACCTCGGTTGCCCATTGATTGAGACTCTTGCCTGCTGCCTGCGCTGCGACCAGGGCCGCACCGTGAATCTCCGGCGGCACGCGCAGCATCAGCTTGCCAGACGCCGGCTTCTCCGGGCGCACGCCTTGTTCCTTGCAGTCGCGCAAGAACTCTTCGATGGCGGTCACGAACGCGCCGCGCAGGGCTCTTACCGTTTCACCATGGAAGCTGATCATGGTGTGCAACCCAAGAACGCGACCGATAAAAATGTTGTCGCGTTCGTCGAACTCAACCCGGGCGGTGTACCCCTTATGACTCATGGTATTCATGGCTTGACTCCTACACGTTCCAGCAATTCACGCGCCTCTTCAACCTGATAACGCCTGGCTTCCTTGCCTGGGTGAGGGCGGTGGCAGTGCCACGACTCACCCTGTAGCGCGATCTTGACGCGCGAGCCCTCGCGCTGCTCAGTGACCGAGCCGCCCAACGCAACGAACAGTGCTTCGATATCAGAGAACACAATCGACGGCGAAGTTGGTCGGGCAAATATCGCCTGCAGCGTCTTTTTGTGCTTGGCTTTCACAGACGGGAATGCTAGCGCTTTTTGATAGCTCATGCAAGCGCGAAGTGATAGCAGATGGAATCATGAAAGCCCCTGCCGATGGCGTCGAACAAGCGCCGGGCCTCTTGGTGGTGGTTTTCATCGCTGGCGAGGGATGGGTTGGACGCGTTGCAAAGGCGGCAGCGATTCCGGCGGAACGGCGAGCGTGATGCTGCGCGCTTGTCCCGGCACGCGCCGAATCAAGCCGCGCCGTTCAAGCGTGAGCACCATCGAATGCACGCTCGGCGGCGTGATCTGGAAAAACCGCTGCATGTCGGCCTCTGCGGGAGCGCAGCCGTTGACCATGCTGTATTGATGGATGTAGGCGAGGAACTGCCCTTGGCGTTCGGTGAAAGTGGGGTTCATCGGGTCCTTCATCTCCGGGTGTGTGCCGGCTACTCAGCAGGGTGCTGGGACACGTCAAGCCGCGCTTGCTCGGGCATTGGGGCGCCACGCCTGATCTGTGTTCCCTGGTCGTGCATCGGAACTGCCTGATCAAGGACCAGGACCTGAACCCGGTCGCCGTTCCGGCAGTCACCGCGCGGGGCGATCCGTACGCAGCTCGGCGCGCTCGTCGGTCGTGAGCCGTAGCTGATCGGGGGTCTCTTCCGCGATGCTGTCCCAGATATCCTCGACGAGCTGGATGCGCGCGGCGATAGGCAGATCCTTGAAGTTCGAAGTGGCGTTGTTCATTGGAGGAGGTTACATCAACGGCCACAAAATTGGCTTGCCCTTGTTCGGTGCGTGTTGAACTTCAGGGGGCAACCGTTCGCGCTAGACCTCTTCGGGCAGTGCGTACTGTGTGAGGTCAATCGTCTTCTCCCCCTTTTTGCGGCGCATCGTGTACTTATTGCCCTTTCGATAGATGACCACGTGCCAATACGTACGGTCACCGTTGGTCGTGGTCCAAGAGGCCTCGAGCCACGGTTTGAATGCCTTGAAAGGGATGAGGATGACGCGCTTACTGCTGCCACATCCGAAGGCAACGTACGCTTGGGCGTGCGCGCCAAGGAACTCTTGCTGGTGTGGATGAAAGGCGAACCAGTAGTTCGGATTGGTATCCGGGTTGTGTTCTTTGGATACGGAGCAGTTCAGCGCGACAACTTTGTCGGGCGACGAGTACCCGGCGCGACTGCGCTTGACAAGAGAGACGCCAAGCTTTGCCTGCACACGCTTTACGCAAGCGTCGTGGAATGCGGCGGGTTTGAACTTCGGGCCTTCTTTCCCGGCTGGAAATGCGGTGTCTTCAATTTCCACAGCTTCTTCGTCTTGCTTTATTTCTTCGGCAGCCGAGAAAAGTATGTCGGCGATTGCATCAAGGCGCGTGAACTCACGAGGTATCAGGATGCTGTGAATTCGCTGGACGACTGCCGGGTCTTCTACTTCTTCCTTGATCGCCATGAGCCGCAGCAGTGCATCCACCGAGATGAGCCGAATGTCCCAGGCGTACCGGGAGCCACGGATCTGTGCCTCAAGGTCGCCGGTGTCTTGCCGCCCCACAACAAAGAGCATTGACGACTTGGCTTCCGTCACCGCGTTGGAAGCCAGCAGGTCCCGCCGGTGGCCCGCGGTTGTGTTGAGGTCGATCCGGTATGTGTCCGTTGTCTTGACTTCAACCACTATGGCCTGGCCGCTAGGAAACACCCACAGACCATCAAACCCTGTGTGCTTGACAGTGCCGCGATAGCGTCCTCGGGTGGCGACCGCGCCAAGGCGGGCGCCTACCTCATTGACGATGTCCTGTAACGCGAAGCCAGAGTCTGGGAACCCCGGCGATAGGCACTGCTCGCAGTACCTGGCGAGATGCGCAGACGGTACGCTTGCAAGGAAATCCCGAAACTCTTTCGAGCATTTGCCCTCGTCAGTGAGTTTTCCATCGCCTGCGATAGCGACGAGTTGCTGGACCTGCTTGCCTTGCAGCTGCTCAGGTGACTTTTTCCAGAGGTCCAGAAGCGACATGAGCCACAGTCTAATGGCAAAGAGGTCCAACGAAATGCAGCCGGTCGCGCAGCGCAGAACGGCCTGAATATCCTACGGAACAACACCAATCTGGCGAGTTCCCACTGCGCCGCGCAGGCACGGCCGTGTCCCTGACGGCAAATCCCAATTCGGATTCGCGGGGCTGCTGAACAGACTGCCAAACGGCGCACGACCCCGACTCCCTGATTGTTGCGTTGCAGCGCACGCCGATGCGCCGATTCTGGGCTCAACCATAACCAGTCCATTCGTAAAACGCAATCCCCCGGCGGCGAATGCATGTGTTGCAACTGACACTCGCCGCAGCGAGATTCCCCTTTGGTCAACGCGCCATTTCCCGTCATACATCACGGGGCGGCTATATTCAAGAGATTCGCAATTCGACCATGAAGGAGGCAACGATGACCAGCCGATTCACCTTTCGCACCCTGAGCCTGTGCCTGATGAGTGCTTTTTTTGCGGCCCAGGCCGGAACCGTGGCGGTGGTCACATCGTTTCCGAAGGAGCTGACCGAGGCCTACAAAAAGGCCTTCGAAGCCCGCAATCCAAGCATCAAGATCGAGATCTTGAACAAGAACACTACAGCGGCCATTGCTTACATCAAGGAGCTACCGGTCGGCCAGCGCCCGGACGTGATGTGGGCTTCGGCGCCGGACGCCTTCGAGGTGCTGGCGCGCGACAAGCTGCTGCAGCCGGCCCCTGAAGTGAAGAACCCACAGGCGCCGGCGAAGATCGGCAACTACCCGCTGAACGATCCCCAGGGCATGTATTACGGACAGGCGCTGGCCGGTTACGGGCTGATGTGGAACACGCGCTACCTGGCGGCCAACAAGCTGCCGGCGCCGCGCGAGTGGGCCGATTTGATCAAGCCTGAGTACTTCGGCCATGTCGCGATGTCCTCGCCGTCGCGCTCGGGAACGACGCACCTGACAGTGGAAACGATTCTGCAGGGTGAGGGCTGGGAGCGCGGCTGGACCCAGTTGTTGCAAATCGCGGGGAACTGCGCGGCCGTCACGGACCGCAGCTTTGCCGTGCCGGACGGCGTCAACAGCGGCCAGTACGGCGTCGGTCTGGTGATCGACTTCTTCGGCCTTGCCGGCAAGTACTCGGGCTTTCCGGTCGAGTTTCACTATCCCACCGTCACCGCGGTGGTGCCGGCGAACATCGCCCTGGTGGCGGGCGGCAAGAACGCCGAAGAAGCCAAGAAATTCATCGCCTTCACGCTGTCACGCGAAGGGCAGGAGCTGCTGTTTGACCCGAAGATCAGCCGCCTGCCGATCCTGCCCAATGCAAGTTTTGGCAACAAGGTGCCGGCCAACTACCCGGATGCGCTTGAAATCGCCAAGCGCGCCAAGGTCCAGTTCAATGCGGACCTTTCCAGCGATCGTTACCAGGTGGTGGTTAGCCTGTTTGACCAGATGGTGACGTTCCGCTTGAAGGAATTGCAGGCGGCGACCCGCGCCATCCATGACGCCGAGCGCAAGCTCAAGGCCAAACCCAACGCCCAGGCCGCCGAACTTCTGAAACAGGCGCGCAGCTTTGCCTACTCGCCGCTGGTATCGGATTCGATGATCAAGGACGAACAATTTCTCGAACTGTTTCGCAGGAACAAGAAGGAAGTTGAAGTGGCCAAGCAGTTGACAGGTCTGGAAGATCTGTGGAGCACCAAGGCCAAGGCGAACTACGCCAAGGCCGGTGAGCTGGCCGGTCAAGCGGCGGCGCTGATCAAGTAGCCTGGGGCTCGCCCCGCGTCTGCGCGCGGCTCGCCACGTGCGGGATCTGCCGCATCTTGAAAGTCGATTCATGTCCGCCGTTCTGACCGAACCAGCCTCGTCGCCTGGGCCCCGAAAGGCCTGGCGCAGCATCGCCTGGGGGCCATGGACGCTGGCAGCCCTGGTGCTGGCCTTTCTGGCCCTGTTCCTGCTGGTGCCGATCGCGCTGGTCATCTACACCGCCTTTGTCAACGAAACCGGGGCGGCGACGCTCGGTCACTTTGGCAATTTCTTCAACCAGACGCTGATGCGCGAGTCCTTTCTCAATAGCCTTTCTGTGGCATTGGCGTCGGTGTTCTTTGCCTCGGTCATTGCCATCCCGCTGGCCTACCTGACGGTGCGTTTCGAGTTTCGTGGCGCGCTGCTGATCCAGACGCTGGGCGTGCTGCCGTTGATCATGCCGCCCTTTGTCGGAGCCGTCGCGCTGCAATTGATTTTCGGCCGCAACGGCTCGGTCAACCTGGTGCTGAACGACCTGTTCGGTTTCTCCGTTCCAATCATGGATGGCCTGGTCGGAGTCACCTTTGTCGAGACCATCCACTACTTTCCCTTCATCCTGCTGAACCTGGTGGCGGCGATGCGAAACATCGACGGCGCCATGGAGGAGTCGGCGATGAACCTGGGCGCCAAGGGTTGGCGCCTGTTCTGGCGCATCATCTTCCCGCTCTCGCTGCCCGGCTATCTGGCCGGCGCGGCCCTCGTGTTCGTCAAGGTATTCGACGATCTCGGCACGCCGCTGGTGATGGGGGTGACCAACATGCTCGCGCCGCAGGCCTACCTGCGCATCACCTCGATGGGCCTGGAGGATCCGATGGGTTACGTGATCAGCGTGATCATGATTGCCTTCTCGATCCTGGCGCTGTGGATGGCTGCCCGCATGATGAAGGGCAGGGACTACTCGACGCTGCAAAAAGGCGGCCATTCTCTGCGGCGGCGCAGCTTGCGTGGCTGGGAGGCCGTGCTCGGTTACGGCTGGGTGGTGTTTGTGCTGCTGGTCACCCTGGCGCCGCACATCGGCATCTTGCTGATGTCGTTCTCCAAGGTCTGGAGCTTCTCGGTGCTGCCCGACAGCTACACGCTGGCGCACTACGGCACGGTGTTCACCGACTCCAAGCTGATGATCTACAACACGCTCAAGTACTGCCTGCTGGCGGCGGGCCTGGACATTCTGCTGGGCACGGCCATCGCCTACCTGATCTACCGCACCCAGTTGCCGGCGTGCCAATGGCTGGACTATCTGGCCTCCATTGCGCTGGCCATTCCCGGCCTGGTGCTGGCCATCGGCTACCTGCGCATGTTCAAGGGGGTGAATGTGCCATTCACCGACACGCCCGTGGTGGCGACCTGGGTCCTGATCATGATCGCCTACGCCGTGCGCCGCCTGCCCTACGCCCTGCGTTCCTGCATGGCGGCGCTGCAGCAGGTGCATGTCTCGCTGGAGGAGGCCGCCAGCAGCCTGGGCGCGGGCCGGCTCAGCACGGTGCGCCGCATCATGGTGCCGCTGATGCTGGGCGGCATCCTGGCCGGGTTCGTCACCAGCTTCATCACGGCCGCGGTGGAACTGTCGGCCACCATCCTGCTCACTTCGGCGCAGAGCCAGGCGCCGATGAGCTACGGCATCTACCTCTACATGCAGAGCATCGCTGGGCGCGGGCCCGGCGCAGCTCTCGGTGTGATCGCCGTCGCCGTGGTCGCCTTCGGCACCTACCTGTCGCATCGCGTCATGGAAAAGTCGCGCGGCCCGCTCTACGCCACCGGAGCCGTGGCATGAAGCTGAACAAGGTCTCGCTGGAAGCCCGCCATATCAGCCTGAGCTATGGCAAGACCGAGGTTTTGAAGGACCTCAATCTCCGAATCGAGCCGGGCGAATTCTTTGCCTTGCTCGGCCCCTCGGGTTCCGGCAAGTCAACGCTGCTGCGATTGATCGCCGGCTTCAACCAGCAACAGCGTGGCGAGTTGCTGATCGACGGCAAGGACATCAGCGCAACGCCGCCGCATTTGCGCAATGTCGGCATGGTGTTTCAGAACTACGCGCTGTGGCCGCATATGAGCGTCTGGAACAACGTTGCCTTTGGTTTGGTGGAACGCAAGGAGCCGAAAGCGTCGATTCGCCAGAAGGTCGGCGCGGCACTGGAACTGGTTGGCCTGTCGCGGTATGGTGAACGCCGGCCAAATCAGCTCTCGGGCGGGCAGCAGCAGCGCGTTGCACTGGCGCGCACCATCGTCATCGAGCCCAAGATGCTGCTGCTCGATGAGCCCCTGTCGAATCTGGACAAGAACCTGAGGGTCCAGATGCGCGAAGAGCTGAAGAATCTGCAGCGAACCCTTGGACTCACCACCATTTTTGTGACGCACGACCAGGAAGAGGCGATGACCACGGCGGACCGGATGGCGGTGCTGGATCAGGGCGTGCTGCAGCAGGTCGGGGCGGCTTCCGAGCTGTTTGACCATCCGGCGAACCGCTTCGTCGCCGGCTTCGTCGGGACCGCCAATCTGCTTGATGGCCGCGTCACCCAGGTGAACCGTGAGAGCTTCAGCTTTGCCGCCGATGGCATCGGGAACCTGGTGTTGCCGCGCGTCGATGGCAGCCCGGATGCCGGCGCTTGGACCCTGGCGTTTCGGCCCCATACGGTTCAAATCTTGCCGCGCGACGGGCCGGAGGATCGGTCGAGGATCTGGCTTGATGGCCGAGTTGAAAGCTCCGAATTCCTCGGTGAACTTTCACGTTACCGGGTGCGGGTTGGTGAGAAACTGCTCGTCGCCAATCAGGCGCACTTCGCCGGCCTGACTCTGTTCAAGCCGGGGGAGGCGGTGCGCCTGGGCATCGAGCCGACGCAGCTGCGTTTTCTCGCTCCCTAACTAATCAGCGCACCAACAGGACCGGGATCTTGCTGCTCGCCAGCACCCGGGTGGCGACCGAACCCAGAATCAGGTTGCCGAGGTTGCCGTGGCCATGCGAGCCCATGATCAGCAGGTCGAAACCGCCACCGTCGGCGAACTTGGCCGCAACGGCGGCCACGCTGCCCGATCGGGCAACAAACTCGGCGTTGAGGCCGTGCTTCTTGAACAACGC